>CAUZAY010000059.1:0-16788 GCA_963577695.1 Vicinamibacteria bacterium | reverse complement strand
CCGCAGATAGATGAAATCGAGCACCGTTTCGCCGCGCTCGAGCCGCATCTCCGCGCCTGAATGCGCCTGAGCGTCGAGCCGGCAGATGGCGGCTTCGGTGAAACCGAGCCCCGCTTAGGTTCGTGAATATGACGGTGGCCGAGCCCGGTCGCCGGTTGAGGTTGCGGCCCGTGTCGGCGCCGGCGGCCGGGCACACTGACGAGCGGATCATGGAGCGCCGACCATATTTCTTGCTCGGCGATCTCGTCAGCAACACCGCCGTCGGCGGGCTTGTCGCCCTCGTCGTGGCGTCCGTCGTCGGCGAGACCTGGCCGATGACGCTGGCCATGGTGTTGGGGATGCTGGTCGGCGACTTCGTTGCGCTGCCGGCTGCGGTCGGGCTCTCCGTCTTGTTCGGTGCGATGGAGCTCATGCTGCCGGTGATGCTCTCCGGCATGTTGTCCGGCATGGTCGTCGGGATGCGGGCCGCCAGCGGGCCGATGTCGACCGGCGCTGCCCTTGCTCTTGGTGCCGCGCTGGGGCTGCTGGCTCTCCTGGCGACCTACGGTCTCAACGTCTACATTCAGGGGCAACATCGTCGGCGGGTCTCGTGAGTGCGGTAGGAGAGCGTCTGTTCTGATGGATATCGCCACCCAACGAAAGTGGGACAACGCGGTCCGGGGCTATGACCTAATGAACGGGTTTGGGCCCGAGCGTCGCTGGGAGCCCTGGAAACGGCAGTTGTTCTCACAAATGGCCGGCAACGTGCTGTTCCTGGCCATTGGCACCGGACAAGACATACAGTTTTTCCCGCCCGGTCGCCGCATCACCGCCCTCGACATCAGCGAGCGTATGCTCGACCAGGCTCGACCCCGGGCCGAGCAGTACGACGGAGACCTCGCGCTCCGCCATCTCGACGTGCACGACCTCGACTACCCGCCGGCGACCTTCGATCAGGCGTTCACCTCCTGTACGTTCTGTTCGGTGCCGAACCCGGTCGATGGTCTACGCGCTTTGGGTCGCGTACTGAAGCCCGGCGGAACGCTCGGCATGTTCGAACACACCGGCAGCCGTTTCTTTCCGTTCGGCCTGATGCTCGACCTCATGACCCCCCTGACTCGCCGGCTGGGCCCCGAGCTGAACCGGAATACGCCGGACAACGTACGGCGGGCCGGGTTCGTGGATGTGGAGGTCGAGCCGGTGTATCTCGACGTCGTGAAGATCATCCGTGCGCGACGTCCCGACTGACCGCGCGGCCTGCCACACATTCGCTACTGCTTCTGCCCCCCCTCCGGGCCGCGTCTCTGGTGCGGGTCCGGCCGCCGGCACCCGGCATCGCCCACGACAACCAAACCAGTGAGCTTCGGTGCAGCCACATACCGTTGACGCAGTGGTGGATGTATATTCCAATATACTTATGGAACAAGTTGGTTATGCAAAGACGCCGTCAAATCTCGACGCCATCTTTGCGGCCCTCGCCGACCCGACACGACGGGCGATCCTGTCGCGGCTCGCAGATGGTCAGGCTTCGGTCAATGAGATCGCGGCCCCATTTAAAATGAGCCAACCAGCGGTGTCACGGCACCTGAAGGTGCTTGAGCGCGCCGGGTTGATTGAGCGGGATGTCGACGAACAACGCCGTCCGGCGCGACTGAAGGCCCAAAAGATGGCGCTGGCCGTCGACTGGCTGATCGAATTCAAAGCATTTTGGGGGACGAACTTTGACCAACTCGATACCGTCCTCCTTCACTTGAAGCGAGCCGAAGCGAAGGGAAACACCCATGAGTGACCGACCAGAGTATCGATTGGAACGCCTGTTCGACGCGCCACGCGATTGGTGTGGCGCGCCTGGACCGACCCTGCCATGCTGCACCGCTGGTATGGCCCCGGGGTCGAAACGATCATCCACAAGTTCGACCTGCAACCGGGCGGGGTGGGGCAGCGGATACGTGCTGATCGACGAACTGTTGCTGGTACTCCAGGCAGAGCGCCCTTAGTCGGCGATGAAGCCCGCGAGACGGCGGGCCCCCGCGACGAACTTCTCGCGAAGAGAGTTCAGGGCATCGGTCACTGGGGCAGTCTGTTGGTCCAGCTTCTCCAACTCGTCCACCGCCTCGCGGGCGCGCGCCACAAGCTGTTCAGGCGCGGCGTCGAGGTCGACAGGCAGGTCACCGCCCCCGGCAACAAATCCGATGCCCGCCGCGATGGTTGCGATACCGACGTACTTGATCAGTCGAGTGATGCGCATGATGGTACCCTTGGGCTGTCGGGTCGTCTATCGGCCGTTCGCTCCCTGAGCGTGAACGGCCCCGTGACAAGAATGCGGCTCGGGAGTCCCTATTCCGCCCGCAGCGCAATCATCGGATCCACGCGCATCGTCCGACGTGCGGGAATCAGACAGGCAAACAGCGCCGCGCCCAGCAGCACGAGCGACACCGCGAGGAACGTCGACGGGTCGGTGGGCGCGGTCTCGTACAGCAGATTGGAGAGCACGCGGCTCAGCGCGGCGGCACCGGCCAGCCCGAGAATCAAGCCGAGCACCACCATGGTCAGGCCCTGGCGCAACACCATGCTGACGAGGCTGGACGGCGGCGCGCCAAGCGCCAGGCGCACGCCGAATTCGCGAGTGCGCTGGCTCACCGACGTGGCGATGACCCCGGCGATGCCGGTGATCGTGATCAGCAGCGCCAGCCCCGCAAACAGCACCAGGAGCGTCATGGTCAGACGTCTCGTCACGAGCGTGTCGTTGACGGTCTGGGCTAAGGTGCTGAAGCGTTCCACGGGTTGCTCAGGGTCGACCGCGTGCACCGCTTCGCGCACCTCCGTCGCGAGCGACAGCGGGTCCGTCCGCGCCCGCACCAGGATGCGGGTGGCGCCCGAGACCTGGAGAAACGGGCGATAGAGCGCGTCCGGGGGAGCGCTCTCGAGCCCGTCATGCCGCACGTCGCCGACGACGCCGACAATCGTGAGCCAGTCGTCGCCGCCGTTGAGCGTCACGCGCTGGCCGATTGGGTCGGTGGCCTGCCAGTGGCGCTCGGCCAGCGAGCGGCTGACGATCGCTACGCCGGGGCGCTCCTCATCATCCAGATTGGTGAACGTCCGGCCAGCGAGGACGGCAATCCCGATGGTCTCGAAGTATTTCGGACTGGCCACGCGCACGTCGAGACGGGGCCGCAGGTCCGGGTCTTCGTGCTCGCGGCCCTCGATATCGAAGGCTTGCTGCTGCGCCGGTCGCCCGTCGAGCGGGACGTCGCTCGCGGCCGCCGCCGAGAGCACACCGGGCCGGCTCTCGATGCGATCGAGCACGCCGGTGAAGAGCTGCCGCCGACTGTCGGGCGTGCGGTATTTCGACCAGTTGGGAAACACCTCAGCGGTGAGCACGTTCTCCGGATTGAACCCCGGGTCGACCTGTTGCAGCTTGTAGAAGCTGGCCAGCAGGAGGCCGGCGCCAATCAACAGCATGAACGACACCGCGACCTGCGCCACCGTCAGGCCCTGGCGAAACCAGTGCCGGCTGGCGCTGTCGGTGCTTTGCCCGCTCCCTTCCTTCAGTGCGGTGGACACGCTGCCTCGGGCCGAGAGCGCCGGGACGAGTCCGAAGGCGAGCCCGGTCGAGACGGACATGGCCAGGGTAAAGACGAGTACCCACCCGTCAAGTGCGATCTGGCTGGTTCGCGGCGTCAACAGCCCGGCGAATGATACGAGCAGGTCGAGCCCGGCCCACGCGAGGACAAGCCCCAACGCCCCCCCAGCGAGTCCCAGCAGTGTGGTCTCGGTGAGCAATTGCGTCAGGATGCGGCCTCGACCCGCGCCGAGGGCGGAGCGCAGCGCCAGTTCCCGCTCTCGTCCCTTCATCCGGGCCAGCGTGAGGTTGGCGACATTGGCGCAGGCGATGAGCAGCACGAGCCCGGTGGTGCCAAGCAGAATCAACAACATGGGCCGAGCGTTGCTGGTCAACTCGTCCGCGAGCGGGGTGGTGACGGCGGTGTAGCCGGAGCCCGGTTCATACACGTCCGGGAAATCCTGCCCGAGCCGCCCCGCCACGGTGGCCAGATCAGCGCCGAACTCCTGGGTTCCGACCCCGTCCTGCAAACGCCCAAAGGCGACCATGCCACGGAACGCGGTGCGGTCTTCATGCATCCGCGCCTCCCCACGCGCCCGGAAGGGACACGCGGACGTCGGCATGTACACGTCGTTGTCGCGTGGATACTGCGGAATCGGCGGCAACACCCCGACCACCGTGTGTGGTCGGTCGTTCATCTCGAACACGGCGCCGACAATGTCCGGGTCTCCGCCGAAACGTTGCTGCCAGTAGGGGTAGCTCAGCACGAGCACCGCTTCGGCGCCCAGGTCGTCGTCTGTGTCGACGAACGACCGCCCGAAGAGCGGCTGCACGCCCAGCACGTCGAAGAAGTTCGCTGAGACGACGCCGGTCAACACGCGGTCCGGTTCGCCGCGGTTGAGCAACGTGAACGCCATGCCGTGATACTCGACAAACCCGTCCAGGCTCTCGAGTTGATCCCGGTAGTCGATGATTTCCTTGACCGAGAAGGGGATGTTGTCGGCACCCGCCCCGGGCGCCTGTTGCCGGGCCAGCACCAGTTCGTGTCCATCCTGATAGGGAAGCGGCTGGAGCAGCACGCCATTGACCACGCTGAAAATCGCGGTGTTGGCGCCGATACCCAGCGCCAGCGTGGCCAGGACCAGCAGACTGTAGCCGGGATGGTGCCACAGGTTGCGCGCCCCGTAACGGATGTCTCGGAGGATGGTGTCGGCCAGCCGAGGCTGGTCTGTGCGTGGATGGTTGGCGCGGCCCATGCGTGATTATGCGCTCCGCCGGGACGGAGCACAACGCCGGTCTGCGCGCCCACGCCGTTGTGCGTGATCAGTTGCCGGGGGTGGCGTCAGCGTCCAGACGCACGACCTGTCCCGGAAGAATCTCGACCCGGTGGGCGCTCTGGTTCCCGGTGTTCGAGTTCGTGAGGTTGACGACATAGGCGCCGGGCGGCAAGACCAGCTCCTTGTCGCCGGAGCCGCCTTTGGTGGTGCCCATCGGCCGGGTGCCGACCCGTACCGCGCCGGTGCCCATCGGTCGGGCGCCGACCCGGACCTCGACGTCTTCCCTCGATGTCACGACCAGCGAGCCCGGGAAAATCGCCTCGCTGAAGAGCGTGCGATGGCCAGGAAGGATACGCACCGTCCGTCGCACTTCCCCGAGAGGGCTCACGAACAACAGCTCGTGTCGCCCCGCGGTGAGCACGAGTTGCACCGGGGTGATCCCCCGTGGCTCCCCGTCCACAACCACCTCAATTTCGGATGGGGCTGAGGTCACGTCGAGCTGTCCCACCAGCGGGGCTGGCCCCGGCGCCGTCCGTGTGACCGGAACCTCGGTCCAGAACAACAGCTCGAGGACGTTCGCCGCCTGGTCCTGGAGCCCCGCCGGCGTCCAGATTCTGACGCTGGCCACCAGGGCCACCGCCAGCAACAACAGGAGCGATGGCCGTCGAGCGCGCTGCTCTGTGACCGTTGGCACTTCGGGAGCCACCGGTTCATCGGTCGTCGTGAACGTCCAGTCGTCCTTGATCGGACGTCGATTCGAGGAGTCGTCCGAGGACCACGAGTCAGACTCGACGACGCCTCCCGGCCTGCCGCGACCGCCCTCCACCTGGTCGACCTTCAGCTGTATTCCGTTCTGTCGCGGTTTCTGGGACACTTTCGGCGGCTGCCACGGCCGGGGGGCTACCCTGACGTCCGAGGGGGACTGTGGCACCGGCTGTTGGTCTAACTCGCCCATTGGGGTTCCATGCACGGCGCGGCAGGCGTCCGGCCCTTGTTGACCTTCAAGTACCGTACCGTAATACGCGGGTACGGCGACGGACCGGAGCAGTGCGCAAATCTGGGCATGGCTCGCGGTTCGGCCCCTGCGATCGGATGACGCGGTAGGGAGCCCGATTACCATTTCGTTGAGCCCGACGACGATCCTGACGCTACGGGACAAGCTGGCAATACGGGCGAAAAGCACACGGCGGGGCTGCGTCGTGTAAGGATCACGAGATTGTCCACGCACCACGTTTACCACTGGTTGCCGGGAGCGGAATTGATGTCACTGAGGTTGCGAGGGTTGGTGATGGCGGGCGGGCTGATTGTCTCCTACGGCACGACCGCAGGAATTGCGGCGGCCCAGCCGGTGGATCAGGCCACGCTGGCTGCCATTCGGGACGAGGGGTTGTCTCGTTCGCAGGCCATGGAACATGTCAGCTGGCTGAGCGACGTGTACGGTCCGCGCGTCACCGGTACCCCGGCCATCGAGGACGCCCGTCGCTGGGCGATGGAACAATTGCGCGCCTGGCGGCTGACCGACGTGCACGAGGAACGTTTTGCCTTCGGCCAGGGATGGTCACTGCGGCGGTTCCACGCACACATGATCGAGCCGCAAGTGATGCCCCTGATCGGGTATCCGCGGTCCTGGTCGTCGAGTACCGACGGGACTGTGACCGCCGAGGTGGTGCGGACCGATATCAGCGTCCCAGCCGACCTCGAGACATACCGCGGCGCCCTGCGCGGCAAGATCGTGTTGCCGCAACCGGCACGCGAGGTCCCGCTGCTGGAAGGCGATGTGGTGCTGCGGATGAACGACGCGCAGCTCGCGGACGCCGCGCAGACTCAGGTGCCGCCGGCGCTGGCCGCCCCACGTCCACGTCGCGCCGGCCCGTCATTCACGGCCCAGGTCCAGCAGTTCTACGTGGAAGAGGGCGTGGTCGCCGTCCTGGATCGGGGTAGCGACGCGGTCACCATGGGCGCCGGTTCCGGGCTGCCGTATCAGACCCAGCGGACCGATGGCGGGACGATCTTCGTCGGCGTCGGCGGCCCTCGGAACGAGGAGGCCGGCAGCCTGGTGCCCGCGGTCACCCTGGCCGTCGAACACTACAACCGGATGGTGCGGATTCTGGACAAGGGACTGCCGGTGCAGGTCGAGCTGCACGTCGAGGCGCAGTTCCATCCGGAAACGGTCGCGCCAGACGAGATGAATGCGTTCAACCTGTTGGCCGAGATTCCGGGTACCGATCTGGCGGACGAAGTAGTGATGATCGGTGCGCACTTCGACACGACCCATGCCGGGACCGGCGCCACCGACAACGCGGCCGGGGTCGCCGCGATGATGGAAGTGATGCGCATCTTGCAGGTCGTCGGGGCCCGTCCCCGACGCACGATCCGATTGGCGCTGTGGGGAGCCGAGGAACAGGGGCTGCTCGGGTCACGCGAGTATGTCCGACGTCATTTTGGCGACAGGACCACAATGACCCTCAGGCCGGCGCACGAACAACTGTCTGGGTACTTCAATATCGACAATGGCGCCGGCCGGCTGCGGGGTGTCTGGTTGCAGGAGAACTACGCGGTCGCACCGGTCTTCAACGAGTGGATCGCGTCGATGCGCGACCTCGGGGTGGCCACGCTCGGGCCGCGGCGGGTCTCCGGCACCGACCACGTCTCGTTCGACGCCATCGGTCTGCCCGCGTTCCAGTTCATTCAAGATCGGTTGGAGTACAACTCGCGGACCCATCACTCGAACATGGATGTTGTCGATCGGGTTCAGCGAGACGACGTGATCCAAATGGCCGTGGTCGTCGCGACGTTCGCGTACAACACCGCCATGCGCGACGAGCGTCTGCCTCGCAAACCGTTGCCGCGGGTGGAGCCGTAACCCAGTCCGGCATCCTCTTGCCATGCGTCCGCGCTCGTTCTACGGATGGGTCATCGTGCTCGTCGCCGGGCTGTGCTACGGGCTTGGCATGGCGCCGGTCTATTACAGCTGGGGCATCTTTGCGCCACGCCTGGTTTCCGATCTCGGCGTCGATCGTGGCGACGTGGGTGGAGTCTTCGGGCTCTTCAGCGTGCTGTATCAGTGTGTCGGCGTCCTCGTGGGCTTGGCGATCGCGCGGTTTGGCCTTCGCGGTGTGATGGCGGCGGGTTTCTGCCTGACGGCGGTCGGCTTGCTGTTTCTCAGTCGGGCGGAGACCGTCTTCGACTGTTACGTCGGGTTCTCGCTGCTGGGAGGCATGGGCATCGGGTTCTCGACGATCGTGCCGGCCCAGACGCTGGGACAGAACTGGTTCCTGCGCCGCCGGGCGCTCGTGCTCGGCATCATCTTCGCGTCCGGCGGTATCGTCGGCCGCCTGGTGGCACCGGCCGACGCCTGGGTGCTGCAGTACTACGACTGGCGAACCGGGTGGATCGCGATCGCCGCGCTGTCGGGGGCGCTGGCGGTGCTCGCGGGCGTCTTCGTGCGAGAAACACCCGAGACGGTCGGACAAGAACGAGACGGCGGTAAACCGGACCGATCAGCGGACGTCAACGCCCAAGAGAGGGCGGCGGTCGCCGACCAGTGGACGGCGGCACAGGCGATTCGCACCCCGCAATTCGCGCTGATGATTGTGTGCGGGGTCGCGTATGCGGTTCCCTACAACACCGCGGCCGCGCACCTCACGTTGCATCTGACCGATCTCGGACACCCCGAAGCGGGCGCCATCGGTTTCGTGGGGACGATGGTGCTGGTGTCCATCGGCGGCCGCCTGATGGGCGCCATCGGCGATTGGGTTCCGCCACAGTGGGCCTTGGCGGTGGCCCTCGCCCTCGAAGGGCTCGGCGCCGGCGGGTTGCTCCTGGCCGCCGATAGCACGATGGCGTTGGCGGCGGTCTCGCTGATTGGCGTGGGGTTCGGTCTGGCTTACATCAGCATTCCGGTCGTGTTCTCCCACTTCTTCGGTCGGCGGGCGTTCTCGGTGACCGCCGGGATCCGGATGACGATCACGGGTGTGGTGGCCGGCCTGGGTCCCTGGTTGGCCGGACTCGCATTCGACGCCACCGGCAGTTACGCCGCGCCGTTCATCGGGCTGATGCTCGTGGGCCTCGCCGGCGCTGGAAGCGCGGCCGCGCTTCGGCATCCTGGACCGCCGCCTACCGTAGTGTCGTCGGCCATGTCTTGACGGGGAGTCGGGAGTCATGCCCGAAGAAACCTGGCCGTGCGAAGTGCGTTCGAGGTAGGTTCCTCCCACAAGTGTATGCAGGATTTTGGGGTGATCTGGGTGACGCATCAGGGGAGTGTAGGTGAGGAATAGGCCCAGAGACCGGGCAATTTCACGGTCGTCTGCAGCTGAAGCGACCGCCGCCTGCGCGGGCCCTGCTTTTGGTGGGGGGCCTGCTCGGCGGCAGCCTCTCCCACCGCAAGGTGCTGATTCGACAATGCTTACGCCGCGGTGAGGCTGAGGCTTGCCGAAGCCGGCGGCCTGACTCGTTCCGACGGCTGTCGCTGGCCTGTCGTGTACGGACCGCCTCGGAAGCCGGCGGCTCGGTGCAATCCGGCCTCTGGCCGCTGTCGTAGGTTCGGTCAGCGAGGGACCCGCTCTTAGATGCATGGCCGTTCGCGACACTCTGAAACTGCTGATAACAGGCCATTTGCCAGTAGCGAGGACCAGCTCTCCTTGCACCGATTCTTGAGAGGAACCTCGAGGCATAACGGCGTATGTCGCCAGATACGATCACCTGGCTGTGGCTCCTTGGCGGCATCATCATCCTCGCGAGCGAGTTGCTTCTCCCGGGCCTGGTTGCGATGTTCCTCGGCCTGGGCGCCATGGTGGTGGCCCTCTTGCGCTGGCTGGGTCTCATCGACAGCCGCGCCTACTCCTTCACGGCGTGGTTCGTGTCGTCGTTGGCGTTTATCGTCTTCCTGCGGTCGACACGGCAACGTTTCGTTCCCTCCGACACGAGCTTCACGCCGCTCGAGGAGGACACCGATCTATTTGGCGCCGTCGCGGAGGTCGTCGAAACGGTCTCGTCGAACCATACTGACGGACGGATCTCGTTTCGAGGCACCACCTGGCCGGCGACCTCCGACGCAGCCGAGATCCCCCCTGGCGCCAAGGTCACAATTCTCTTTCGCGAGAACCTCGGGTGGAGAGTGCAGCCGAGCGACGACTGAGCCAAGGACACGAGTGTCCGAAGAGGACAAGCATGGAACTATTCGGAACGATCGTGACGGTGCTCGTACTGGTGGCGTTCTTTGTGTTGTGGAACACCCTGCTCATCGTCCCTGCCCGCGAAGAGGTGGTGAAGGAACGACTCGGCAAGCTTTCCGCCGTGCTCACGGCGGGTTTCCACATGCTGATTCCGTTCATCGACCGCGTGGCCTACCCGGCAGGAGCGTCGCGAGCAGGTAATCGACATCCCGCCGCAAAGCTGCGAATCGTCAGCGCGCTCTCCCGCAACGCGCAGGAGTTGTCGCTCGCCGGTATCCGTGTGCGGCACCCTGAGGCCTCAGAGCGGGAGTGTCTGCTGCGACTGGCCGAAATCAAGCTCGGCCGCGCGCTGACCGAACGCCTCTACCCAGACGCCAAGACCCTCCTCGGCCCGTGACGTGGTTACGGATCCGCTCGGGGTTGCGCTCGCGGTGACGGATGTCCTCGAGCGGTGCGGCCTGCGTTACCTGGCGGACGGTTCCCTGGCCAGCTCCCTCAGCGGCGAGCCTCGCTCCACACTCGATGTCGACCAGCACGCGGTACTCCGCGCGGTCAGAGCCAGGTCCAGCGTCAACCTCATTCACCACGGCACGTCCACCAAGGTCGACATCTTCGTCCTCGGTGGAACCCCGCTGGATGAGGAGCAGATGGCGCGCAGAGTGGCGGTCAAGGTCGCGAGCGCGCCGGACCGACTCCTCTGGGTCTACACGCCAGAAGACATCTTCTTGCAGAAGCTGCGCTGGTATCGGCGTGGAAACGAGGTCTCTGACCGGCAATGGAGAGACGTCCTCGGCATTATCGCGGTCCAGCGCGATCGCCTCGACCTCGACTACCTGCGTCGGGGGGCGGACGTCTTAGCCGTAGCGGACGCGAGCGCCCGGACCCCTGAGGTAAGCTGACCCTCCCTGACACGGAACATAAGGAGACCTGAACCATGACGATACGGACCTGGACCGGTTTGGCGAGTGTGCTGCCCCTACTGCTTGTCGCCTGCGGTGGTGAGGCGCCCGGGCCGGCGCCGTCGACGCAGCCGATTGAAGAGCGCGCGGGGGCCAGGGACGTGCAGGCCAGTGGGGCCGACTTGCCGATCATCGCGCCCGACGACGTCCAGAAAAGCCAGAGCGGCGCGGTCTTCCAGCGGGTGGCGAACACCGACATCGAGGTGGTCTACGACCGTCCGGTAGCCCGAGGCCGCGAGCTGTTCGGTGGGATCGTGGCTCTGGACGAGGTGTGGAATCCGGGGGCGAACGACGCGACCGCGGTTTCGTTCAGTCGTGACGTGACGGTGAATGGCGAGGCGCTGGCGGCCGGCCGCTACTCGCTCTGGGCCATTCCAGGCGCCGCCGACTGGACCGTCATTTTCAGCACGGCGGCCGACGTGTATCACACGCCGTACCCCGGTGAGGAACACGACGCGTTGCGTCTGACCATCACCCCGCGCCGCGGCGACCACGTCGAAACGCTGGCGTATTACTTCCCGATGGTCGAGGAGAAGGACACGGAGCTGGTGCTCCACTGGGGCGAGACCATCGTCCCAATGATGATTACTGTTCCTTAGGCGGCTCGAGATGCCCGCTCCCGCCGCACGCTCGTGCTACTCCGGGAGTCTGAAGGCGAGATACTCGCCAGTGTAGTTGCCGCCGCTCACCGCGACCACGATGTACTGACGGCCATCGACCAGGTAGGTCATCGGCGAGCCAGATTGCTGCGCCGGCAGGTAGACGGCGCCGACTTCGGCCCCGGTCGTCTTGTCATAGGCACGCAACATCGCCCCACGCTGCCCGCTCTCGGTGATGTGGACGCTGCACTCTCCGCTGACCACGAGGGTGGACGTGACAAGCAGTCCGACCAGTCCCGAGCAGGTTTCGCCCGTGGGCAGAATGTCGAGCCCGGCCAGCGCTGGATGATTCTTGACCCGGTCCGGCGTCGCCCCCTTCGGTATCTGCCAGAGGATGGTCCCCTCGTCGACGTCGATGGCCGAAAGGCGTCCGTAGGGCGGCTTTGCCAGCGGCAGCCCGCGCACGTTGAGGTCGCGGAGTCCTCCGTGCCCGACGCCGCGGGTGGCGGTGCCCTTCACGTAGCGCATGTCCGACAGCTCGGGGTCGGGCGGCGTGATCAACTCCCACGAATAAAAGTTGGCCTGTGACGGCACGTAGACGGTGCGTGTCTCCGGGTCGAACCCGCCGCCGGGCCAGTTGGTACCGCCGCTGCCGGCCCCGAGTCCGAGCGTTGCAATCGGGCCGTCCGCTCGGCTCACCACCGGCGGTGTGAACATCGGGCCGAGCCGGTAGCGCGAAACCAGTTCCACCGCTTCGGCCCGTAACTCCGGGGTGAAGTCGATCAGATCATCAATGGACGAGCCCTGCCGGTCATACGCCGGTGGTCGCGTTGGGAACGGCTGCGTCGGTGAGTACCATTCGCCGGGCACGTTGCCCTGTGGCACCGGTCGTTCCTCGATCGGCCAGACCGGCTCGCCGGTCTCGCGGTCGAGCACATACAGGAACGCCTGCTTGCCCGGCTGCGCCACCGCCTTGATCGGTCGCCCATCGACGACGATATCGACCAGAATCGGCGCGCAGGCCATGTCGAAGCCCCAAATGGGGTGGTGCACGAGCTGGAAGTGCCACCGCCGCTCTCCGGTGCGCAGGTCGACGGCGACCAGACTCTCACCAAAGAGGTTGTCACCCGGTCGATGGCCACCGTAGTAGTCGCCCGACGGGGTCTCGACCGGCAGGTAGACGAGTCCCAGTTCTTCGTCGACCGAGATCTGCGTCCAGACACCGTTGTTGCCGTTGACACCCCAGGAATCGTTCAGCCACGTGTCGTGGCCGTGTTCGCCCGGCCCCGGCACGGTCTTGAAGGTCCACAGCCGCGCGCCGGTCCGGACGTCGAACGCCTGGACCAGCCCCTTCGTGTTGTTGTGCGTGCGCGGGGCCGGCGCGTCGCGAAACGCGCCCCCCACGACGACCACCCCCCCGGCCACGACCGGGGTCGCATGCGTGCCGATCTCGCCGCTGACGAGATCGATGGCGCGCCCCTCGCCGTAGACGGCGGCCTCTTTCAGATCTACCCTGCCGTCGGCGCCGAAGTCAGGCACGCGCTGGCCCGTTCGTGCGTCCAGCGCCACCAGTCGGAACCCGATCGTGATGTAGAGAATCCGTTCATCACGGCGCTCGGGGCCGTCGGTCCAGTAGGCGAGTCCGCGACCCGAGAGTAGACGTGGCGCGGCCACCGCCCGTTCACCTTCCGGTTCGCCGTGGACCCAGAGCAGCTCGCCCGTATCGGCGTCGAGCGCGACCACCGATCGGCGGGTCCCGCCGGTGGCGTAGAGCACGTCTCCGACCATGAGCGGCGTGCCTTCGAGCTTGAACTCCGGTCCTGGGCCAAGATTGTCGGTCTTGAACCGCCAGGCGACCTCGAGGTCGTTGAAGTTCCCGGCGTCAATCTGGTCCAGCGGCGCATACCGGGTGTTGGCCAGGTCACCGCCGTAGGTCGGCCACTCGCCGGTATCGGTCGAGGGCATGGCCGACTGTGCCGACAGATCCACGGAAAACCACGCCTGGGCGGTGGCGACGACCAGCGCGAGCAGCGCGCGGCGCGCATTGACAGTCATCAGGTGGGTAACAATAGCACTCGTCGGAGGGCCCGGGGCGAGAGTGAGGTGTGTCATTCCCGATTGCCACAGCGCGACGGCTCCGGTAGCATCCACACGGGTTCCTCTAATCAGTCAGAGTGGTGATGAAAGATACGATCGCGGTCGTCGGTCGGATCGTCCGGAGGCGACGGGGGGTGGTGATCCTGCTCCTCGCCCTCTGTGCGCCGGGCGTCGCTGTCGCGAGCGATCTGGCGGACGCCGCGCAGCGCCGCGATCTCGTGGCCGTTGATCAGCTGTTGACCGGCGGCGTCGACGTCGACGCCGCCCAGGCCGATGGAACGACGGCGCTGGCCTGGGCGGCGCACTGGGACGACCTCGATACGGTCCGGCGGCTTGTCGCCGCTGGCGCCGACGTGAATCGGGCGACCGATCTGGGGGTCACCCCGCTGATGCTGGCGGCCGTCAACGGCAGCGCTGCCGTCGTGCAGGCGCTCATTACCGCCGGCGCGAACCCGGCCGCGACGCGCGAGACCGGTGACACGGCCCTGATGCTGGCCGTACGGTCTGGCAGCGTACCTTCCGCGCGGCTGCTGCTGGATAGCGGCGCGGACCTGAACGCCACGACCGCCGGCGGTCAGACGGCGCTGATGTGGGCGGCGGCCGAACGACATCTGGCGGTGGCCCGGCTACTAGTCGAGCGTGGTGCCGACGTGCAGGCTCGCACGCGTGTCGATGCGCGCGAGGGACGACCGGGCGGCATTGTGCGCGAGGCCAGAGTGCTCAGCGAGAACGAGGCGGTGAATCCCGCGGGGCTGCCTCGCGATGGAGACGGCGACCCGCCACGACCTGAGGGGGGGTTCACCCCACTGCTCTACGCGATTCTCGTTGGCCACCAGGACGGCGTGGACCTGTTGCTCGACGCCGGCGCGGATGTGAACGAGCAGGCGCCGGACGGGGTCACGGCCCTTATGCTGGCGCTGACCAAGCGTCACGAGGCGATGGCCCTCGGTCTGCTCGAGCGGGGGGCAGATCCGACACCCGCCGAGGCCGGCTACACCGCGCTCCATGTGGCGGCGGTGACGGGTCAGTTGAGCGCGGCGCGGGAACTCCTGGCGCGTGGGGCGGATCCGAATGCTCGGATGCCCCGTCCCCAGCGACTGACCAACGCGTTCGAGATCGGCGTGTTGCAATCACCCGGGTCCGGGCGGGTCATACAGATCGGGTCGACGCCGTTCATCAGCGCCGCCAAGGTGGCGGATGCCGCGGTGATGCGGTTGCTGTTGGACGCGGGGGCTGACCCGGGGCTGACGACCAACGACGGCACGACCGCGGTGATGATGGCCGCCGGTCTCGGCAAGCGCGCGGCGCAGGAAATCACCTACTACCAGTGGGACGAGACAAAAGCGATCGCGGCGTTGCAAGTGGCGCTCGACGCGGGAGTCAACATCAACGCCGCGAATGAACACGGCGAGACCGCCTTCCATGCCGCCGCCTATCACAACGCGAACGACGTGATTCGGTTTCTGGTCACGGCCGGCGCGCGCATCGATGCCATGAATGCGGCACGACAGACCCCGCTACGGATCGCCGAGGGGCACTTGATCTGCTGCACCACCTTCGCGCGGCACGAGGAAGCCGCACGCGTGTTGCGGGAACTGGGCGCCGACCCGGATACGGGCGTCCAACTGACGTTCGGGTTGACCGCCTTTGGCGACTCGGACAGCCCGTCGCGCTGACTCATGAACGTGACCATGCACTGCACGCAAGCTCGTATCCGCCGCGCACCAAGGGCACGCCTGAGCCGAGGCGTCGTGACGACGGTCATGGCCGTCCTGTGCCTCGGGCCGACCGGCGTCGCCCCGGCCGCCGCGCAGACTGCGGCGGCAGTAGACTCGCCGCGGGCCGTGCTCGATCGCTACTGCGTGACCTGTCACAACGAGCGCACCCTGGCTGGCGGTCTGGCGCTCGACACGGCCGACCCCGGCCAGGTCGGTCATGACCCGGCCTTGTGGGAGAAGGTGCTTGGCAAGCTACGCACCGGCATGATGCCGCCGGACCGGCGACCGCGGCCGGACGCGTCGACCTACACGTCGCTGGTCTCGTATTTCGAGACGGCGCTCGATCAGACCGCCGCCCTCGCCTCCAACCCCGGTCGTCGGGCCGCGCACCGGCTGAACCGCGCTGAATACACGAACGCGGTGCGCGACCTGCTGGGGCTCGAGATCGATGGCCGTGCGCTACTGCCGGCTGACGAGTCGGGCTACGGGTTCGACAACATTGGCGACGTGCTCTCGTTGTCTCCGGGATTGCTCGAACGCTATCTGTTGGCCGCCGCAAAGATCAGCCGCCAGGCAGTCGGCGACCCGACGTTGCGGCCCACCACCGCCATCTACAAGACCTCGCCGCTGCTGGCCCAGAACACTCGGGTCAGCGACGACCTGCCGCTTGGGTCCCGCGGCGGTCTCGCCGTCGAGCATCACTTTCCGCTCGATGGCGAGTATCTCCTGAAGGTGAGTCTGCGTGGCCGGGCTCGGGCGCCGCATCAGCTCGAGATCCGGATCGACCGCGAACGGGTGGCGACCTTCGCGCTGGGCGACCGCCCGACGCTCGAGGTCAGTCTACCCGTCACCGCCGGCACCCGGTTGGTGGGGGTCTCGTTCGCCGGCTTCATCGGGCAGTCGTTGCCGGTCGATGCCCGTCCGCCGCCGCCCCCGATCACCAGTTTCACCTACACGTTGTACCCGAACGACCCCGCGGTGGAACAGGTGGAAATCCTGGGGCCGTACAACGGCGTGGTGCCGGCCGACACCCCCGCGCGGCAACGGATCTTCGTGTGTCGCCCGTCGTCCACCGCGCCAGCGGAGGACGCACGGGGCTGTGCCAGCGAGATCGTGGCGTCGCTCGCCACCCGCGCGTATCGTCGTCCCGCCACCGAGGCGGATGTCGCCGCGCTGATGGCCGCCTACGACGCCGGGCGGCGCGACGGGAGTGGGTTCGAGGACGGGATCCGCTGGACCATCGAGTCGATCCTCGTCTCGCCGAAGTTCCTGTTCCGCATCGAAGACCAACCGGCGACGGCGACGGCGACCGCCGGGGCGCCGTATCGGATCAGTGATATCGACCTAGCCGCGCGGCTGTCGTTCTTTCTCTGGAGCAGCATTCCCGATTCCGAGCTCATCGACCTGGCGACTGAAGAACGTC
>CAUZAY010000058.1:0-16807 GCA_963577695.1 Vicinamibacteria bacterium | reverse complement strand
GTGCCGATCGAACTTGCTGTCGGCGAGCACCGGACGGACCTGGTCGTCCCGCTGCCCCCTGGCGGCACCATCATGGGGCGGGCCACCGCTCAAGACGGACAACCACTGGCGTATGCGGACGTTGGAGCATTGCGCCCTCGCATCGATGGTGACCGGCGGCTGCTGGTGCCGATGGGACGTACCAAGAGCAACGGCAGGGGCGAGTTCCGGAACACGGGCCTGCCCCCGGGGCACTACTACGTGGCCGCCATCGACCCTGGCGACGAGAGGACGGAAGACGCAGCGGGGCGCAGTCAGACCGCTCAGACGTTCTTCCCGGGTGTGTCCAACGCCGCCACGGCCGAGCGGGTGCAGTTGTCGTTCGGAGGGACACGCACCGGCATCCATTTTGCGCTCGTGGCCGCGTCGACGGTGACGGTCCGGGGTCAACTCGTCAACCCTGACGGCGTGGAGTTGGCCACCGCCTCGGTCACCATGGGCCCTGAGTCGAACAACGGTCTGGGCCTCGGCGTTGCGAACGCGGTCCTGGCGAGACCCGACGGCAGTTTCGAGTTCGAGAACGTGCCCCCAGGGGACTATCGGCTGCGGGCCAACGGCCGCACCAGTCAACCTGGCCCCACGTTGTTCGGCTCATTCGAGCGCGTGGTTCGAGACGCGGACGTGGGAAACGCGGTGGTGTTCCTGCGTCCTGGCGCGCGCCTGTTCGGCCAGGTCGACATCGCAGACGGTGCCACGACGTTGGCGCCCCGATTGACCGAACTGTGGGTCAGCGCGCCGTTGGCTGACGGCGAGATGGGCTCGGGACTCACCAGGAGTCAGGTGGTCGAGGATGGCCGTTTCGACCTCACGACACCAGAAGGCCACCGGGTGGTCAGACTGGAAGGGCTGGAAGCGCCCTGGTCGCTCGAGTCGTACTCTACCGGGGGCGCAACGTCATCGACATCCCGTTTGAGCTGCAGTCAGGCGGAGAACGGGAACGAGTTCGACTCGTACTCACGGACCAAGCCAGTCGCCTGACCGGGATGGTACACGACCAAAACGGTCACCCGATCACAGATCGAGCCGTCATCGCACTCCCGACCAACCCGACGTTCCGGCGCCCGGGCAGTCGGCACGTGCGCCTGACGTATCCGGATCTCTCCGGACGCTACGACGTGAGCGGTTTGCCGGCCGGCGTGTATCTGGTAGCGGCGCTTGCCGGCATCCAGGAAGGTGACCTGTACGACGCGTCGATGTTTCAGGAGATCTCAGCCGCTGGAGCCGAGGTGGTGGTCAAGGCGGGAGCGGTGTCGACGTTCGACGTGCAGCTAATGCGATGAGCCGATTGGTCGCCGGCTACCCTTCTTCTTCGTAGCCTTCTTCTTCGAAGGGGTTGATGCGGGTCGAAGGTCGGAGCGCCTCTCGATAGTCGTAGATGGGCATGCCCTCCACGTGCAGCGACAGCGCGCACACGGGCGACTTCTGGTCGACCAGCACCGTGACGGGGCTGCCTTCCACGCCCTCGCGGAAGGCGAGACGACACCCGCACGACAACTTAGCGTGAACGAACCCCTTCAGCATGAAAGCAACCCCTTGCCGGACGATCATACTACAGCGGCCCCGCGAGACGTGTGGCGCCCGCCGGGCCGCGGCCCCCACCACACGTACATGACAACGCCGGCCCCGACGGACCGGCGCGGTTCTGGTCTCTGGCCTCGTCGCGTCGCGAGGCGACACGGGTTCGACTACAACAGGTCGGTGATGTCCTTCTCGAAGTCGTCCCGGCTGGCGATGCCGGCGTGAGTGCGACACAGGGCGCCGTCCCGATCGATGAAGAAGGTCATCGGCACGCCCCAAATCGGACCGTACGACTCCATGAAATCGTCTTGGCCCAACCCGACCAACATCGGGTAGTTGACGTCGTACTGCTCGGAAAATTCCTGGATCTTGTCAGCCGTGTCGTCGATCGACACCCCGACGACAGCCAACCCGTCCGTCTTGTACTGCTCGGCGAACTCGACGAACCATGGCACTTCGATCTTGCAGGGACCGCACCAGGTGGCCCAAAAGTTGAGCAGCACCACCTTCCCCTTCAACTCCGTGAACGACACCGCCTCGCCGTTCATATCCTGCAAGGTGAAGTCGAAGTTCGCCGGTCGAGCGTCGGTGTCGCAGGCCGGGGCCATAGTCCCCGCGATGCTCCCGGCGGTCTCCAGCGTGTGGGCGTGGGTGTGCGTCAGTCCAGCCGGTAGGGTCAACAGGGCCAACGCGAAGGCCGCCGCGCCTGCGATCATCCAGCGAAACGTCATGATGAGTTTGTTCCTCTCGTCTGTCGCCGCCGGCAATTCACGCGGAACCGAACGACGTCACTGCTACTTGTAGGCTCGCATATAGGCGGCGACTCTGTCCATGGCGGCGTCATCGTCGTCACTGGCCCCGTCCCCAACCAGCACGTATCCTAACATCGTCGGCCGACCAGAGACGCGCCTGATGACCCACCACGTCGAGGGAGCGCTCAGTGTGTCTCACGTCCGGCACCACGAACAGGGACACTGGCCGTGCTGGCCACCATTCTAACGTCGACCCTTGGGCTCGCGAAGGAGAGCGACCCTTACGTCGTACCGCGAACCGAGCATGGGCACCCCGACTTTCAGGCTGTCTGGGCAACAGCATTCCTCACCAGGCTCGAGAGACCAGAAGGCGTCGAACGTCTAATCGCGAACCTGGATCAGGCACTGGCGGTGGCTACGACGATTCGCGCTCGCATACCCGAGGTCATCGACCCCGACGTGGCGGCCTACGATTTCAGCCAACTGGCCATGAGTACCGCACATCCATAATTGTCGATCCCGAGGACGGCAAGTTGCCGTATACCCAGCCCGGCCTCGATTTGGCAGCGTGGTCAAGAGTTCGCACGAGCCTGGGGGTCGACCATCCCCAAGCTGATCGGCGGCATACCACCGCCCTCACGGAACCAACGACCACCCACGGGCGGCGACACGCCACAGGACACAGCGGCATCCTCACTCGATAGGCCCCGGGCGACCGCCTTCCAGAACCGTTGCTGCTCCTCACACCCCGCGACCGGCGGCCGACCCGGCGAACGCATCGCAGGCCGCCCCGCCCGGTCTGACCGTCTCCGTTTCCGTTTCTGCATCGCAGCACCTCATCATCAAGGTGTTGCGACGACCAGGTGAATTCACCCTGTGCCACTCGATACCAGTGAGGATCCTTTCGACGCATATGGACGCTGCTATGAGGTGTGCCAGGGGTCGCCGTCATCGTTTAACGGCCAGACCACTCGGTGCGCGGCGGTGACGGAACGGATCGAGGGCGAAGACAGAATCGTTCGATTTGATTTCTGCGCGTCAACAGGCTCACGGTACTACGCCCCCGTCGCGCTTGGTATCTGGTGCGCGAACTGGGAGACAGGCTGTGAAGCATTGGGCCAGCCTGGGCAATTCGCCGTACTGTCGTCCGACGCCCGCGCGATTGAGAACGCGCCTGACCTGCCGCGCTATGACGTAAGTTGGGTAGTCGACTGAATCGCCAAGACCAACCGAACGCCATGTCGGGGTTATTTGATCTATAGGAACATTAAAATCTCATTTCGGAGGGCGTCGGCACGAGCTGACCACGATCTCCCCAGCACCTACAACGGCCCGGTCACGCTCTCCCAGGCAGCCGGCATTCTTACCGACTGGTGCCGCTCGGGACCAGGACAGCGGCAGAGTCAGGACAGCGCGGACCGGCCGCAGGAACCCGGTGCAGGGGGCGGTCAAATCTCTGGAAGCTGGCGGAGAGCGGAGACCGTTGGAGGCGTTCTCGCACGCGGGCAGTAGACCAGTTCGGACTGTCCGATGGAAAAGGCGAAGACAGGGCGAACACAGCCTGCGCCGCGCAAGACACCCGTCTTCCCACGGTCCACAAGCGCCCTTCAGGGTTCGACTCCAGCCACTTCCAAATAAATAAGACCTTTATTATAAACACTATACGGTCACTTCACTCCTGAATGGCCGTCCTGAGTCTCCAAGTTTCGCCTAATTTTCAGTAGGCGGCGGACAAAGGAACCCACTCCACCTGTCAGCTGCCGTTTCTGCTCGGCACTTCGGGCTGCGCCTTGAGCCACTTCACGGCCGTTCCGTTCCCATCTGACCGTCGGTGAGCCGCGGCAGCCTTGCGGCTGCCTCCAAGCCGGGCGACGCTTGCCGGGCGCTACGACACGCGGCAGTTTATGGAGGCGGTCTGCACGGTCGGCCAGTACAATCTGGTCGCGATGTATCTGAACAGCCTGGGTGTACAGTTCGAGGAGGGGTTCGAGGGGTTCAGGGTCCAATGAGTCCGGGGACCGGCGACGTCGTGAGCCTGAGTTCGCCGGACGCACTGGAGACGATCCGCCGGTATCACCAGGTCACCAAGCATCATGTCCATCGCTTCGCGCACGGTCCGGGTTACTTGGACTGGGACACCCAGCCGGACCCATTTCGCCGCTACCATGGTGCGCCCCTGATCAGGCTGGACAAGGTTCCACCGGCGGCGGAGCCACGTTACGACGACGCGTTCGTCGAGGGGCGGACTCCACCGGTCCCGCTAAACCGGGGGGGCATCTCACAGCTCTTCTTCGACAGCCTCGCGATCTCGGCCTGGAAGAGCGCGGGTGGGGCCCGATGGGCGCTCCGGGTCAACCCGTCGAGCGGCAACCTGCACCCAACCGAGGGCTACCTGCTCTGTGGTCCGGTGGATGGTCTCTGTGCGGTTCCGATGGTTTGCCACTATGCGCCGAGAGAACATGCGCTCGAGGTCAGGGCGAAGGTTGGCGTGGCGCTGTGGCAGGCACTGGCCGAGCGATGTCCGCCCGAGACGGTCTTCGTCGGGTTGACCTCTGTTCATTGGCGGGAGGCGTGGAAGTACGGGCAGCGCGCCTTTCGCTATTGCCAGCATGACCTCGGTCACGCCATCGCCGCAGTCGCCATCGCCGCCGCTGCGCTGGGGTGGCAAACGAGATTAATGGACGACCTGGCCACGGCTGAGCTGGCGCGCCTCCTGGGCACTGGTCGAGAGCACACCGCGGAACCGGAGGAGCCCGATGTACTGATCGCCGTCGGCCCGCGCGTGACCGAGATCACCGAGAGCACCCTGCCCGATGACCCGGTGCAGCGCTTCGCGGGGCTGGAGTGGCACGGTACGCCCAACGCTCTCAGTCCGGATCACGTGGACTGGGGGACGGACGCACCGGCGACGGCGGCCCGGAGACCCCGTGGACCAAGTCCCAGCGGGCGGTCGCAGGAGTCGCGGACACCCGGGTCATTACAGGCTCGCCCGGTCCCGCTTCGGCCCGTCATCCGTCAGCGGCGGAGCGCGGTGGCCATGGATGGGCAGACCCGGATCGACCGAGACCTGTTCTATCGCATGCTCCACAAAACGGTCGCGAGCCCGGGTCAGATCCCCTTCAGCACTCTGCCTTGGACACCGCACATCCACCTGGCGATCTTCGTGCACCGCGTGGATGGTCTGGCTCCCGGTCTGTACATGCTGGTACGCGACCGAACCCAGCAGTCGGGGCTGGAGGCGGCCTGTACTCGCGCCGCGTCGTGGGTGCGCCCCCCTGGCTGCCCTGAAGACCTCTGTCTGTGGTGTCTCAATCAGTCCGACACGAGGCGCACCTCGCAGGCGGTCTCCTGCACCCAGGACATCGCGAGTGATGGATGCTTCAGTCTCGGGATGATCGCGGAGTTCGAGCGTCCGCTGGTGCGCCACGGCGCCTGGTTCTACCCCCGTCTGTTCTGGGAGGCGGGCGCAATCGGTCAGGTACTCTATCTGGAAGCGGAGGCGGCCGGGATCCGGAGCACCGGCATCGGCTGCTATTTCGACGATGCGATGCATGACGTCCTCGGTCTCGAGGACACCACCTACCAGGACCTGTATCACTTCACGGTCGGTGGTCCTGTCGAGGACACTCGGCTCACGACGCTCCCGGCGTATCCGGATGTGCAGTAGTCCGTCCGCCAGGAAGCGAACAGGACTTGTGGGTCTCGAATTCCTAATTTCCTGCCGAATCTGGCGCTTGAGCAACATTGCGTACGCTTAAGACCCTCTTTTCCCCGCGAAAAACAGATCCAGAGCAAACGGTGACGAAAACACGCGATTGAGGCCCTGAAACCGAGCCTCGGACCGTTTGGACCAGAGAGCGTACAAATGGTCCGCACACGGCCCGGAGTACAGGCAGCCCGCCTCTCGCTGAATGCCATGGGCTAGGGTTTACGTCTGATGCTCCGCGACTCGTCGAGTTCGACGTCGCGATAGCCTCGCGACCCTCGTTCGAGTCGGCCTACCTCACGGTCGAGACGGCGCCGACCGTGCTGACTGTCGCCGCCTGGTTGACAGCCTTCGATGTCGTTCGCGGTGATGGGCGGTACGCTCTCTGGTCCAAACGGTCCGAGGCTCGGTTTCAGGGCCTCAATCGCGTGTTTTCGTCACCGTTTGCTCTGGATTGGATTTTCACGGAGAAAAGAGGGTCTTGGGCCCCTCCGCCAGACCCGGACCCGCTCCTCGTCCTCTCGACAGACCGGACAGCCGTCCAGCAGTAAGCGGGTGGCCAGCCGGTCCGCCCGTGCCCACAAGCCTGCCTCAACGTACAGTTGGCGCCGTGCCATGCTATAAGCATCTATCTTGAGGGCGGGCCCGGGGCGCGCTCGGTCGGGTCCTGTAATGCACCATTCGATGACACAAAGCGAGGCCCAGCAGCATGACGAGCCGCCCGCAGCGTCGCAGGAAGAGATCGCCTTCACCATGCTGGCTCAAACCGGCCATGAAGGTCGTGTATGAGCTCGCTACCACGGATCGAGCGCGATCTGCCACAGCGCGGTCCGGCGACGAAGGACCCATCGAGTTCCTGTGGACCACGCGTTGCAGCGTGGTGGTTGGGTGGAAGAAATCTAGCGCGCGGAGACGGTCTCGGTGTAACAATGCCCTGATCCGACAGGCCGTGTCTTCGATATCGTCGCAGGCTAGATGCTCGCGTCACCGACTTCAGTGAGATTCACGCGAACTGGGCGGGCCTACCACCTCGACATCGCGACGGCGGCAGACCTGCGCAACGCCCTGGGCCTCGACGAGGCTCTGTGGGTTGCGACCAGCGCCCCCATCGACACCCTGCACCTCGACGCCCTCTTTTTGCAACTTGTCGATGCCGACCACGACGGTCGGATCAAACCACCGGAGTTCAAGGACGCCATCCGTTGGTGCCTGGAGGTGTTGTGCGATACTCGCGGCCTCGATGCCGGTGACGAAGCACTGGCGCCGGCCGCAATCAACACCCGAACCGAGGACGGACGACGAGCCCATGAGGCAGCGACCAGGCTGCTCGTGGACGACACGGACGAGACCGCTGTCCACGTGTCGCTCGACCACGTGCGGCACGTTCGTCGACAGATCGAATGCCTGGCTGTGAGCGAAGCGGGCATCGTGCTGCCCCGGGCCACAGACGACCAGACGATTCGGCAGTTTGTCGAAGAGCTCGTCGCCACGGTGGGGGGGGTTACGCATCCGAGTGGCGCCACGGGGCTGGACGAGGCGCACCTCAGTCAGTTCCTTGCCACCGCCGAGGCTTACCTGGCCTGGGATGCGCAGGGCAGGTCATCAGACGAACACAGCTCCACCGAGATTCTCCCGCTGGGTCCGGCGACCGCGGCGGCGTTTGCCGCGTTCGTCGGCGTGCGCGACAAGCTCGATCAATACTTCGCTCAATGCGAGGCGGCCAAGCTCGACGATCGACTGGTGGACCGCATCACCGGGGTCGCCGACACCAGCCAGACGGATTTCGCCGACCTCGGGGACCTCCGTGCTCTCCTGCAGCGCGCGCCGCTGAGCCGACCGTGCGCGGAGCGCACTTTTCGCTTCGACGATCCGATCAACCCTTGGTACGCGGAGGCCGTTGTGCGTCTGCGCCAAGATGTTGTGCGGCCGATGTTCGGCAACGGAGACCAGCTTACCTACCAGCAGTGGCAGCAGACGAAACAGACGCTCGCCGCCTACGAAGCCTGGTCAAGCCATCCACACGGAGCCGAGTTGCGCCCGCTGGGCCCCGAGAAAGTCCGACACTACGTCGAGGCGCGAACGACCGACGCGGTGCGCGACCTGATCGCGCAGAGCAAGCAGAGCGCGTTCGTCCTTGACAACATTCGTGTGTTGGAGAAACTGATCCTGTTTCAGGCCAATCTCCTGCAGCTGGCCAACAATTTCATCAGTTTTCCCGATCTGTACGACCCAGCGCGACGCGCCGTATTCGAACGGGGCACGGCGGTTATCGATGGTCGCCGCTTCACCTTCGCCGTCGCAGTCAAAGATCGCGCAGCGCACGTCACGGTCGCAGCGACCAGCGGCATCTACGTCATGTATCTGGAGCTTGCGCGCCGAGGTTCAGAGGACCGACCCTGCGTGGCAGTGCCCGTGACCGCCGGTGGCCAGGGCAACCTCTGTGAAGGCAAGCGAGGCATCTTCGAAGACATCGAGGGACAGCACTGGGACGCCCGCATCGTACAGATCATCGAGAATCCGATCGGCCTCGGCGCCGCGATCGCCGCGCCCTACCGGCGCATCGCAAGAATGTTCGTGGGCAAGGTCGATGCGCTAACCAGCTCCGCGGAAAAGCAATTCGACGAACGCGCGGAGCGAACCATGTCTGCCGTGAGTACGGCCGGGACGCCATCCGCGGCTCCAGCCGAGGGAGCGGCAACCGGCGGCATGGCTGCCGGCAGCATGCTGCTGGGTGGCGGAGTGGCTGTGGCAGCGCTGATGTCGGCGCTGGCGTATGTGGGTAAGGTCGTCGTGGAGAACCCGCTGGGCATCCTCCTCGGTGTGGCGGGGGCGATTCTCGTGCTCATGCTCCCAACGGCGATTCGAGCGTTTCTCAAGCTGCGCCAGCGGGACTTGAGCGCGATGCTCGAGGGCACGGGATGGGCAATCAATGCCCGCATGCGGCTCACCCAGCGCCAGGCGCTCACGTTCACCGCCCGGCCGCCCTACCCCACGGACGTGCGCCGGCTACGTGCCATGTGGTGGTTGATTGCGTTGTTGTTCGGTGTTGCACTCGCCGTCGGCGTGGTCTGGCAACTCAGCGGCCTGTGGGTCGCTCCATGACGGTGCCGTGAAGGTCTTCGCAGGGAGTCCTAAGAACCCGATGTCGCGTGAAACCCCTCTACGGCCCTGAAAATCAGATCCAGAGCAGACGGTGCTGAGAGTCGGCGTCCAGCCCAGTAGAACTGGACTCGGGGCCGTTCGTACCAAACCCCGACCAGGCCGCCATCGCCCGCCGCGGGCTCGCACACGAGAACCTCGCGCCACGCGAGGTTCCTCCTGTGCTCCATTCGGTGAGAGAATTGGAAATTCGAGACCCACAGGTCGCGGCGCGGGAATCTGTCGCACATTCGTCGCACATCGGCCAATCCGCAGCCCGTTCGCGGGACCCGCGAATCGGTGGCGAAAATGTCGATTGAGGCCCGTCTTTACGGGCTAGAGTGTTGGTGCGGAAGGGGGGACTTGAACCCCCATGAGACTAAGTCTCACAGGCTCCTGAGGCCTGCGCGTCTGCCAATTCCGCCACTTCCGCAGTGGGGGGAACACGGCCGATCGGCCGAACGCGCAGTATACCGAAGACAGTGGCGTCGACACCAGCGGGCGACGTGTGGGCACGAACCGCCCACGATCGGTCACGTATACTCAAGTGTGACCCTTCGGTCGCCGGTGGTGCCCCGGCCGCCTAGGGTATTTTTTAGCCCGAGGCGGTCGTGAAGGGCCGTATTCGCAGTGACTTAGGCGTCGACACGGTCGGCGCGGTAGGAGGAAGGCCGTGAGTACCAACCGCGGTGTCCGGTTCATCGTCGTATTCTTGCTGCTGGCTGTGGTCACGTCGATGACCGGGCTGTTCGCCATGTATTTCATGGTCTCGAGCGCGCCAACGGTGTCCTCCAATTCCGTGCTGACGCTACGGGTGCCCGGCGGGCTGTCCGAGCGTCAAGCGAATCCGTTGCTGACGTCGTTCATGGGTGACGTCCCCACCGTGCAATCGGTGGTCAACAGCCTGCGCAAGGCAAAGGTGGATGACCGGATCCGCGGCGTGATTCTGTTGCCGTCCGGTCCCCAACCGCTGTGGGGGAAGGCGCAGGAGGTACGGGATGCGGTGCTCGACTACCGCGAGTCGGGCAAGCCGATTGTGGCGTTCCTCGAATACGGCGGGACGCAGGAGTACTACCTGGCGTCGGCGGCAGACAAGGTGTTTCTGATGCCAGGGAGCCCGTTGGATCTGGTGGGGGTGGCGAGCTACGAGATGTTCTTCCGTGGCGCGTTGGACAAGGTCGGGGCAGACGCCGACATGCTGAACTCGGGCGACTTCAAGACGGCCGCCAACGTCTACACGGAAACGACCATGACGCCGGCCCATCGCGAGATGGCGGAGTCGCTCAACCGTGACCTGTACGAGCAGATCGTCAACGGCATCGCCGACGGCCGCGGGAAGACGAAGGCCGAGGTGCGTCGCCTGATCGACGAAGGTCCGTTCTTGCCGGATGATGCGCTGGCCGCGGGTCTGGTGGACGCGCTGGTCTATGCGGACGAGGTGAAGCAGCAGGCGCCGTTCGACGAAGTGAACTGGCGCGTCATCGCGGACCGCGACTATCGACAGATCGGGCTCAAGTCGGTCGGCCTGAACCGAGGCCAAGGCATTGCAGTCCTCTACGCCATTGGCGCCATCAACTCCGGTAGCGGCGGGGTCGGCCTGACCGGCGGCGAGGTGCTGGGGTCCGACACATTGGTGGCGGCCATCCGCGCCGCTCGCAACAACGACTCCGTGCGCGCCATCGTGCTGCGCATCGACAGTCCCGGTGGGTCGGCGGTCGCCTCAGACGTGATCTGGCGCGAAGTGATGCTGGCAAAGAAAGACAAACCGGTCATCGCGTCGATGTCCGACCTTGGAGCGTCTGGTGGCTACTACATTGCCATGGGCGCCGACGCGATCGTGGCTCAGCCGGCGACGCTGACCGGGTCCATTGGAGTCGTGGCCGGCAAGATCACGACCGGGGGCACCTACGAGAAGGTGGGGATCAACATCGAGCCGGTGAGCCAGGGGCGGTTTGCCGAGATCTACTCGCCGATCAGGCCGTTCTCGGACGACGAACGGGCCAAGATGCAAGAGCACATCGACGCGATCTATGAGCAGTTCATCAGCAAGGCGGCTGAGGGACGGGGCACTACCCGTGACGCCATCCACGAGCTGGCGCAGGGGCGAGTCTGGACCGGGCGGCAGGCCAAGGAGCGTGGGCTGGTCGACGAGCTGGGCGGGCTGAGTCGCGCCATCGCGATCGCCAAAGAGCATGTCGGCATTGACGCCGACGAAGAGGTCGAGCTGCTGGTCTATCCGCGGCCGAAGAGCCTGTTCGAGCTGTTGAACGAGGGATTCACCGTCACCCAGGCGGCGGCCCAGCTCGGGTGGTTACCCGTGCCGCCCGCGGTAATCGAGGCAGCAACCGCGCCGATGCGGTTGTTTCGGGCCGGCGAGCCGCTGGCGCTTATGCCAAGCGTGTTCACCCCCTGAGGTTTCCTGGCGAGCCTCCGAAGGGGCGGATGTCGCAGTATCGGCTCAGAGGGGGACGCCGCGGGCAGGAAACGGGTCACGCGCAGCTGGCGGTCGTAGCAAGGGCCTTTAGGCCCGCTGAACGATCAGCGCCCCTGAAGGGGCTTGCTACGATCTCACGGCTGAAGCCGTGCGCCACATTGAGATCTTTGCCTCGGTCGAGGTGGGCCGGCTCCTGCGTTTCCTCAGAAGACGAACGACTCGGCAGGAGATCGGTTCAGCGGAGCCACCTCAGGGCGTGTGGCGGGAGCGGGCCACTCGGTCCGCGAACCGTCGGAGACGAGCCCGGATGCCGGCACCGCCGCCGGCGGACACCGTGCGCGGGCGCGGAGTTTCACCACCGGAGCCCGGACCAGCCAGGCGCTCGCTTTTTCCTCGGTGTTGGGATCAGGCACCCGTTAGCCCGCGCCAAGCACTTTGGGGGCCAAGGTGAGGAGAGTACGGCTCGTCGACCGGTTCGCGGACCGAGAGGCCGGCTCCCGCCGCACGGGTGCAACGCCTCGCCGCGGGATGCCCCGCTCCTGCGACCCTACACGACGGCCTGAGCGAAGGCGGCCATGTTGATGTCGATCAGGAGTTTGGTCTTGGCCATTTCCATATAGGCCGCGAAGAACTGGTTCTGCCGTTCGGAGATAAGCTGAGTGCGGAGGGTTTCACGGGCGGTCTCGAAGCCCTCATCGGACGCCTCCTGGCGCTCGTGCACGCGCAGCACGACAGCCGTGTTGCCGGTGAGAACGGGCGCGCTCGTCTCGCCGACCGTGAGCGCAAAGGCGGCCGCCTCCACCGCGGCATTGAGTCCAACGCCCGGAATCGCCGTGCCTCGCGTCAGTAGCCCGCTGGTGTTCACTTCGAGACCGGCCTCTTGGGCGGTGGCCTCGAACTCGTCGTCTGCCGCTGGTTCGAGGAGGGTGACGACTTCGGCCGCCCGTGCCTGCGCCGCGACGAATGCCTTGCGGCGGATCACATCGTCGCGCAGTCGGGTTTCGATTTCTTCGAGTGGCGGCACATACGGGTCCTGAATCCCGGTGACGGTCACGAACGCCGGACCGGTCGGGGTCTGGATCGGGCCGGCCACTTGCCCCTCGGCGAGCTGAAAGGCCTGGTTGGTGACTTCAGAGGAGAACCCAAGTCCGAGAATCGGCTCACCCGGCGCGGCGAACGCGCTTTCCTGCGGCTCGAGACCGCGGCGGGTGGCGGCGGTGTCCAGGTCCGCTGCGCTGGTAATCTCCAGAGCCATGGCGTCGGCCAGGGCGCTCGCGCGGGCGTCGGCGCTCTCCTGCTTCAGCAAGTCGACGATGCTCGCCCTTACCTCCGCCAGCGACTGCGACACCCCGCCGGTCTTCTCCGTCGCCGTGATGACGTGGACGCCGATCAAGCTGGTCACCGGGTCGCTGATCTCGCCCTGCTCGAGCCCAAAGGCGGCGTTTTCGACCTCCGGCGTCAACTGGCCGGGTGCGATCACGCCCAGATCGCCACCCAGGTCTTTGGTGGCCACGTCCTCAGAGTGCTCCATGGCCAACTCCGCGAAGTCCGCGCCAGCGCGCGCCTCGGCCACAATCGCTTCCGCGCGCGCCTGCACCGCCGCGGCGTCATCGCCGCTGTTTCGCAACAGGATGTGGCTCGCTCGCAACGTGGTGGGTTCGGTGTAGCGGTCGAGGTTGTTGTCGTAATACGACTGAATGTCGAGGTCGCTGGGTGTGAACGACGCCTTGAGCGACGGGACGTCGATGAGCACGAAACGCAGACGACGCTTCTCCGGCACGAGGTAATCTGTCGCGTCCTGCTCGTACAAGGCCGCGACGTCTTCGTCGGTCGCCTTGAGGCCTTCACGAAAATCGTCGGCTCGGAACGAAATCGCGCTCACACGGACCTGCTCGTTGCGGTCGACGTACTCCTGCTGCAAGTCGTTGTCGCTGATGGTGATCCAGTTGGTGACCGCCGCTTGCAGTCGCTCGAGGGTCAGCGACCGCCGCACGTTCTCCTCGAACTGCTCCGGCGAGGTTGGCGGCTGCTGGATCCGCAGCAATTGTAAGTACGCCTCCTCGCCCACAAATTGGCCGTTTTGCTGGAACGCCGGCAACGACACGATCCGCTCGAGAATCTCGGCGTCCGTCACGGTGAAGCCCAGCCGCTCCGCCTCCGCCAGGGCCGCATATTCGTCGATCATCTGCTGCAGCAACTGACGGTCGATGCCCATCGACTGCAGTATCTCGGACGTGATCTCGCCGCCGGACTGCGTCTGGTAGCTCTGGAGCTGCTGCAGATACATGCTCCGAAATTCGCCGACGGTAATTTCCTCTTCGCCGACCTGCGCCAGCACGTCGGTCATGCCGCCGGTCAGCTCCGACTGCGGCTGGATGAGGGGGAACCCCAGGATCAGGAGCGCGAAACCGGCCAGCGCCAGGCTCCACTTTAGCCAGCCCTTGTGCTGACGCATGCGGTCGAGCATCGTCATCGTTCGTCGACTCCTGTGCGCAGCGCGGCGTTCGCCCGGCTGCGCTCGTGCGGCATCGCCACCCGCACGTGGCGGGCGAGGCCGTCAGTCCCATTGGTCACCTGCCGCCGCGGCGGGCGCCAGACACGGGCATCATCAACCCGTGGCTCAACACTCTATTTTACTCAGCCCGTGGTCCGGCAGCAACCGGATGGCGCCGTGCGGCGACCGTGCCGCGTTGGTTGCCGGCATTCCGTCGCGCCAAATCTGAGCGAAATTCTGTCCGATATCGGGGGAGACCCGGGGCACCCGGCCGCCCGACGCCGGGTTGGGGCGGCCGGACGGGCTCAGCTGGCCCTCGGAATGCACTAGTTTGGTGCGGTCTCGACCACTAAATATGTTATATTTGCAGAGAGTGAAGGACTTAGGGGAACTGACAGAAACAAAATTGTAAGCGGTCCCGTTCGCAATTGCGGTGTAGCACCGAGGCAACAAGACGCCCGCTCCGTCCAGCACGGTCGAGGAGAGAACCGGGCCGTATTCAACCCCGCCTCCGCGGGGGCTCGCCTACCCTGCTGCGGGATGTATCGGCGGTGCCACACCGCCGTGGTTGCACACAGGGCGACTTAGCATGCCGGCACGGGGGCACAACAGGACGGCACGACGACGCGATGACGTGCTCCGCTCAGGCCTGACACTCGCGGTTTTCCACCATTCCACCTCAGACGTCGAGACCCACGTGGCGCCGCTACGGCGGCTCAAGCAGTATCGGGTCGTCTGTCGATCGCAACAAGCCGCATCCGCGGGACTGGCCCCGAAGCGCGTCGACGCGGTGGGCGCCGTGTTTTGGGAGCTGTCGCCCGGGCGCCGGCCGAACTGGCGTCGCCTCCGGACGATCGCCGGCGGGATACCGATTGTGTCCTACTCGGCCGATCAGGCCGTGGCGGTGGCCGAGCGCTCTCGCCACATTGGTTTCGCCACCCACCTGACGACCCCCCTGAATCCGGTCGACGTCGCCCACCAGATCGCGCTCGCCGCGCCCTGCGACCTCACGGCCCGATGGCGTCAGGCGGAGGTGCCGCTGCTGCGGTTCCTGGGCCAGGTCCCGATGTTTACCCAGATTGCCCGTCACGTCGCGGCGCCGCTCGACCCGATGCCGGTCGCCGACGCGCTGGTGGGCCGCGTCGCATCGTGGCTGCCAGCGCCGCAGTGGGCGGTAGTCGGCCCGGATGCGGTCGGGTCGCCGGCCCTGTTGGCGACCTCGCATGTGCCCGTCGAACTCGAGTCCGTGGTCTGCGCTTTGGGGGCGCAGGCGCTGACGGTCACCGACGACCTGACGCAGCTCTTCAACTCGCGGTATCTGTCCGAGGTGCTTCGTCGCGAAGGCAAGCGGGCGGTCCGCACCAAGCAGCCTCTCTCGTTGTTGTTCATCGATCTCGATGGTTTCAAGGAAATCAACGACACCCGGGGGCATCTGTATGCCAGCCGCGCCCTCGTCGAGGCTGGCGCGGTTATTCGAGACTGCGCGCGTGAGACCGACATCGTGGCTCGGTTCGGGGGCGACGAGTTCGCGGTGGTGTTGCCGGATACCGGCAGCGACGGCGCCATGGTGGTGGCCGATCGCGTCCGGGCGCGCATCGCGGCGTACGAATTTCTCGCGCAGGACGGATTGAACTGTCGGCTGACCGCGTCAGCCGGCGTGGCGACGTTGCCGGATTTGGTACCCACGGTCGATCATCTGCTGCAGGCGGCCGATGACGCGATGTACTGGGTGAAGGCGCATGGGAAAGACGGCACCCAACTGGCGCAGGCGGTGGCGTAGGCTACGACCTGAGCGAGTTGCCGGTGGCGGGGAGGACGGTTTTTGTTGGGTGTCCGTTCGTTGTTCGCGTTGTTCTCCAGTGATCTGGCCATCGATCTCGGTACTGCCAATACGTGCGTCTACGCGCGCGGGAAAGGAATCATCGTCAACGAACCGTCGATCGTGGCCATCAACAAGGTCAACGGTCACATCGAGGCCGTCGGGCGTGAGGCGAAGGAGATGCTGGGGCGCACCCCGGGCAACATCGTCGCCATCAAGCCGATGAAGGATGGGGTGATCGCCGACTTCGAAATCACGGAGAAGATGCTCACCTATTTCATCAAGAAGGCTCACAACCGTACGGTCTGGGTGCGCCCGCGGATCGTGATCGGCGTGCCGTCGGAAATCACGCAGGTGGAGAAACGCGCCGTGAAGGACAGCGCGTATCGTGCCAAAGCCAGCGAGGTGTTTCTGGTCGAGGAGGCGATGGCGGCGGCGATCGGCGCCGGCATGCCCATTACCGAACCATCGGGCAACATGATCGTCGACGTCGGGGGGGGCACCACCGACATTGCGGTCATCTCGCTCGCGGGCATCGTTTACAGCAAGGCGGTGCGTGTGGCCGGGAACGAGATGGATGAGGCGATCATCTCGTATGTCAAGAAGACGTACAACCTACTGATCGGCGAGCGCACGTCCGAGAACATCAAGATAAAGGTGGGCTCCGCCTACGGTCTCGACGAGCGGATCACGATGGAGATCAAGGGGCGCCACCTGATTGAAGGTGTGCCCAAGACGATCACGGTCACCGACGAAGAGATTCGCGAGGCCTTGGCCGAAACCGTGAACGTGATCGTGGACGCGGTCCGGGTCGCGCTCGAGCGCACGCCACCCGAGCTGTCGGCTGACATTGTGGACCGCGGCATCGTGCTGACTGGCGGCGGATCGCTACTGAAGAACCTGGACA
>CAUZAY010000057.1:0-17212 GCA_963577695.1 Vicinamibacteria bacterium | reverse complement strand
CGTCACCGAAGTGACAAACGGCGTGTCGGCGATCGGAGCCACATTCGAAAAACGCCACTCCTCGAGTCGTGTCGTCGGAAACCCGAGACGGTCGAAACAGTTGAAGGCGTCGTCACGCAAAGACGCGAGCCCGCTCGGAAGGGGCGTCGACTGCGCAAACGCGGCGAACTGGGCGGCGTAACTCTCGGCACCGGTGGCGATCTGCGTCATATGGTCCGCCTATGCCGAAGCCGCGGCGGGCTCGGTCTCGATCCAGCCGTACCCCTTCTCTTCGAGCTCGAGGGCCAGTTCCTTGCCACCGGACTTGACGATGCGGCCGCCCGACAGCACATGGACGAAATCGGGCACGATGTAGTTCAACAGACGCTGGTAGTGGGTCACCACCACCATCGATCGGGCGGGATCGCGGAGCGCGTTGACGCCGCCGGCGACGGTCTTCAACGCGTCGATGTCGAGCCCCGAGTCGGTCTCGTCCAGTATCGCCAGGGTCGGTTCGAGCACGGCCATCTGGAAGATCTCGTTGCGCTTCTTCTCTCCTCCGGAGAATCCCTCATTCACCGGCCGGCTGAGAAGGGTGTCATCCATCTCCAGCAGCTTCATCCGCTCTCGGATCAATGTCATGAAGTCCATGGCATCGAGCTCCGGCTCACCGCGGTGCTTCCGCACCTCATTCAACCCGGCCTTGAGCAGGTAGGCGTTGTTGACGCCGGGGATCTCCACTGGATACTGGAACGCCAGAAAAAGCCCTTCCCGCGCCCGCTCCTCAGGTTCGAGATCCAGCAGGTCCTGTCCCTTGAAGGTCACGGTGCCCGCGGTCACCTCGAGTCCGTCGCGGCCCGCGAGCACACCGGCCAGCGTGCTCTTCCCGGAGCCGTTCGGTCCCATGATGGCGTGGACCTCGCCCGCGTTCACGGTCAAATTGATGCCGTTGAGAATCTGACGGTCGCCCGCCGCGGCATGTAAATCACGAATCTCCAGCATGTCTTTCCCTTAGACGGGGCTACGCCCCGAACCCCACGCGGCGTCCAAATTTGTCGTTTCGGGCCGAATAACCTAGCCGACGCTGCCTTCGAGACTGATGCCGAGCAGCTTCTGCGCCTCGACCGCGAACTCCATCGGTAGCTCACGGAACACTTCTTTACAGAACCCGTTGACGATGAGGTTGACCGCATCCTCGGTCGAGAGCCCCCGCTGGCGGCAGTAGAAGATCTGGTCTTCGCCGATTTTCGACGTCGACGCTTCGTGCTCGACCTGCGAGGAGGTGTTCTTGACTTCGAGATACGGGAACGTGTGCGCGCCACAGCGGTCGCCGATGAGCAACGAGTCGCACTGGGAGAAGTTGCGCGCACCCCGCGCGCCTTTCCCGATCCGCACCAGCCCGCGATACGTGTTCTGACCCTTCCCGGCGGAAATCCCCTTGGAGATGATGGTGCTGCGGGTGTTCTTCCCGAGATGGATCATCTTGGTCCCGGTGTCGGCCTGCTGGCAGTTGTTGGTCACCGCCACCGAGTAGAACTCGCCCACGGAGTTGTCGCCCTGGAGGATGCAACTGGGGTACTTCCAGGTAATCGCGGACCCGGTTTCAACCTGGGTCCAGGTCACCTTCGCGTTGGTGAATGCCTTGCCACGCTTGGTCACGAAGTTGAAAATGCCGCCCTTGCCGTTCTCGTCGCCGGGATACCAGTTCTGGACCGTCGAGTACTTGATGGTGGCGTTGTCCAGCGCTACGAGCTCCACGACCGCCGCATGCAACTGGTTCTCGTCGCGCTGCGGCGCCGTGCAGCCCTCGAGATAGCTGACCTCGGCGCCCTCGTCGGCGACGAGCAGGGTCCGTTCGAACTGGCCGGTGTTGGCCGCGTTGATACGGAAATAGGTCGACAACTCCATCGGGCACTTCACCCCCTTGGGAATGTAGGCGAAGGACCCGTCGCTGAAGACCGCCGCATTGAGGGCGGCGAAGAAATTGTCCGAGTGGGGCACCACGGAGCCCAGATACTGTCGGACGAGCTCCGGATGCTCTCGCACTGCCTCAGAGAACGAACAGAAGATGATGCCCAGGTTCGCCAGGGTGTCCTTGAACGTCGTCGCCACCGACACACTGTCGAACACCGCGTCGACGGCCACCCCGGACAGCCGTTTCTGCTCATCGAGCGAAATACCGAGCTTGTCGAACGTCGCCCGCACCTCCGGGTCGACGTCGTCCAGGCTGTCGAGTTTGACCTGCTTCTTGGGTGCGGCGTAATAGCTGATGGCCTGGTAGTCGATCGGCTTGTAGTGGACGTTGTGCCACTCCGGCTCGGCCATCTTCGACCAGATGCGAAAAGCTGTGAGGCGCGACTCCAGCAACCACTCCGGTTCCTCTTTTTTGGAGGAAATCAGCCGAACAACGTCTTCGCTCAGCCCGACCGGGATGGTTTCGGTCTCGACATCGGTGACGAAACCGTACTTGTATTCCTGCTTGGCGAGATCTTCAATGGTTTGGGTCGCAGTACTCATGACGCTCCTGAGCGGTGACTTGGTGACCAGGAACCGGTAGCCGCGCGGCGGCGGTCAGGTCCGTTGAGTGGTCTGGATCTATTCCCGACCGGATCGGTCGGATATCAACATACCACGCGACAAAGGAATCAGGGAACCCCCCGATCGGCGACGGCATTGCCGGAAGGGCAGCGTTACCTATTATGGATGAAGGAGTTGTCAGGCCTCGACGGAGGATGGCGTCAGGAAACTCAGGATGAGTCCCACCGCCACCACGGCCAAGGCTCCGACCACGTTGTACCAAATGAAGGAGATCTCGCTCGTCGCCTCGACCAGCCCGACCACGACCATTCCGGCCAGCAACCCCCAGAAGGCCCCATTGGCCGTCGCCCTCGGTACCGCGATCGCGAGCACGAAGACCCCGAGCAGCGACCCGTAGAAATAGGACCCGACACGATTGACGACCTCGATGAGCGACCCCAGATTGGCGGCGTACAAGGCAAAGCCGGTGGCGAACACGCCCCAGAACGCGGTGCAGACCTTGGACACGAAGAGGTAGTGCCGGTCCGTGGCGTCCGGTTTGAAGCGGCGCCGATAGAAATCCATCACGCTGGTGGCGGAGAGCGCGTTGAGTTCTGCCGCGATACTCGACATGGCCGCCGCCAGCACCGCGGCGATCAGCAATCCGACCAGTCCGACCGGGAGCTGTGTCGTGATGAACGTCGGAAACACGTAGTTGACGTCGGTGTACGCGGTATCGCCGCTGACCTCTCGCACCAGATCGACCGCCCCGGCCCGCACCTCCGCAACCTCCGCTTGACTGTCGACAAAGCGCTCCCGGGTGTCGGCGATGGCGGCGGCGGCGCCCGACCGACGGGCCGCAATCATCTGATCGGCGGCATCCCGGCGGTCCTCGAACGCGATGTGGAACCGCGTCTCCAGCTCGGCAAACTCCGTCGCGCGAGCACCGGCACGGATCTCGCTGTCGTGCGCGGCGTTGAACAGCATGGGAGGCTCATGGAACAGGTAGAACACAAACACGAGGACGCCGGTGAGCAGGATCAGCGCCTGCAGCGGGATTTTCCAGAACGCACTCATCATCAGCGACCGACGGCCCGCGTCGACCGACTGGGCGGTCAGGTAGCGCTGCACCTGGCTCTGGTCACAGCCGAAGTACCCCAACATGAGGAAGAGGCCGCCGAGCAAACCTGACCAGAAGGTGTAGGTCTCGGTGAAATCGAGGCTGAAATCGATGGTCGTCAGCCGTCCCGTGGCCCCGGCCACATGGAGGGCCTCGCCCACCCCGACACCGTCGGGCAAACTAAGGATTAGAATCAAGACTGCGGCGCCGACCCCGACGACAATCACCACCATCTGCTTCACGTCGGCCCACGTGACTGCCTGCACGCCGCCGAACATGGTGTAGAGCGTCGTGGGCACGCCAATGGCGAGGGCGGTGACGACGAGGCTCCACCCGAGCACGATCGACAGCACGACAGCCGGCGCGGAGATGATGACGCCAACCGCCAGGCCACGTGAGACCAGAAACAACAGACCGGCCAGTGCCCGGGTTTTCGCGTCGAACCGACGCTCGAGGTATTCGTACGCCGTGAACACCTTCGCCCGGTAGAAAAACGGTACCAAGGTGACGGACAGGATGATCATCGCCACCGGCAGCCCAAAATAGAACTGCACGAACCGCATCCCGTCGTCGTATCCCTGGCCGGTGGTCCCCACCAGCGTGATGGCGCTCATCTGAGTCGCCATGACCGACAACCCGACGGCCCACCACGGCAGCGACCGACCGGCCAGAAAATACCCCTCCACTCCGTCGGTGCCCTTCGAACGTTTGAGCCCGTCGTAGATCACCCACGTCAGGTAGACCCCGATGATGATCCAATCGATCGGATGCATGGGACTTTCAGGGGAGACGAACGGCGAGGAACGGAACTACGCGCATCACCCGGAGAAATACTGAGAGAACCACCAGAGCCCCGTGAGAACCACCACCTCGGTGGCCACGACGGCCAGGTAGAGGAACCCGAACGGTTCCTCACCCCGGGTATCGATCACGTGGGGCCGCTCGCGAACGCCGCCAGTCGTTGGGGTCATGGTCGCCTGCTGGCAGTATACCCGTCCGAATGCGAGGCACGGTTTCGGAGCGCAACCGCCTTACGTGTCAGCCCCGGGAGCGGGTCTGAAGACCAGCTGCTGCGACGACGTACCAGAAAATTCGCGCGCAGGCGGGCGGCACGTCGGCCGGGCGCGCGACAATGCGCGCCCCGCGGCCACGGAGTGGGGCACTCAGGGGTCCCCGCGTAGTGGACGCGTGGGGTTCGGGGCGAAGCCCTGTCTGAGAGAAGACCCCAGCCAGGCGGGCTGTGACCGACGAAGTAACGCCCGCAGACGGGCGCCTCGCCGGGAAACCGGGCTTGCACCGGGGGGACCGCGTCGGTAGAATTGCGCGGGTGTTAGAGCGCTTGTGAAATAATGCACGTTTGCGGGAATCGTGTCCGCACGGTTCCGGTGTGCTCCGTCGTGTCGATGAGCACGGCTCAGTGACGACGACGTGCGTCTAGGGTCGCCGTCGCCGGGCACCCCGCGAAGCCGCGGGCTACCGCGCGAGAGATTGCTGTTCTGGCCGGACCGTCGCATCGCGCGGCCGGTCAGTCTCCGGGAAGGTCAAGAAAGGAGTCACGACGTTGGACGACGTGACCACCGCCGAAGAAATCGCGCACGCCGAACACGGGCACGAAGAGCACGAGTTGAGCTTCCTGCAGACCTACGTCTTCTCGCAGGACCACAAGGTGATCGGCATCCAGTACGCCATCACCGCGATGCTTTTTCTGCTGTTCGGTTTCACTTTGATGATGATCATGCGGTGGCAGCTGGCCTTCCCGTTCAGGCCGGTCCCAGTCATTGGTGGTCTCTTGGGTGCAAACAATGCACAACTGATGGCACCGGAGTTCTACAACTCCCTGGGCGCCATGCACGGGACCATCATGGTCTTCCTGGGTGTCGTGCCGCTGGCCGTGGGCGGTTTCGGCAACTACGTGCTGCCGCTGCAGATCGGCGCTCCCGACATGGCCTTTCCGCGACTGAACATGGCCAGCTACTGGTCGTTCTTCCTCGGCGGCATCGTAATGATCGCCAGCTTTTTTGTCCCGGGCGGCGCGGCCAACTCGGGCTGGACCTCATATGCCCCGTTGTCGGTCATCGCGACCGAGGGCCAGACCTGGTGGCTGGTCGGGATGATCTTTCTGATCACCTCGTCGCTGCTCGGTTCTGTCAATTTCATCGTGACCACGTTGCAGCTGCGCGCGCCGGGGATGAGCTTCATGCGGCTGCCGTTTTTCGTGTGGGCGCAGCTCGTGACGTCGTTCCTGCTGCTGCTGGCGTTCCCGCCACTCGAGGCGGCCGGTGTGCTGCAGATCATGGACCGCGTGGCCGACACCAGCTTCTTCATGCCGAGCGGACTGGTCACAGGAGACGGACCGCTAGAGATCAGCGGCGGCGGCAGCCCGCTGCTCTGGCAACACCTGTTCTGGTTCCTGGCCCACCCCGAGGTGTATGTCCTGATTCTGCCGGCGTTGGGGATCGTGGGCGAGATCGTGGCCAACAACACGCGGAAGCCGCTCTGGGGCTACCGGGTGTTAGTGGCGTCGCTCATCTTCCTCGGCTTCATGTCGTTCATTGTGTGGGCGCACCACATGTACCTGACCGGCATGGGCACCACCATCAGCACGTTCTTCCAAACCACGACGATGATCATCTCGATTCCGTCGGTGGTCATCTTGTCGGCGATGTTCCTGTCTCTGTACGGCGGCTCGATTCGGTACACGGTGCCCATGCTGTTCGCGCTGGCGTTTCTCCCCATGTTCGGGATCGGCGGACTCACCGGTTTGCCACTGGGGCTCACCGCGCCTGACCTCCACCTGCACGACACGTACTACGTCATCGGGCACTTCCACTACGTGGTGGCACCGGGCACGATCTTCGCGCTGTTCGGGGGCATCTATTACTGGTATCCCAAGGCCACCGGGCGTCTGATGAACGACATGCTGGGCCGGATTCACTTCTGGGGTTCGATCATCGCGATCAACTGCGTGTTCATGCCGATGTTCATCACCGGACTGGCCGGGATGAATCGACGGCTGTATGACGGCGGTCTGGAGTATGCGCACGTGCAGGAAGTGCTGGAGTGGAACCAGTTCATGTCCTACGGGGCCTGGGCACTCGGGGTCTTCCAGATCTTCTTCATCTTTAATTTTTTCTGGAGCATCCGGCACGGCAAGAAGGTGGGTGACAACCCCTGGGACTCGACCACGCTCGAGTGGCAGGCCCCTTCACCGCCGCCGCACGGGAACTTCAGCACGCCGCCGGAGGCATACCGCGGGCCGTACGAGTACAGCGTGCCCGGCGCTTCGAGCGACTTCTCCATGCAGGGCCAGGCCCCGGGGGCGAACCCGGAACCCGCGAAGGTTTAACCAGCGATGGAAATCCCCTACACCGTAGCTGAACGGCCGGACACCGGCTTGAACAACGTCAAGCTGGGTATCTGGCTGTTTCTCGCCTCCGAGGTGATGCTGTTCGGCGGACTCTTTTCAACCTACGTCCTGCTACGAGTCGGCGCGGTCGAATGGCCGCTAGGCGCCGAATTCCTCAACATCCCCATCGGCACCGTCAACACCGTGATTCTGATCGCCTCCAGTGTCACGATGGTCATGGCCTACGCGTCGCTCAAACTCGGCGACTTCGCCAAATACAAGACCTACATGCTGGCCACCGTGCTGCTGCCGGTGCTCTTTCTGTGCATCAAGGGCTACGAGTACTACGAGAAGGTGTCCCACGATCATCTACCGTCGCACAGCACGTTTCTGGCGATTTACTGGACCATGACCGCGCTGCACGGGCTACACATCATCGGTGGCATTGTCGTGAACGGCTATTTCTGGGGTCCCGGCAGCAAGATGTGGCACGTCAAGCGCGAGATGTTTGAAAACCGCGTCGAAGCCGCTGGGCTGTACTGGCACTTCGTGGACCTGGTCTGGATTTTCTTGTTTCCCGTGCTGTATCTCCTGTAACGCGGCAGGGGCTTAAGGAGTCGTCATGAGCGGTAGCGCAGAAGAAGTCAGAAAACACATCGCGACCTACAAGAAAATCGCCGGGGCTCTCGCCGTGGGCACGATCGTCACGGTCCTGGCGTCGTATCTGGATGTCTCGGTGGCCATCGGCATCACGATTGCGCTGATCATCGCGACCACCAAGGCCTCGCTCGTGGCGAACTACTTCATGCACCTTGGCGAGGAACGCAGCCAGTGGCTGATGGTGTCGTTGGGATTGACGGCGGTCTTCTGGCTCTTCTTGATGCTGGTGCCGCTGTGGACGTTCTCCGACCACATCGGCGTTGTCAAGACGTTACCGAACGCGAACGCGCACGAGATGGCCGAGGGCGAAGAGCACTAATGTCGTTGCGCTCGTTCCACATCGTATTCATCGTGGCGTCGATCCTGCTGTCGCTGATGATGGCAGTGTGGGGCGGCGTCAACTACGGCACCGACGCCGGGTCGGCATGGCATCTGGCGACCACGGCGGGCGCGCTGATCACGGCCGGCCTGCTCACCGTCTACGCGGTGAAGTTTGTCAGGAAGACCCGCGAACTCGGGTTGAGCTAGAAAGGTGGAGACCATGACACGACGAGTAGGGTGGACGGCGTTTGTCATGACGGCGATAGCCTTGGCCACGCCGCAGCCATTACTGGCCTGCGCGGTCTGTTTCGGAGACCCGAACTCTCCGATGGCGATCGGCGCCAGTTGGGGCGTCCTGCTGCTGATCGGGGTCACGGCCGCAGTTCTCTCCGCTTTCGCGGGCTTTTTTCTCTACTTGGTGAAACGATCGCGGATGGCGCTCGGTCAGCGCGTCGATCTGTCCGGATCGTCCCAGGCGGGTAGCTCGTAGTGAAAGCCCCACTGCATTCGACTGGCGCTGCATCCCGGCTGACAGCGTTGTTCCTCGGTCAAATACTGCCGGTATTTCCCTCGTCTCGCCTTGTCGGCCGGGCGCATCGCCAGTCTCGATGCGGACGCGGGGTTTCACCACGAACTCCAGGAGTGTGTAGATGCAGGAGTTTCTAGGACTGCCGCTGCAGGCCTCGTCGCACGCCGCTGAAATCGACCGCATCATCGTCATCGTGCATTGGCTGATGCTGGTGCTGTTCGTCGGCTGGGGTTCGTTCTTCGCCTACACGCTGGTTCGGTTCAGGCAAAGCGCGAACCCGAAAGCGGACTACCACGGCGTCAAGAGCCATGTGTCCAGCTACCTCGAGGTGGCGGTGGGGGTTGTCGAAGCGGTCATCTTGGTCGCGTTCGCCCTTCCGGCGTGGGCGACACGTGTGAACGATGTTCCACCAGAGAGCGGCGCCACCGTCGTCCACGTCATCGCGAAGCAGTTCGCCTGGCACTCGGTGTACCCAGGTCCAGACGGTCGGTTCGGCCGCCGCGATGGCAGTCTAGTCACCCCGACCAACGAAATCGGTCTCGACCGGGAGGACCCGAATAGCGCGGATGACATCTACACCATCAACCAGCTGAATCTTCCGGTCGACACGCCAGTGATCGTCTATCTCACCAGCATGGACGTCATCCATAGCTTTGCGATCGCCGAGATGCGGGTGAAGCAGGACGCGATTCCGGGGATGGAGATCCCGATCTGGTGGGAACCGACCGTGACCGGGGCCTTTGAGATCAATTGCTCGCAATTGTGTGGGCTGGGGCACTATCGGATGCGTGGTGCCGTCACTGTCCAGACCCAGGCGGAGTTCCAGGGATTCCTTGCGGAAGAGGGCGCTCGTTTGACGGCTGACTAGAAGGCGGCGGGTCTTCGGGGCCAGGCCGAACTGCCGCGGACCGGTGTCACGGTCGCGCGCGCGCTAACTCTTCCTCGATGATCTCCTCGAAGACCGCGTAGGGGGCCGCGCCCATCACCGACCGGCCGTTGATGAACACGGTCGGCGTCGAGGACACGCCGTCTTCCTGCCCCTCGCGCAAGTTGTCGTTAACCTGCGCGGCAAAACGACCGCTGTCCAGGCAGGCATCGAACGTGGCCTGGTCCATCCCCAACTCGCCGGCGTGGCGCTTCAGGTCATCGACGCCCAGTTCATCTTGTTTCGCGAACATGGTGTCGTGCAGCTCCCAGAACTTGCCTTGCTCGAGCGCGCAGTGTCCCGCCTCAGCCGCCTTGAACGCCTGAGCGTGGTTCGGCAGCGGGTAGTCCTTGAACACCAGGCGCACATCGTTGCCATAGGCCGTCTTCAGTTGCTCGAGCGTGCCCGTCAACTGCTGACAGAACGGGCACTGAAAGTCGGAGTACTCGACGAGTTCGATCACTGCGTCGTCTGGACCAAACGTCGCATCGCTGACATCCACCGACACCGGGGTCCGTGGCGGTTCGAGTTCGATGCGCACGTCGCCGGCGCCCGCCCGCAGCTCGTTCATATACGCGTGTAACGCCTGCGTTGGACGCTGCTGCTCGAGAAACATGCGGATCTCCGGCCGCATCTGCTCAAGGGTCCGCCCGCCGAACGCGTTCTGATTCTGCCCAAACAGCAGGGCGATGTCTTCGTCGGAGACCGGGAGGCTTCTCGACGGCAGCTCCGCTTCAAGCAGCGCATCGCGAGAGGTGCCCTGTGCCGCCGCTTCTTGATCGATGAGAATATCGCCGATCACGATGTCAAGGGCGCGGCGGCGCGTGTCGTACAGTTCCTGCAGCATCCTCGCGCGCGAAGCGGCGTCGTTCTTACGCCAGGCGTCGTCGACATCGGCCATGGTCACCGTCACGTCGCCAACCCGGCCGACCACGTCAGTCGGTGCCTGGGCGCAGACCGACGCCGCCGAACAGAGGACTGTGAGGGCCGCGGCGCCGGCCGCAGTGCCGATCCGATGAAACATGAAGCACACCTTTCTTTTGGAACCCGTGCTCATAGTCGTAATGCTTCACTTTATCATTCATGGGACAGCCCGACACGACGGTGTCCGCTGGCTACGAAGGTGCCCACTCTCATGAGCCGCCATCGTGTTCGCGCCCGCCCCCCTCGTGCGACCAGTCCAGAACCGGCCAGACGCTTCACACACGGCTCGGAGCTAACTGCCCACCTGGAGGACGCGGCACACTTCCCCGGCGGGCATTCGCCATTGGTGGTCTGTCCACGCGACGAGCAGCAGCTCGCCGCCGTCCTCCGGGACGCCACGACGGTGCTGCCTGTCGGCGCCCAGTCGTCCCTCACCGGCGGGGCGACGCCGATGGGGGACACGGTCCTCAGCCTGTCAGAGCTCAGCTCCATCGCTCCGCCCGAGCTCGACTCCGTCACCGCAGAGCCCGGTGTCACCCTCACCGCCCTCCGGGAGGCGCTGACCGGAGCGGGCCGAGCCTACCCACCGGTGCCTACCTACGAGGGAGCGACGGTGGGCGGGATCGTCTCGACGAACGCCGCCGGCGCCGCGACCTTCAAATACGGCACGACCCGCGAGTGGGTGCGCGCGTTGACGGTAATGCTGGCGACCGGCGAGTTGCTCGACCTTGAACGCGGGCAGGTCCGTGCCGCTGACCACCACTTCGAGATCGACACATCTGACGGCACGATCCGGGTCCCGGTTCCGACCTATCGGGTACCGGAGGTGCCGAAGCGGGCAGCGGGATACCCGGCCGGCCCCGATCTCGACCTGATCGACCTCTTTGTCGGCGCCGAAGGCACCCTGGGTATCGTCACCTCCGTGACCCTGGAGGTGCTGCCCCGGTGCCCCGAGGTGGGGTTCGTCCTGGTCGCCTGTGGCGACGAGTCGCAAGCCGTCATGCTCGCCTCCGGGTTGCGCCAGGCGTCGATGCGGACCTGGCGCGACCAGGACCCCACCGGCCTCGATGTCATCGCGATCGAGTATATGGACCGGCGGTGCCTGGCATTGTTGCGTGAGGATGGCGCGGCTCGGCGCTGTGGCGTGACGATTCCGGATGACGCGGACACACTGCTCCTCGCCCAGATCGAGTTCCCGCCGGGGACCACGACCGAACGAGTGTATGACGACGTGGCCAACGCGACGACCGAGACCGACCTGGCCGGTGAAGGATCAGGCCCGGTCTCGCCCGTGGCCCGTCTCTGTCGGGTCATTGGTGACGCGGACCGGCTCGACGCCACGGAGATTGTCGCTCCGGGCGACCGTGCCCGCGCTTCCGCACTGTTGGCGCTCCGCGAAGCGGTGCCGGACGCGGTCAATCGTCGGGTCGGTATCGCCAAGCGCACCGTCGATGGCACAATCGAAAAGACGGCGGCCGACATGATTGTGCCTTTTGCTCACCTCAGCGAAAGCCTCACGCTCTTTCGTGGGGCCTTCGAGTCGCGTGGGCTCGACTATGCCATCTGGGGCCACCTCTCGGACGCGAATCTGCACCCCAACGTGATCCCTCAATCGGCGGACGATGTGCGACGCGGCAAAGAAGCGATTCTGGAGTGCGGCCGCCGGGTCATTGAGCTGGGCGGCTGCCCACTGGCCGAGCATGGCGTCGGACGCAACGTGGTGAAGCAGGCGCTCCTGCGGCAACTGTACGGCGACCGAGGGATTGCGGAGATGCGGGCGGTCAAGCAGGCACTCGACCCGTCCGGGAAGCTCGCACCCGGGGTGTTACTGCCATGAAGGGCGGCTTTCTCGCGCACTGGTTCACCACCGCGGTCGCGCTCGGTGCGACCGCGTGGATGCTGTCCGGCGTGCACGTCGACTCCTTTGGCGCGCTGGCGATCGCCGCCCTTGTCCTCGGTTTCGTCAACGCGATCGTCCGACCGATCCTGGTCGTGCTGACGCTGCCGTTCACCCTCGTGACTCTCGGGCTGTTCTATTTCGTCGTCAACGGCATTGCGTTCGCCCTCGCCGCAGCGCTGGTGCCCGGGTTCCGTGTGTCGTCGTTCTTCTCCGCGGTGCTTGGCGCGGTCTTTGTGGGGCTCGTCTCCTGGTTCATCGGAGGCGCCACTGGGCGCCACAAGAACACCGTGAAGGGCACCCGCTCCTCAGGCGTGGTCGACGTGCATCAACAACGCGACGGCCGCTGGGGCTAGGTTTCCGGGCGAGGCGCCCGGGAACCTCCTCTTGGCGTGGTAGCTCCACGTGGCGCAAGCGAAACGTGCTCGGGAGATGAACGCCGGGGTTCGGGTGAGGCAGGCTGTCGGGCGAGGTGGCTTGGCGGTCACACTGGAGCAGGCGGTGGGAGCGTGTATCTCGGTCCGGGAACCGTCGGAGACGAGCCGGGGCGGCGGCGGTGCCGCCGGCGAGGACCGTGCGCGGGCGCGGAGTCTTAGCGCCGGGCCTGGGATCAGTTCAGCGTCCGCTTTTCCCTCGGTGTCGGGACCAGGCACCTGTTAGCCCGTGCCAAGCGCTCTGGGGGTCAAGGTGAGGAGGGTTGGGCTCGTCGACCGGTTCGCGGACCGAGATGCCCGCTCCCGCCGCCCGAGGGCACCGACGCGCCTGATCAGCCCTCCGCCGGCCGGATGTCGACCCGGGCCAGAACACGGCGGCGACCGAGACGTTTCCTCAGGAGACGAACGCCTCGCCCGGGAACCTCGTGCTGGCGTTCTCCGTGGAGAGGGACCCTTATAGCTCCACGTGGCGCAGGCGGAGTGCGTTCGCGATGACCGACAGCGAGCTGAGTGTCATGGCCGCGCTTGCCCACATCGGAGTGATCAGTACACCGGTCAGCGGGTACAGCACGCCGGCCGCGACTGGGACGCCGACGGCATTGTAGACGAACGCTAGAAACAGGTTCTGCCGGATGTTCCGCATTGTGGCGCGGCTCAGACGGCGCGCCTGCACGATGGCCCGCAGGTCACCGCGAACCAGGGTGACCCCGGCGCTCTCGATGGCCACGTCGGTGCCGGTCCCCATCGCAATGCCCACCGCGGCTTCGGCCAGCGCGGGCGCGTCATTGATGCCATCACCGGCCATCGCGACGACCTCTCCGGCTGCCTGCCGCTCGGCCACGATTCGCCGCTTGTCGGCCGGCAGCACCCCGGCCACCACCTCGTCGATCCCGAGCTTGGACGCCACCGCCTCGGCCGTCAGTCTGTTGTCGCCCGTGACCATGACCACCCGCATCCCGTTGGCGCGCAGCTGCTCGACCGCTTCCAATGTGGTTGGCTTGACCGGGTCGGCCACACCAAGCAACCCGGCGAGCACACCATCCACCGCGACGTAGACGACTGTTTGTCCCTCTCGCCGCAACAGGTCGGCGCGCTCGTTCAGCGACACCGTGGCCACATCGTGGGCCGCAAGCAGGGCCGTGGTCCCCAACAGGACGGCGCGACCACGGACCACTCCCCGAACCCCGCGCCCGACCTCCGCCTCAAAATCGGTCACCGGCGGCAGTGTCAACCCGCGATCGTTCGCCGCGTTGGTCACGGCGGCAGCCAGAGGGTGCTCACTGCCACGTTCGAGCGCAGCCGCCGTGGTCAGCAACTCGGCCTCGGTCACACCCTCGACCGGCACCATCGTCGCGAGTACGGGCTTCCCTTCGGTGAGGGTGCCGGTCTTGTCCACAACGACCGTGTTGACGCGTTCCAGAGTCTCGAGCGCCTCGGCGTTCTTGATCAGCACGCCGACACCCGCGCCACGCCCGGTCCCGACCATGATCGCCATCGGCGTGGCCAAACCGAGCGCACAGGGACACGCGATGATCAGCACGGCGACACTGCTCACCAGCGCCAGGGCCAGCCGTGGATCCGGCCCCCAGAGGGACCAGCCGACGAACGCCAGCACCGCCACCGTCACCACCGCCGGGACAAAGAACTGGGCGAGCCGGTCCGCCAGCCGCTGTATTGGGGCGCGACTTCGCTGCGCCTCGGACACCATCGTGACAATTTGGGCCAGCAGCGTCTGGGCCCCGACCCGCTCTGCCGTGATGAGCAGCGTGCCAGAACCGTTCAACGTCGCACCCACGACCGTGGCGCCGGCGACCTTCTCGACCGGCAGCGGCTCGCCGGTCAACATCGATTCGTCGACCGCACTACGTCCCTCGACCACGCGGCCATCCACCGGCACCCGCTCACCAGGACGAACCCGGAGCAGATCGCCCGTCTGCACGACCCCGAGCGGGACATCTTCTTCCCGTTGCCCGACGACGCGCCGGGCCATCGCCGGCGCCAGCCCCAGCAAAGCACGAAGCGCGGCACCGGTGCGCCCGCGAGCCCGCAGCTCAAGCACCTGGCCCAGCAGCACCAATGCCACGACCACGACGGCGGTATCGAAATACGGCTCGACGCCGCCCGCCATGTGGAACCCCTCGGGAAACAGACCGGGAACCACAGTGGCGGCAACACTGTAGAGATACGCCGACCCGACCCCGAGCGCGATCAGCGTGAACATGTTAGGGCTGCTATTCACCACCGAGGCCCACGCCCGTTCGAAGAACGGCCACCCGGCCCAGAGCACGACCGGCGTGGCGCACACCAGCTGAATCCAGTTGGACGTGGCGCGGCTGATGGCGCCGGGCTGTCCTCCGATCACCATTTCCGTCATGGCGAGGGCGAACACCGGCAGCCCGATGACCGCGGCTATCCGGAACCGGCGAGTCATGTCGTCGAGCTCCGGATTCGGCGGCTCGGTCGGTGTCACCCCTCGTGCCTCGAGCGCCATCCCACATGTGGGACAACTACCCGGAGCCTTCCGCACCACCTTCGGGTGCATCGGGCAGGTGTACTCGACGCCGGCCAGCATGTCCGCGGCACCCAGCTCGGCCTCGAGCGCCATTCCGCACTGCGGACAGGCTCCAGCCCGCGACTCACGCACCTCCGGATCCATCGGACAGACAAACCAGGTGCCTGGTGGCGGAACGGGTGAATCCTCGACCGGGTCCGGAGACAGATAACGCGCCGGGTCGGCCTGGAATTTCGTGCGACAGCCGTCGCAGCAGAAGTAGTAGGTCTCGCCGGCGTGCTCGTGGCTGACCGGGCCGGTGGCCGGGTCAACCGTCATGCCGCAGACCGGGTCGATGGCCGCGGCGGGTCCCGGAGCCGCGACATCGTTCGTCAGAAACTGAGTGGGGTCTGACTTGAACGCCGTCTGGCAGCCGCCGCAGCAAAAGTAGTAGGTCTCGCCGGCGTGTTCATGGCTGAACCGACTCTGGGCGGGGTTGACCCGCATGCCGCACACTGGATCCTGTGAGCCGTTGTCGGACATCGTCATTAGGTCCCAAACTTTACAAGCCTTCCTCGATCTTCCATCATAGTCGCTGGTCACGGCGGGCACCGTCGGTGCGTTCGTTCCAACCCCACTTCCACGAATACCTCCTGTATCGGGCTGCTCGAAGAGGGTACGGAGTGGGGCTCTCGGGGTCCCCGCGCAGTGGTCGCGTGGGGGGCGGGGCGCAGCCCCGTCTAAGTAATGCTTCGACAACAGATACTCACGCTCGTATGCCTCGTCCTCCTTCCGGGGCTCGCGGTGGCCCAGAACGCTCCCGCCGACGGGGAGGAGACCGACCGGTGGTCGGGCACGGCGGAGGTATCCGCCATCGCCACGTCCGGAAACTCGGACACACGGACGTTCGGGCTCGGTGGCGAAGTCCTGTTCGACCCTGGCACGTGGAAATTGCTGGCGCGGGTGGCCTACGTTGAGACAGAAGCCGACGATGTGCTGAGGGCCCGCTCACAGGCCGCGCTGCTCGAGGCGTCGCGCACGTTGTCGGAACGACTCGATGTGTACGGTCGCGGCGGTTACTTGCGTGACCTATTCGCCGGCATCGAACGCCGCCTCACCACCGAGGCCGGCCTCGCGTATCAGGTCATCTCTACCGAACCACACTCCCTGCAGCTACTCGGAGGTGCGGGCTTCACTCGGGAACAGCGGTTGGCAGGCGACGATCTGTCACTGGGCACCGCCAACGCCACGGGCCGCTACGCCTGGGCGTTAACCGAGACCAGCGCGCTGACGGAAGAAGCGGCGTTCGTGGCCGATCTCAGCACCGGCGACCACTGGCGGTTCTCGAACGAGCTTGCCGCCACCGCTGCGCTGAGCAACCGCCTGTCGCTGAAGGTCTCGCACAAGTTGAGCTACCTCAACGAGCCGGTCCCTGGCTTCCGAAAAACCGACACGATTTTCGCGGCCGCCCTGGTCGCGAATTTCTAGGTTTTCGGGCGGGGCATCCCATCTGGGCGCCGCGCTCCGAAAACCGCTCCACGTCGTTCTTCAGCATCCTCCTAGAGTTCACTTGGGTTGGCTGTGTGGCGCAGGCCTTCAGGCCTGCGAGGCTAAAGTCTTGCCCCACGGGTCCGGACCGTGGCTAGGAACTTCCTAAACCAGAGGTCAATTGTCGATCTGCGAGCCTAGCCAGTCGCTACGGAACTGGCGTTGCGCCGCCGTGAGGCGTTGGCCGCGTTGCTCCGGCGCCACGACCGCCAGCCTGGGGTCCTCCACGAGGGTGACCCGAGTCGTCCGCAGTTCGCCCCTCCGGGAGTAGGTCACCCCCAACCGCTCCCCGGCTGGACGGTCGCCGATAATCTCGTCGAGTTGACGGGACGACGAGAACGACCGGCCCTCGATTGACAGCAGCACGTCGTCCCGCGCGATACCGGCGTCGTACAACGGCGAGTCGAACGGCGACGGCGCAACCACCCGAGCACCCTCCCGACCGAACCGAAACTGAACCGGGCCGAGCCAGCCCCTCCGCGCGGCCCGTGGGGCCAGTACAAGTCCGGCCCGCGCGAACA
>CAUZAY010000056.1:0-17331 GCA_963577695.1 Vicinamibacteria bacterium | reverse complement strand
CCAACGCGGTGGTGGCGAGAGGCAGCCCAGGACGCCGAAACAGTCCGGACTATGTGTTGGAGCACGATGTCATCGGTGCGACAGCGTTCTGGCTGGCCGCGCAGTTCTCGGAACCCGGGCTCATGCGTCTGCTCGCCGACCGGGGCGCGAACCAGCGGGTCGTCATGCCGGGCGGCACGACGTCGCTGATGGCGGCCACCGGCGCCCGCCGACGAACGGAACCGGGGCTGACACCGAACCGGGTCGAGAACGAACGCCGCCTGCTTGAGGCGGTCCGGGTGGCCGTCGATGTGGGCCTGGACGTCAACGCCGTGGACGACGCAGGTGACACCGCCCTGCATACCGCCGCCTCGAGACGACTCGACACGGTCGTCCAGTTCCTGGCGGACAGCGGGGCGAACCTGAACGCATACAACGAGGAAGGGCAGACACCGCTGACGGTGGCGGCCGGCCGCGGTGCGCCGGAGGACAACAGCACGGTCGAGTTGCTACGCCGTCTCGGCGCGGAGATGTAGCGGCGCGTTTTCTGACGAGGCGTCCGTCTGGCGGCGTTGCTTCGTCGGAAAGCCCCCTCGGGCCTTGTTCAGCGACCTGCTAGACGCCCGAGAGTGGCTCGACACTGAGCGTGCCGTCACTCTTCCCGAGTCGTTCGACGGGCACCCCCAACTTCTCAGTCAGGGTCACCAGCAGGTTGGGCATCAGAGGATCGCCCTCGTACTTGAGGTGACGGCCACCCTCGAGTTGCCCCCCGCAGCCGCCCAGCAACAGGACCGGCAAGTTGAGCGGGCTGTGGGCATTGCTGTCGGACATGCCGCACCCGTAGAGGATCATCATGCTGTCGAGCAGCGACCCGTCGCCGTCCGGAGTCGCTCGGAGCTTGGCCAGATAGTCGGCAAACAACGCAGCGTGATACGCGTTGATCTTGGCCATCATCGCGATGCGCTCTGGATCGTACTCGTGGTGAGAGAGCGGATGATGCGCGTCCGGGATGCCAATTTCGGTGTAGGTCCTCGAACTCACCTCACGCCCCAGCATGAAGGTGCTGACACGCGTCAGGTCGGTCTGATGGGCTAGCAACTGCAGGTCGAACATCAGCTCCACGTGCTCGGCGAATGTGGCCGGAATGCCTTCAGGCTGCTCCAGTTCCGGCACGTCGAAGCTCGATCGCTGCTCCGCTCGCTGAATCCGTCGCTCGATGTCCCGCACCCCGTCGAGATACTCATCGATCTTCAGGCTGTCGGCGTGCCCGACCTCGCGTCTGAGGTCGGAGACCTTCTCAGTCACGGAGTCGAGGATCGACCGGTCGCGCTCCATGCGGGCCAGGCGTATCGCCGGATCGGTGCTCCCGCTATCGCCAAACATCTGTTCGAACACGATGCGGGGATTGTTTTCCATCGGTAGCGGCGTCGTCTGACTCCGCCAGCAAATCGTGTTGGTATAGACGCAGCTGTGACCACCGCTGCATTGACCGGCATTGGCCCGGCTGTCGATGGCGAGCTGCAGTGATGCCAGTTCGGTCTCCTGGCCGTACTCCTTGGCCAGGATCTGATCCATCGAGATGTCAGCCACGGGAGCCGTCTCGCCCGCCACCCCGGCCGCGCCCGTCAGGAAGGTCGTCGACGCCCCGGCATGGGCCGGCGTCCAGTACCCTCTGAGGCCCGACACCACGGTCATCTGGTCCTGGAACGGTGCCAACGGCTGCAGAATCGGCGAGAGATCGAATCCACGTCCCTCCTGCGTCGGCGTCCAGTGCTCCATGGCGATGCCGTTGGGCACATACACCACCCCGAAACGACGCGGGGGATTGGCGGCCGTGCGCGACAGCGCCGACGCCGCCGGAACCATGGCGTCCAGCAGCGGCAACGCCACCGCGGCCCCCAAGCCGCGTAAGACAGTCCGCCGTGACAGCGACATTTTGGTGATGATCATAAGTGGGGTCCCGCTATCTAGTCAGTGACACTCAACGACCCGCCGGCGCTCGTGACGCGGCCAGTGACGCTTCGTCCGCTCGCGAGCGGCGCCCTTGAAACGGTTCACTCTTCACAATGCCCAGGATGATGGACGACCAGCGGTACTCATTGGGAGCCGAGGCTCGCAGAATCTGGCGGACGCTCGGGCGGTCATGGTATTCGAGCCCACGCCCTACCGCGTAGGCGAGCAGCTTCTCGGTCACCGCGCCCGCGAACTCCTCGTCACGACTGAGCAGGACGGCCCGCAGGCCCGCCGGGCCTTCGAATTCGACACCGCTGGGCATCGTCCCAGACGAGTCGATCGGGAGGCCGGTCTCACTCGTGGCACGCCAGCTCCCAATCGCATCAAAGTTCTCGAGTGCAAAGCCAAGGGGATCCATCGGGGCGTGACAACTCGCACAGACCGGATTGGCGCGATGCTGTTCGAGGCGATCACGGACCGATGCCGGTTCCCCGCCTTCACCGCGATCCGGCAATCCCGGCACATTGGGCGGCGGCTCCGGCGGCGGCGCTCCGAGCAGGCTTTCGAGCAGCCACTTGCCGCGCAGCACCGGCGACGTCCGGTTGGGGTGTGACGTCACCATCAAGAGACCGCCGTGCCCGAGCAAGCCACCTCGTGGGTGATTCTCACCCAGCGTCACACGCCGGAAACGGTCCCCGTAGACCCCGCCGATACCGTAGTGCCTGGCGAGTCGCTCGTTCACGAAGGTGTAGTTCGCGCTGAGCAATTCGAGGAGGCTCCGGTCGTCCCGGATCGTGCTCCCGACGAAGAGCTCGGTTTCGCGCCGAAAGGCGTTTCGTAAGTTCTCGTCGAATTCGGGATAGTCAGCCGACTCACGCTGTTGGGAGTCGAGGTTCCGCAGCCGCAGCCATTGGCTGACGAAATTATCGACGAGGGCATTGGACCTGGGATCCGAGAGCAGTCGCCGGGTCTGCCGCTCCAACACGACCGGGTCCGTCAGCCGCCCACTGATGGCGGCGTCCAGAAGCTCATCGTCCGGGATACTGCTCCACAGAAAGAAGGACAGACGAGACGCCAACTCCAGGGCGCTGAGACGATACGGCGTGTCAGGCGCGATATTCGCTGGATCACGCTCGATCCGGAAGAGAAAGTCAGGGTCAACCAGCATCCGCTCGAGCGCGAACTGGATCCCGGCGTCGAAGTCACCCTCGCGCCGTCCGGACTCGTAAAAGTCCATCAGGGTCGCGACTTCCCGGTCGGTGACGGGCCGGCGATACGCTCGTCGGGCGAGCCTGGTCAGAATGCGGCCGGCGCAGGCTTTCCCGTCGTCGTCCACGGTCGGTGCGCAGACGAAGATCTCCCGACGACTCGGGGTGTCACCCGGGCCCTCGACGGTATACGGACCACCGATCGCGACCTGCTCGACCCCGGGGTTTCCGTCATACCGTTCATCGACGAAGCGGCCGTAGCCACGATTGCGTGGCTGTAACACGCCCTCGGTCTCCGACAACCGCCTCACAAACGACACCCCCACCGTTCGCAGGCCGGCTTTGGCGGGGAAGCGGACCTCCAGCCCGGCATCCCCCGTGTTCATGTAGTACTCCCAGTCCGGATCCCCCGCGATGTTGCCGGAAAAGCTCAGCGGCGCCATTTGCCCGACGGCGTCGGCGTCGCCCACCGAGAACCGCTTGACGAACTCACCGTCGACACGCACGTCGAGCTCCTGGGGCGTCGAAAACCCGACGATGTAGTCCGAGAAGTTCCGGTGCAAGCGCACCTTGATCGTGTACTCGCCATCCACCGGAAAGTAGTGGCGGACCGCAATTCCTCCGCGGGAGCCGAACGACAGCCGGTCGTCCTGCCGGTCGTCCTGCAATAGCCATGGATGTATCCGATACGTGGCCACGGCCGGGCCTACCGGCGGAGTCCCCACGGCGAGCCGGCTTATTTTTCGTGCGGCCGACAGATAGCGCGACACCAGGTCTGGTGAGACCGAGAGCATCTCCCCGTTGTTGTCGAAGCCATGCTCATAGGTGTTGTCGGCTGGTAGCAGCGAGGCGACATCGACGTCGACCGCGAGGAGATCACGAACGGCCGCGTGATACTCCGCTCGATTGAGACGATGAAACGTCTCGCCGCGCCCTGGGTCCGGACTGGCCAGGGCCACCGCGTCGATCTCCGTCTCCAGCCACGAGGCCGCGGCACGATACGTGGCCTGGTCGGGCCGTGGGCTGCCTGCGGGCGGCATGGTCTGCGCACGCAGCTTGACGATGACCCGCTCCCACGCCTCCGCCTCGGCGCTCACGTCGGTCAGGTCCTTCGTGTCGAGCGCCAACCCCGCCACCAAGGTCCGCTCGTTGTGACAACGCACGCAGAACTGGTCGAGCACCTTCCGAGTCGACGAAGCGGTGACGTCAACCTCCGGCGCCGACTCCTGTGCGAGAGCGATCTGCGGCCGACTGGACGCCGCCGCCATCGCCGCGACGAGGACCAACAGGACTCCGACCGTCGAACGGGGTCTCATCACCTTGCGCGCCTCCAGATCGTTTGGGTCGGGCACATACACCTCTTCCGTCACGGTCACGCCAACCGTCCCTACGGGCATCACCCTCGAGTCGGTCAACGACCCACGAAGACCGCACTGACCGTACGCCAATGATAGTGCGGAATGCCTCTCTTGAGGGCACTCTCACATCGGTTTTTTACGCCGCGCGAGCCGGCGGACCGCATCGTCGACCGCATGGCCCGCACCCTCACCGAAGGCTCGGCTCCGCGACGGCGTGGGAGCGAGCACGAGGATCGCACACAGACAGAGGCGCCACATCAACAGGATTCTCCCATGAATGCGGAGTGCGAGGCACGACCCTGGAAAGCGATGGACATCTGATCCGCGGCGCCCTACCCTGGAGCGATGACCTCCAGCCTCAGCGGACTACGGCGGGCGTGCACACTGGCCGCGAGTGTACTTGTGCTCTCCGGTCCCGGCGCGGCGGCTCAGGCCCCCCGACCGGGGGTTGACTGGCCTCAGTTCCGGGGCGCGCAGGCGTCAGGCGTGGCGGAGGGCTTCGAGGCGCCCGTGCGCTGGAACGCCGAAACGGGCGAGAACATCCGGTGGACGACCCCCATCCCGGGGCTCGGACATTCGAGCCCGATTGTCTGGGGTGACCTGGTGTGCGTCACCACCGCCGACAGCGGCGAAGACGACGAGCTCAAGGTCGGTTTGTACGGCGATATCGAGTCGGTGGCCAACGACCAGCCACAACAGTGGGAGGTGCGCTGTCTCGACAAGGGGACCGGCGGCGAGCGGTGGACCGCAGTCGCGCATCAAGGCGTGCCGGCCAGGGCCCGTCACCCGAAGTCGTCCCACGCCAGCTCCACACTCGCCACCGACGGCATCCACCTCGTGGCGATGTTCGGGTCGGAAGGCCTGTTCGCCTACGAGATCGACACCGGCCGCGAGCTCTGGACCGTCGACCTGGGAGTGCTCGGGTCGGGATATTTTCGGGCGCCGACGGCGTTGTGGGGCTTCGCCGCGTCTCCGGTCATTCACGACGGGTTGGTGGTCATCCAGGCGGACATCCTGAGAGGCTCGTTTCTCGCCGCCTTCGATGTCGCGACCGGCGATCAGCGCTGGCGTGTGGATAGGGACGACGTGCCGACGTGGAGCACCCCGACCGTGCACGTGGTGAACGGGCGCGCGCAGATCGTCGTCAACGGTTTTCGACACATCGGCGGGTATGACCTGAAGACCGGTGACGAGCTCTGGCGCATGGTCGGCGGCGGCGACATCCCCACCCCGACGCCCGTCGTCTCCGACGGCCTGATTGTCATCACGAACGCGCACGGCAACGAAGCGCCGATTTTCGCCATCAGCGAGGGGGCATCCGGCGACATCACACCACCCACCGGCGCCCTCTCGAACGACGACCTCGTCTGGAGTCAGCGCCGCGACGGCGCCTACATGCAGACCCCGATCGTGTACGACGGGATCCTGTACAACTGTCGGGACAACGGCGTGCTCAGTGCCTACGAGCTGCGCACAGGCCGCCGGCTCTTTCAGGCGCGGATCGACGGTGGCGGTTCCGGATTCACCGCGTCGCCGGTGGCGGCCGACGGCAAGCTGTACTTCAGCAGTGAGGACGGCAGCGTCTACGTGCTGAAGGCGGGCCCCAACCTCGAGGTCCTCTCGGAGAACCCCATGGGTGAGACGCTGATGGCGACGCCGGCGCTCTCAGCCGGTGTGTTGTATATCCGTACCCGCGGGCATCTTGTGGCGGTCGGGTCGGAATAGCCGCACCGGGTCACACGCGGGCTCGAATTCAGTTCGCGCTCGACAACGAGTTCAGGGCGGTCACGAAGTCGCTCCACGGAACCGGCCGTCCGTGGACGGGCGCCAGCGTCTCCACGTCCAGGTTCATGCGCTGCACCTGATTCGACAGGCTGCGCATCGCCGGCAACTGCGCTCGTCGAGGCGGCTCGTGGGTGTCGAACAGGTCCGCTTGGAACACGATGCCCTCCGCCGGAAGGTAGGCCATCAACATGCCGGTCACGTGTTGCAATGGCTGCACGTAGTACACACGTAGGATCCGCGAATCGTCCGCGATGACGTAGTTCTCCTGAATCGCCTCGTAGTTGTAGCCCTCGGCCAGTTCGGTCGGCGGCCACTTCGACACAATGTCAGGCTCGACGGTCCTCGGCTCGTAACTCAACACATCGCTGTTCAGGAACTCGAGGTTCTGCTGGTGGGTCACGATGGTCGAGCCGATGTGGAGGTAGGTGCGCAGTCCTCCGATGTGATCGAAGTGGGGGTGAGAGCTGATCAGCCACCGAATCGGCTTGTTGGGAGCGAGTCTGGCAACCGCCTCGATGACTGCCAAACTGCGTGTTTCATTGACGGGCGCCTCGAACACGGCGACAAAGTCGTCGAACTCCACCATGTAGCTGTTGGCCGGACCGCCACCGAGCAGATACACACCGTCCGCCATTTCCTCAACTGCGACGTCCATGGGAAAGGTGGCCTGCGCCACCGACGGGGGCACCGGAGCCGCGTCGTCGCACACGTTCGGCTGTACTGTCGCGAACGTCCCACCGTAAGCGTTGTGGCCGGTGCTCTTCCGATAAAACTGCCAGTTGTCGTCCCAGCCCTGATGCGAGTGCCAGGCGGTCGGCCATTTCACGTTCCCGAAGGTGGCTTGATTGGTCGACTCGTGCTCGATGTTGAAGTCGCCGAGCGCGGGGATGTTCACCGTCGTCTTGATCCGCTGGATCTGGTTCTCCGGGTTGATCGTAGCGTCCACGCGATACTTTCCGAACATCGTGATCGCGACCACATACATTTTTTCTGGACTCACCACGTTGCCATCGCGGCCCTTCTCGATCTGCTCCCAACGCCACAGCGCCACGGGGTTGGCCCCGGGGAGGCGAGCGGCTTTGAGAAACCCGTGCGGATTCATCCACATCTCCAGCTGGTACATCTCGGCCAGCTCGGGCGGAACCGCCACCGGGGGGCCATCGCCGTCCTGGTGCCAGGCGAACTCGCCATTGACGATGTGGGTTTGCCTCGTGGCCTGCTGGGTCGGCGTCCCACCAGTCCAGCCCATACCGTATTTCCACGACGCGGGATTCAAACCCGGCGTCCGGTCAAACGTCTCCTGGCTGGTGCCGGCATCCCAGTTGATGGTGCGGGTGTAGTTGGTCATCGAGTCGATACGCGGCCAGTCGATGTTGACCGCGTTCTCGAATGTCTGGCCGACGGCGCCGCCATACGCGGTGCCGGAGTAGGTGATGCACATCAGATTGGCTTCACCGATCTCGGCGGCAACGGCGGCCAGCAGCGGCGCGGGATCGACATACCCAGGTGGAAACTGTTGAGCGAGCCCGGGCGCTCCCACCAGCATGAGCAGCGCAACGCTGCCACAGACACGTTTCTCCATGTTTCTTCCTGACATGATCAGCCGTCGTCGCCTCGCCCCGTTCCGTGGGGAGAAACGAGCAACGGGTGGTGTGAGGGGGACCATCACGAGTCCCGTCCGTTCGATGCACGACAGGATGGCCCCCCGCAAGCAGTCGGCGCTAGACGACGAGCGCGTGACACTCCCTCACGCGACCCTCGAACTCGACGTATGTCTGTCGAGTCGCTACCGTGCGCGATTATCGACCTTCATCCGGTCGCGACGCAACACACTCACGCCGCCGCATGACCAGCCAGAGCTCGCCGCGTGCCCGTTCCGTGAGACCATCCTGGTCACACGCGGCCGCTTCCGGCGGCTCGATGCCGAGCCGGCGCGGCGCCCCAGGGTGCCCGGCGCTGAGAGATGACCACGGACGGAGAGCGGTCACGGGCGACGTGATGCAGAACGGAGCAGATATGTGGCGGCGTCGAGTGACAGCCTTCCTTCTCTTGGCCGCGTATGCCGCGATGCCATCCGTCGTCCGCGCGCAATCGTCGGATGCATTCGTCCCGGTGACCGACGCGATGCTACAGGCACCGTCGGCTGACGACTGGCCGATGTGGCGCCGCACCCTTGATGGCTGGGGGTATAGCCCACTCGACCAGATTGATCGCCGCAACGTCGGCGACCTGCGTCTGGTCTGGTCGCGCGCGCTCACCGCCGGAGGTCGACAACAGGGCACCCCGCTGGTGTATGACGGCGTGATCTACATGCCAAACCCGAGCGACGTCATTCAGGCGATCGACGCCGCCAGCGGCGACCTCATCTGGGAGTATCGCCGGTCGCTGCCGGACGACGTGTGCGAGCGCTTGATTCCCGGGGTCTGCACGACCAATCGCAATCTCGCCATCTACGACAATCTGATCATCGACACCAGCGTCGACGAGTATGTGTTCGCGCTCGATGCGCAGACCGGAGACCTAGTGTGGGAAACGGAAATTCTCGACTACCAGGTGCATCCAGCGAACCAGAGCACGGGACCGATCATCGCAAACGGCAAGGTCATTTCAGGCCGCAGCTGTATGCCAGCGGCCGGGCCGGACGCCTGTGTCATCACCGCGCACGACGCACGGACCGGCGAAGAACTGTGGCGTCGACGCACGATCCCCAGGCCCGGCGAACCCGGCGACGAAACCTGGGGTGGTGTGCCGGACGAGGAACGTCGCCACGTCGGGACCTGGATGGCACCGAGCTACGACCCGGAATTGAACCTGCTGTACATCGGCACATCGGTGACCTCGCCGGCGCCCAAATTCATGGTGGGCGGCATCGACAACAAGCACCTCTATCACAACTCCACCCTCGCACTGGATGCCGACACGGGTGAGATCGTCTGGTACTACCAGCACCTCAATGACCACTGGGATCTCGACCATCCCTTTGAACGTCTCCTGGTCGATACGGCCGTCCGGCCGGACCCGGCCGTCGTGAGCTGGATCAACCCGCGGCTCCGACCGGGTGAGGAACGCCGCGTGATGACCGGCATCCCCGGAAAGACCGGTGTGGTGTACACCCTCGACCGCGCCACCGGCGAGTTTCTCTGGGCGACCCCCACCGTGGCGCAGAACGTCATCACCCACATCGACGGCGCGACCGGTGCGGTCTCGGAGAACTCGGAAGTGGTGTTCGGCGGGTTCGGACAGGAGGTCTTGACCTGCCCCACGGCCATGGGCGGCAAGGACTGGGAGGCGGGCGCCTACAGCCCGCGGACCAACACGATGTATATGCCATTGCGGAACGCCTGCGCGCGGATGATGCCGCTCGACGATGGCGGCACGTCGCTGTACAGCCTCGCCATGCGGAACGAGTTGGCTCCGGGTACGGATCAGCTCGGTGCGGTGTGGGCCATTTCGGCGGAGACCGGCGTCACGACCTGGACCTACGAGCAACGCGCGGCCACGATGTCGCTCGTAGCCACCGGAGGGGGCCTCGTGTTCGTGGGCGACATCAATGGTCGGTTTCGTGCCCTCGACGATGAAACAGGCGAGGTGCTCTGGGAGATCAACCTCGGGTCACCGGTGAGCGGGTTCCCAGTGACCTACGCGGTCGACGGAAGACAGTATGTGGTAGCCGGGACCGGTACCGGTGGAAACGCATCTCGCTGGAGCGCGATGACGCCGGAGCTCAGACCAAGCAGCGGCAACAACCTCTTTGTGTTCGCCCTGCCGGAACGATAAGTCAGGGCGCGACGCGTTCGACGGACGCGCACCGCTAGTCCAGTTCCGCAATGACCGGCGCGTGATCAGACGCGGTCAGCCCGTCCTTCTTCTTGCGATAATCTCGATCGACTTCGACATGGCGGAGACGGCGGGTGACGGTCGCCGTTCCCAGCAGCAGGTCGATCCGGAGACCATGGTTCCGGTGAAAGGCGCCCGCCCGATAGTCCCACCAGGAAAACAGCCTGGCATCGGGCCGGTGGTGCCGGAACAGGTCGGTGAAGCCCCACCCCAGCACACGTTGCAACCGCTCGCGTTCGGCCGCGGTGTGAAAGATGTGTCCCCTCAGCGCGGCTTCGTCCCAGCTATCGATGGGCGCGGGTACGATGTTGAAATCGCCACAGAGCACGACGGGCCGCTCCGGGTCGTGCTCCGTCTGGAGCAGTCGGTGCAGGCTCTCGAACCAGGAAAGCTTGCGCGGGAAATCGTCATGGTCGGTGGACTTCCCGTTCGGACAGTACACGGTGGTAAAGGAGAGGTCGCCGACCCTCGCCGTGATCAGGCGTGACCCGAGCCCCTCCTCGCCGGGCAGACCTCGTCGCACGACCGTGGCCGGCTCGCGCGAGAGAATCGCCACCCCGTTCCAACTCTTCTGCCCGAACCACTCCGCGTGGTAGCCGGCCGCCCGAAACACGTCGACCGGAAACTCTTCATCCGTCAGCTTGAGCTCCTGGAGACCGACGACATCCGGTTCGCGAGTCCGCAACCAGTGGAGCACGAAATCGATCCGGGCCCGCAGGCCGTTGACATTCCACGTGGCAATCTTCATCAGGCTCAACCTAGCACGGTGCTGAAAAACGTTCAGAGCGGTTTCGTGGCAAGCCGTTCGCCTGGCTAGGCGCGAGGAGGGAGCAGGCAGGCTGCCTGTGACCCCGCTGAAGCGAAGCCGCGACGCCGCCCTTGCGGACAGATCGCCAGGAAACCTCTAGAAAAACCAGCTGATCGACGCATAGCCGGTGGTGCCCGACAATCCATACTCGGACGCCAGCGGCCGATGCGGAGTCACCGTATTCTCGCCAACGCCAAAGTACACGCCCCCGCTCATCGTCACCTCGTCGCCGGCCGAATAGGACAGGCTCGGCGCGAGTAGCGCGCTCCGGTCGTTCAGATTCCAGAGCCACAGCCCGCTCAGCCCCACGAGCGGATGCAGTTGGTAGGTGGTAAAGACCACCGTCTCATCTCGACCGAGCACCTGAAACTCTCCGCGTCGAAACGGCTCTGACAGCACGACCCGGAGATACTCGCCCGGGTGGGCTGCGGCCAGGTTGTCGCGCTGATACTCGACGCCGACCGACAGGTCTCGCCCGCCCACCTGCAGAATACGGTCGAATCCGATCGCACCACGGAAGACCACCGCGCCATCGATCTGACGGAGCGTCCCTTCGCTCCGCACGGCCCAGGCGCCGAGCCCACCCGCCGCGCCGAAGGCGCCGGTCACGTCGCCATAGAGTGAGCCGGCCCAGCCAGACAACTCCCAGTTGTGCCACGTGGCCAGCCCGCGTCCCAGCGCGGTGACCTCGTCGCCGGCCGCGGTCCGACTGGGGCGCACCACGAGATCGATCTGGCTCAGCGGACTCGGGTAGATGCGCACGCGGGCCGCGTCGACGCCGCCGCGGAATTGGCGAAACGGGTCGGCCGGGCTAAACGGCAAGAACGGGTCAGCCGGCGTCAAGAACAGCGTGGTGCCCCAGGACACCGCCTGCCGCCCGGCACTGATCTCCGTCGCACGGGTCGGGCTGACGGCCACGTTGAGTCGGTCGAAACGGTGGCGCCATCGACCGTGCTCCTCCTCCGCGATGGTCCATTCCAAGTCGAGCCACTCCCCACCGCTGGGCACCGCGCCGAGGCCAAACCCGGCGCTCGTGTCGCGTTGTCGCAGCGTCAACGCGTGCTCGTACGCCACTTCAAACAACAGGGGTCCGACGACGGGTCTGGACGAGAGGCGAAACCGGCTGAACTCGGTCGCGCTGCTGTCAGCCAGCTCGGTCGCCCCGCTGAAGAGCGGTACGGTCTGGAGATAACCGGTCAACCACTCCGGCTGCGCGCGGACGGGTGTGGCGACGATGGTGACCAGGCCGACACTGACGAGCGCCAGTCGCAGGACTCGCCTGGTCACCCGCGGGTCTCGTCTGAATCGATGCGGCCGTCGACCATCTGCACCAGCCGGCGCGACCGATTCATCACCCGGCCGTCATGAGTCGCGAACACGAACGTAACCCCAAGATCCCGATTCAGTTCGGCCATGACGTCGAGCAGCGCCTCGCTCGAGGTCGAATCGAGATTCGCGGTGGGCTCATCGGCAAGAACCAGGGCCGGGCGACTCGCCACCGCTCGGACCACCGCCACGCGCTGCTGCTGTCCACCCGAGAGCTTGCCGGGGCGCCGGTCCTCGAGCCCCGCCATCCCGGTACGGGCGAATAGTTCGCCGATCCGCGCCGCGCGCTCGTCAGCCGCAATACCCTGCAGCAGCATCGGAAACTCGGCGTTCTCCATGGCGGTCAGTACCGGCAACAGGTTGTAGGCCTGAAAGATGAACCCGACCTGTTCGAGTCGCAGCTGAGCGAGTTCCTGATTTGACATGTCGGTGACCTCCTGCCCGGCCACCCACACCTTGCCGCGGGTCGGTCGCGTCAGGCCACCGATCACGTTCAAGAGCGTCGTCTTGCCCGAGCCGGAGGGCCCGGCCAACGCCGTAAATTCGCCTCGCTCGACGGTCAGGCTGACATCGTGGACCGCCTGCACCTCTTCTGCCTCTTGCTGGAAGATCTTCCAGACCCCTTCGGTGCGTACTGCCGGTGTGTTGGACTCGGTCATGACTGGTGCCCTACCGCTCGAACTTCATCGACTCGGCAATGTCGATTCTGGCCGCTCTGAGGGCCGGGTAGACCGACGCGACGGCGCCGATCGCAAGAATGAACGCCAGAATTTGCACGACTCGAACGGGGTAGAACTGCGGCACCATGATCGGGTCGATGACCACCCCCGAGAAGGTCATGTCCTCCCCCATCAGGGCGGCCATATCGAGACCGTCGCCGAAGAAATACCAGGTGGCCAGGTAGCCGAGCGTGACCCCGACGAACCCACTGACGGCGGTCAGGGTGAGGCCCTCGACCAGCACGATCGTCCCGGTTTGGCCCGGGGTCAGGCCGAGGGCCTGCAGCACCCCGAATTCGCGGTGGCGGTGCAGCACCGACATCAGCACCGTGTTCACGATGCCAAACGCGATGATGATGAACAGGATGCCAAAGACCAGGTAGTTCCCGAAGCTGTCGATGGCGATCGCCGCGGCCAGCGCGGGATTCGCTTCGCGCCACCCCATCACCCGCGCGTCTCCGCGCTCGATCGAGTCGACAAGCGCCTGCTGCAGATGCGCCGAGACCTGAGCGACCGCCGTGCTGTCCCTCAGCACCACGCCGACGTTCGTGACGTCATGCTCAGACCCGAGCCACTCGCCAGCCGTTTGGAGCGGGATGTGGACCACCGATTGGTCAACTTCCGGGACGCCGTTGCGAAAGATGCCGACGACTCGGAGCAACTGGGCGGCGATTTCCTTTTCTGCGTCCTGCGCTTGCACAACCAGGCGCGAGCCCAGCCGCAGGTCGAGGCTCGAGGCGAGACCGACGCCGATGTAGGCGGCCAGCCGATCATCCGGCTCCAGATACCGACCCTCGACCAACTGGTCGTCGAGCGTGCTGAATCGGGCCTCGGCCACCGGGTCCACCGCCTGGACCTGCACCGGTCGCGCCCCCTGGGCCGAGCTCGCCAGGGCGCTAACGCTCAGCCGCGACGACACCGCGACAACCTGCGCGGCGATCTCCGGCGCGGCCAGAGCCTTTTCGGCCTTGCCTCGCACGTCGGTCCTCAGACGGTCCTCAAGCTTGCGACTCCGCCGAAAGTTCGGTTGCTCGATGGTGATGTGTCCCGTCGAGGTCCGGATGCCGGAGTCGATCCACTGTTCGTGGGTCCCATCGCTCAACGCAAACGAGAAGATCAGCAGCGCGCCCCCGATGACCATCACCGCCGCCGTCAGCATCGTCCGCCGCAACTGGCGAAGCAGGTTGCGCATCGCCAGTACCAGAATGGTCCTGACCTGCAGCGAGCGCGGCCTGGTGCGTGTCGGTGTCATGACGCGAGTAAGTAGCTGAGGAACATAGCCGTCTCCCGATCGGATGCTCTCTACAGCCCCGCCAGCGTGTCGGCCGGCGGGACGCGGGCCGCGCGCCACGCGGGGAGGAGGGACGCGAGGAGCGCGGTGGCGAACAACGCGACGGCCGTCATGATCCAGAACGGCACGTCATACTCGACTCGCAGGCTCGGCGAGAGGAGCGCCCCCATAATGGTCACATCGTCGATCGCCCAGCTCATGTCGGGCGGCGCCGTGTGGAACCACACCATCAGGGGGAGCGTCATGACCGCGCCCAGCGCCAGGCTGAGTCCTCCCAGCGCCACCCCTTCATGCAGCACGATCGCCCGCACGGAACGTGGCGTCGCCCCCAGCGCGAGCATGACGGCGAACTCCCGGCGGCGCTCGTAGGTGGCCATCAACATCGTGTTCGCCACCCCGAAGATGGCGATCGTGAAGACGATGATGATGATGACGAAGTACATCGATTCACCCAGGGCAACGTAGTCGACCATAGCCGGATTGAGCGTGGTCCACGCGACGACCTCGACCGCGCGGCGACCGAAGTGTTGCCAGATCCCCGCGACCCACCGGTGGTCGCGGAGCCGAGCGGCGGTCTCGTCGGCAATCCAGGGGTCGACGGTCGACACCGCGATCTCGTGAATGCGACCCGGGGGCAGAACGAGCAGGGTTTGGAGGTCGCCGATCGGCATGACCGCGAACGTGGCGTCGAGCTCTACCAGCCCGGTCCGGAAGATGCCGACAAGGGTAAAGAGGTCATTCGCCATCGACCCGTCCGCCCCCGATGACACCACCACCAGCTCGTCGTCGAGTCCGGCGTCCAGCTGGCGCGCCATCTCGGCGCCGACGAGCAACTCGTTCCGGCCCGGCACCGGCATCCGGCCCTCGACGAGCGGGTCGAGGAAGCGGCTCAGTGTCAGCTCGCGCGTCGGGTCGATGCCCATGAACATGCCGGCCGACGTGGCTTCACCCGAGCTGATGAGTCCCCCCGCGTAGACGCGTGGGGCCGCCGCGGTCACCGCCGGGTCGGCATCGATGCTTCGCAGCAGCGCCTCGATATCGGCCCCGTCTCGTCCCCCGATGGTGTCGTAGATGCTGCGGTCCGGTCGGTACTCCGCGTCGTGAATCTCGAGCTGTCCGTTGACGAGCGAGGTTGCGCTCTCGACCATCTCGGCCATGATGCCCTGGGACCAGCCGACGATGAACACGACGGCGAAGAAGCCCACGGCGAGGCCGAGCGCTGTCAGCACCGTGCGCTTGCGGTTCCGACCGAGATTGCGCCAACCGATCCGTAACCAGGGCGATTCGCTCATGTCCGCGTATCCACGCTATCGGCCGCTCTGCAACGTGCGGAGGGAAAAGAACGATTCGTCGATCTCGATGTCGAAGTCCAGCTCTTCGTAGCGGATGGTCGTCCGCTCCCCGGGCTTGTCAGCCGGTTGCATGTTCATGACGGCCGGCACGAGCCGGCCACCGAACTCGGTGACCTCGCTGTAGTCCATCGTGCGCACCAGCTCGCCGTCTTCGTCGTAGTACTTCGCCCACCGGGGCAGGTTGTCATCTTGCCCCACGAGAAACTCGAGAGAGCCCCACACGACGGCCGCTTCCGGTTTTGGCGTCAACCGGAGCTCCCACACCATGACCCCGTCGCGTTCGCCGTCGAACGCCACCTCGGCGTCGTAGACGTCGATCATCTGGCTCTCCTGGACCAGGTCGTCGTTCGTAAAGTGCGACCCCATCCATGCCCCACCCATCATCGATGACGGGATCTTGATACTCCGGTCCACCTTGGGCAAATAGTTCCAGATGTCGTCCTCGGCCATCAGCGTCGCCGTGCCGGCGTCCTTGGCGGGCGCTCGCAGTCTGACGAGCGAATAGTCGGTGCCGAGCGACCACATCTCCATCGTCATCGTGCGCTCCCAGTGCTCGGTCACCACCTCCATGGTCGCGATCCCGTGGCTGGAGTCGCCACGCATCAGACGGTCGATGCGTTCGACGATCTCACGGGCGTCAGGCTGGGCCGACACGGTGGTCCCTGCCATCAGACACGCGAGAGTGAGGCACATGGTCAGTCGTGCCAGACGCGGGTTACCGAAGCGTGTCATGGTCGTCTCTCCCTTCGTGTGCGTCACACCTGCGCGGCCAGTCCGGACAATGGCGCCATCGCGAGCGCGAGCATTATGCAACGAACTCCTGAGACGGGACACTAGAACCTGAACAGCCGATTGAACTTGATGATGAAGGCTCGGTTTTCCAGGTCGGGGAACCGACCAGGAGTCAACGTGTCGCGCTGTTCGTTGTACACAATGAACAGCTCGCTGCCGGGCTGATACTCCCAACGGAGTCGCACGTTGCTGCTCACGGCATCGTTGCTGGAGTTGTACTGCACCAACGCGCTCACGAACATCGTGGGGCTGAACGTGTAGGTAGACCGAGTCGTGACGAGTTGAGTCGTAAACCGTCCCTGCGGCAGGTCGACGCGGTTGATGGACAACCCTGGTTCCAGCGCAAACTGCGGGCTGATCTCGATGCGACCACCGCTGAAGCCCCCCCCGATGCTGATCGCGGTCTTGGTACCGCCGTAGAAGCTGCCGTGCTCGCCGCTCACGGTGCCCGACAGACGCCGCTGGGGACCGAAGCTGTAGGACACCTGCGTGTTGGAGAAATCGTAGTGGCCGACAGGAATGGTCACACCGTCCGCGATCCTGAAGGGGTCCTGCAAAAAGTCGTAGGTGTTGGTGAAGAACGCATTGAAGCTGTCGCTGTTCTCCAGCTCCATCCGAAAGCTCCCGGCCGCCTCTCGTGTCTCGACCGCGCCGACCGCATCGGTGAAGTACCCGTAGGACCCGTCGAATGACAAACGCCGAACCCACTCGATGGACTCGGGGCGCGGGCTGAATCTCGCCGACCCGAAGCTCTTCTTGAGGTCGGGCCGTCGAATGAACCCCACCCCGGGCGAGAAGCGCTCGTCAATGAACAGGTGTTCCGCCGTGACGCCATATCGGTCGCCGTCGTATCGAAACTCTCCCTTGTAACTGGAGTCCTTCCCTTCCTCGTCCGTCGTTCGCGTCCGGGCCCAGTAGGCGTT
>CAUZAY010000055.1:0-17483 GCA_963577695.1 Vicinamibacteria bacterium | reverse complement strand
TCGTTTCGTGCTCGCCTTGGGCGCGGTGCTGGTCCTGTGTCTGGCCGCCGGCGCGGCCCTCACGGCCGCTGGACGGGCGCAGCAACCCGAGACCCCACCGCCGCTGTCGCTCGACGACCTGGCCGCGCTCGACGCGCTCATCGACGAAGACACCGACAACGCGGTGGCCGAGTTCGATTCGGGCGCCGTGATCGACGTGACGGTGTTGAGTGCGGTGCTTGCGTTCGCCCTGTTCAGTTTCAAGAAACGGAGCGAGCGGCTGAAGATGGTCAGCTGGGTGCTGTCGATCGGCTATCTCGGCTTCTACAAGGCGAGTCTGGTCTCGGTGGTGGATATCTTCGGCGCGCTCCGCGCGAGCTTGCCGGCGTTTCAGGATGGGCAGGCGTACTACCTGCTCATCGCCTTCACGCTGGCGTCGACGGTGCTCTGGGGTCGTCTCTACTGTGGGCGCATTTGTGCGTTCGGGGCTTTGACACAGCTGATGGACCGCATCATTCCGTCTCGGTTCCGCATCGACCCGCCGGCCTGGCTCGATAAGCGTCTGGTGTATCTGAAATACATCATGCTCGGCGGTGCGGTGCTGTATTTCCTCGCCAGCGGCGACACCCTCGTCTACCGCTACATCGAACCGTTCTGGATGTTCACGCTGAACGGGAACACCGTGATGTGGACGCTGCTGACGGTGCTGCTGCTCGCCACGGTCTTCGTGCGCAACCTCTACTGTCGGTATCTCTGCTCCGTTGGCGCGGGACTCGGGCTGCTCTCGAACCTCACCGTGTTCAAGATTAAGCGGTGGGGCGAGTGTTCGACGTGCAAACTGTGTGAAAAGACCTGCGAATGGGGCGCGATCGATGGGCCTAAGATCCTGGTCAGCGAGTGTGTCCGCTGCGACGATTGTGAACGCCTCTATGCCGATGAAGACAAGTGCCCTCATTGGCTCATCAAGAAACATGTCGCCGTCCGAGCGGCCAAAGTGGGTTGACCCGCGGCCGTGTTCCCACGCGACCCATTCTTGATGAGACCAGACACGAGACCACCGAGAGTCGTCCTCCTGAGCGTGGCGTGTTGGCTCTGCGCCACCGGCGTCGGCTGGACTCAGCCGGCCACCCCGAGGTCTCCACCGCCAGGCGATGGCCCGCGGATTGTCGTGGGTCCGTTCGTGAACCTCAGCCTGGAAGCGGCTGATGAGTGGATTGGCAATGGCATCGCCGAGACGGTCGTGGCCGATCTGATTCAGTTTGACCCCATCGGCGGCGCGGACCTGTTGACGGCCCGCGCCTGGCCGCCGGGCGGGTCCCCGCCCGATGACGCCGAGCAGCGTGCGGCCGCCGAGCGACTGGGGGCGGTCTGGCTGGTGAACGGTGCGTATCAGCACGTGGGTGCGGTGGTGCGGGTGACCGGTCGCGTCATCGACGTGCGTTCGGGTGCCATCCAGCACTGGGCGAAGGTCGATGGCCGCATCGAGGACCTGTTCGACATACAGGATCGGCTGACCGCGGCGCTCAAGACAGGCTTGGTTGATCGTCCCGCCACGGTCGCGGCCCTTGGCCCAGGACCGGCAGACCGCCCTGCCGCCAATCGAGGGGCCCAGGTAACGCCGGGCGCCATTACCGGCGTCGTCGAACTGGGCCGCGCCTCCCGTACCGGTCCGGCCTCCTCCTCCGCCCCCCGGCAGGGTGGGCGGGCGGGGTTCGCCGCGCCGCTGAGTGGTCCCACTCGCACCGTGATCGACCGGGCGACCCAGGCGCCGCGTCTCGACGGGAGTCTCGACGATGCTGTCTGGGAGACCGCGACCCACCTGACCGAGTTCGTGCAGATCGCGCCCTCCGAGGGGATCCCCGGGACCGAGGAGACCGAGGTCTGGATCGCCTTCGACGACGACTATCTCTATGTCGGCTTCTACGCGCACTACACCAACCCGGGCATGATGCGGACGAATCGCTCCGATCGCGACCAGATCCGTGGTGACGACCGCATGTCGGTGCTCTTGGATCCGTTTCTCGACCAGCAGCGGGCCTATCAGTTCGAGGTCAACGGCTACGGAGTGCAGGCCGACTCCATTGTCAATGCCGACGGCAGCACGGGGGCGTCCAGCGGCCGAGGGCCGCGCCCGCAGCAGACAGGCGGCGTCAGGCGAGCCGGCGGGGGCAGTGGCTCCGGACTCAGCGGGTCGGGGCAGTTTGGCATTCGCGGCGACGAGTCCTGGAACAGTCTGTTCGAGACGGCGGGGCGGGTCGTGGCGGACGGCTGGACCGCCGAGATGGCGATTCCGTTCAAGAGCCTGAGATACCCGGCGAGTGACGCGGGGGGAGGCCGTCGCTGGGGCATGCAGATCACACGCGTGATCCGCGGCAAGTCGGAGGCGGTGGCCTGGTCGCCGATTTCTCGCGGCGTCGCCGGCCAACTGACCCAGTTCGGGCTGCTCGAAGGGTTGTCCGGTCTGTCGACCAGCCGGAATCTGGAGTTCCTCCCGGAGATCACCGGTATCAGGTTCGGGTCGCTGGACACCGACACGGGCGTGTTCGCTGACCGCGATCCACAGGGCGACGCCGGGATCAGCGTCAAATACGGCGTCACCCCCAATCTCACCGCCGACTTCACCTATAACCCCGACTTCTCCCAGATCGAGTCCGACCAGCCGCAGATCGAGACGAATCAGCGGTTCGCGCTCTTCTTTCCCGAGCAGCGGCCGTTCTTTCTCGAGGGGCAGGAGATCTTCGCGACACCGACCATCACCAACCTGCTCCACACGCGGAGCATCATCGACCCGCGGTTCGGCGGCAAGCTGACCGGCAAAGTGGGTCGCACCACGGTCGGTTTCGTTGCCGCCGACGATGAAGCCGCCGGCTTCCTGGACGACCGTGCAGACCCGCGGTACGGCACCAGCGCACAGACGTTCGTGGGGCGGGCCCGATACGACCTGTACTCAGAGTCCTATCTCGGCGCCATCGCTACCTCGCGCGAGTTCGGAGAGGAGCACAGTCGCGTGACCGGCGTGGACGGTCGGTTCCGCCTGGGACGGACGCACCGGGTCAGCTTTCTCGCGGTCGGGTCGGACACCCAAAGCGACGAGGAGGGTGCCCTGAGCGGACCCGTTCTCGAGGCCGACTACACACGGCAGGGTCGCAATCTTGGGTATGGCGCTTCGTACAGCAGCGTCGATCCGGACTTTCGGACCAGGACCGGGTTTCTGCCGCGGATCGACTATCGACAGGCGACCGGCAATGTGTCCTATCGGTTCTGGCCGGAATCGGCCCTCATTACCTGGGGGCCGACGCTGGAATACCTGCGACTCTACGACCACGACGGCGTCCTGCAGGACGAGCAATTCCAGGGGCGTCTGAGCATGTCGTTCCAGAACAACATCTCGATCAACGGCACCGTCAGTCGCGATCTCGAACGCTTCAACGAGATTGACTTTCGCAAGACCGGGTACCGGCTGTTCGGCGTCGTCAGCGCGCGGCTGCTGTCCATCGTGGGTGGCTTCAATGTGGGCGACGGCGTCCTGTTCAGCGATAACCCGTTCGTCGGACGCACGACCTCTGGCAACTTCCTGATCAGCGCCCGTCCGACATCGAGGCTACGGGCGGAGCTGACCGGTATCTTCAGCCAGTTTGTCGACCCGCGAGACGACAGCCAAGTATTCGACGTCAAGATCTTTCGGACGCGTGCCACGTATCAGTTCACCAACCGGTTGTTCGTTCGCCACATCCTCGAGTACAACACCGCGGCCGTGACGTTCGGCAACAACCTGTTGGTGACCTATCGCATCAATGCGGGCACCGTCGGGTTCCTCGGGTACGACGACCGCTACCAGCAGGGGTCGCTCATCGACGCGTTCCAGTCGACGTCAACGGCGCTGCAGCGGACAAACCGCGCGGTATTCGCCAAGGTGTCGTATCTGTTTCGCTACTAGCAGCCGGGTCCCCGCACCCATCGACCACGCGCATGGTGGTGTCACGCAACGAGGTACTCGTGTCGTGAGAGCGACTGCCGAGGCGCGCGGACACGTCGTCATCACGATGGCGGTGTTCACCGCCGCGTTCCTGTATCAGTTCGCGTCCGTGCGGTTCTCCAATGACCACTGCGACCACCTCTCCAAGGCCGTGCACGTGCTCCACGGTGAGTACCCCGTGCGGGATTTCTCGACCCTGGCCGTCCCCTGACGATCGCGTTGTCGGCGGTCGTCCTGGCGATGGCGGGCGGGACGCTGTTCGGCGAGGCCGTGCTCACCATCGCGCCATTGCCACCGGCATCACGTTGGTCTTCTGGCTGACTCATCAAATCACCCGGTCGATACCGGTTGCCGGCTGGGCAGCCGCGTGCGCGCTCGCCATCGAGCCGAGACTCTACGGCTATCCGAAGGTGCTCGTGTGTGTAGTGGCGGTCTGGTTGGCCTTTCGTTACGTCGACAGACCCGGCCGTGTTCCTGCCGTTGCGCTCGGTGCCTGGGGTGGCGTCGGGTTCCTGTTTCGACATGACCTCGGTGTGTATCTCGCGTTGTTCGCTGCGGTCACGTTGCTACTCGTTCGGGGGCGGTGCGATGTTCGGGGACTCGTCTGGGACGCCGCCACCGCGGGTGCCGTCGCCGTTGCGCTGGTTGCGCCGTACGTCTGGTAATTGCTGGCCAATGACGCGCTTGCCGCCGGCGCGACCGAGGGCGGGGGAGCGTTCTTGCGCGCCATGCGCCTGACCTGGCGGCCGTTCCAGCTGGGGAGTGGACCCGACGGTGGGCCGTGGATTCGCCAGAATGCAGAGGTCTGGCTGTATGACCTGTTTCTTGTGGTGCCGGTGCTGACCCTGGCGTTGGTTGCCCGGACGCGTGCCCGGCTGACGCCGGAACTACGCAAGGCGGGCGCACTAGCCGTGCTGTGCCTCACGCTGCTGCTGTTCCTGATTCGCGGCAACCTGGACTCTCGGCTGCCGGATGTCGCGGCCCCGTCGTTTGTGTTGGTGGGCTGGTTCTTGACTGTCATGAGTGGGCCGGTTGGGGAGTGGCGCGTGACTGTGCGACGGCGCGTGGCACTGGTCCTGGCCGTCGTGACCTGGCTCGGCGTCGTGCAGCTGAGCGACTGGAACTCGTTTCGGCGGCTCGCCAGCGCGGTGGTCCGACTGCCTGGATCGGTCACGGAACCGGCGGCGGGACTGCTTGGCGATCCGCTTCAATTCTGGGAGCGCGAAGGGACCACGCACGTACGAGGACTCGCGAGGTGGATGCGCGAGTGCACCGCCCCAGACGACCCCTGCTCATCTTCGGCTACCATCCGGATGCCCATTTTTACTCCGGGCGGCTCTTCGCCGGCGGCGTACCGATTCTGTACGCCGGGTATCACTCGAGTCCGGCCGATCAGCGATTCATCGTCGACCGACTGAGCCGCCAGCGGGTGCCGTTCGTGGTGGTGGATGCCGACAAGACCCGAGCTCTTGTGGACAGCTATAGCATTGTCGGGGACTACGTCCTGGACCACTACTCATTGGCGGGGGAGACCGATTTCCGCGGGCCGCCGTTTCTCATCTATCTCGCTCGCAACGTCCCGCGTCCCTGGCCGACACGTGATGGGTTGCCGTGCCTGTCTCCAGCGGTGTGACGGTTTCCACGCCGCGCTTGTCCATGTCACAACCGTGCGGTATAACGCTCAACCAGTGAAGGGTCGGCGAGCCCGGAGGCGCCTGTCGCCGTCGGGACCCGAGAAGGGAGGCGCAGGTCGTGGCAGCGGGACAGAGACAATTGGTCGGGGCGATCATCGGGGTCGCCGCCGTCGTGGTGACGGTGAGCGGGCGTCACATCGCGGCGGCGACGCAGACCCGAACCGTGTGGGACGGCGTGTACACCGCCGAGCAGGCGGTGCGAGGAGCCCCACTCTACGAGCAGTCGTGCGCCGAGTGCCACGGGTCGGATTTGACTGGCGGCGAGATGGCGCCGGGTCTGGCCGGGAGCGAGTTCGCCTGGAACTGGAACGGGTTGTCGGTCGGCGACCTGTTCGAGCGGGTCCGCATCTCGATGCCGCAGGGTGAGCCGTCCAGCGTGAGCCGCCAGGACAAAGCCGACATCCTCGCCTTCATGTTCGAGCGGAGCGGATTTCCCGCCGGCGAGGCGGAGCTGGCCACCCGAACCGCGATGCTGGCCGGCATCAGTTTCGTGGCCGAAGCTCCGGCCCCACAATAGACCTACGCAGACGCGATCGAGTCGGACCCTCAGCTAGGAAGGTGCTGAAGAACGACGTGGCTGGTCCGGGCTCTGCATCGCCTTGAATCCGGCCCACACCATGCCGGCGAGGAGCATCGCCAGCAGCAACCAGCCCATCGCGCCCGTGAACATCGCCCGGCTGAAAGCCGCCCAAGTGATTGGGTACTGGCTGAGCAGTTCCCACCGCTCGGTCATCCAGTGCCAGGCCGTATGGGCGACCAGCGCGGACACCAGAATCGTGCCCATGCGTTCCGCCACCACATACCGGAATAGAAAGTTCAGCGCCGGTACCAGCAGCAGCAGCACGAGCAGTTGTCCCAGTTCCACGCCGATGTTGAACGCGAGGAGCGAGGTCAGCAGGTGGGTCCCCGCGAACTGCAGCGTTTCCCGCAACGCGAACGAGAATCCAAACCCGTGCACCAGCCCGAAGATGAAGGTGATGGCCCACCGGCGCCGCGTGGCCGCGCCGACAATGTTCTCGAGCGCCATGTACACGATCGACATCGCGATCAGGGTTTCCACCAGCGGTGGGAACCAGAGCGCGTCCGGGGCCAGGTCGTAGGCGGAGGCGAGCAGGGTGAACGAATGCGCGAGGGTGAAAGCGGTGACGATGACCGCGAGCGCCCGGAGCCGGCGGAACGGAATCACGAGACACGCCAGGAACAGGAGGTGGTCGGTGCCGTCCAAGATGTGCTCGAAGCCCATGACCACGAACCGGAATGCCGCTTGGTGCCAGCGTGGATCCAGCGTGACCACGCCCGGGTCGCCGCGCAGCTCGAATGCGCGCTCGGCTCCCCCGGGGGGCAGGAATCGCAATACGGTGATGACCCGGAGCCCCATCCGCTCGAGGCTGGGGCGAATCGAGAACTCAGATTGATCTGACTCGATGGGGTAGTCGAACAGGACGTCGAGGACCGCTTGTTGCCAGACGAGTTGGGTGCCGACCGGGAGGAGTTCACCCTGTACGTGCTCGAGCGCTCCTGCGTAGGTCTCGAAGGCGGGGTTCGAGGGGAGGGACACCTTGATGGCGGCGATCGTTGGTGTCTCCAAGCGGGTGCCGTTTTCAAAGATCTGGACCTCCTGGCCCATCCAGACCATCGCGGCGTTGTCGAACTCTGACCGGCTTCGGGCTCGCTCGAAGTCGAGATACCCGGGCCCGAGCGTTGGGAAAACCATGTCCGACAGGGCCTCGAGTGGCACCCGCACCAGCAGCCGCAACCGCTGGCCCTCCGGTTTGACGAATGCCTGCACCGTCACGTCGCCGGGAATGTCGTGGGCGGACTGACGAGCGGGGAACGCCAGTATGAGACCGGCGACCACGGCGACCAGCGCGGCGAGGCTGCCGGGCCGAACGAATTTTGGGGTTGTCATGGGTTCGACTACTTCGGGCGATTTCGGCGAATTCCGTCGATCAGGCCGTTGGAGACGGCCGTCGCCGAGTCCCCCGACACGCGTGTGACGAGGGCGGTTTCGACGGTTTCGAAAATATAGCGCAATTCATAGGGATTGCAAGTATACTAACCGCTTCAGACAGGACCTGCGAGCCTCGCGTGGGCGGGCTCTTGCGTTCGACTGACATGGAGGAATGCCGATGAATCGGAAGCAACATCTTCTTTTTGGCTCCGCGCTGGCGACGGCGGCTTTGGTGGTCGCATGTGCCGGCGGTGCCCAGGAATCGGGCGGCGGCGGTGGCGGCGACGAGATGGCGTCGTCCATGTTGTCCCAGAATCCGGACGACGGGGTTCCGACTTTCGAGGTTGATCCCCTGTTTCCCAAGAACCTGCCGAACCACTGGCTGATGGGGCCGACCATTGGTGTGGATGTCGATTCGCGCGACCACATCTGGGTCGTGCATCGCAACACGCCCGAGCAGTTCGTGGCCAACACCGAGATCGGGCTGGTCCAGGACCCGCCGGTGGCTCAGTGTTGCGCGCCCGGCGACCCGGTCCTGGAATTCGACCAGGAGGGGAACCTCGTCAACAGCTGGGGTGGTCCTGGCACCGAGACCGGCGACTACGTCTGGCCGTTGTCAAACCATGGCATCACCATTGATGGTATGGACAACGTTTGGATCGGCGGCAACGGTGGCGCCGACTCGCACGTGGTGAAGTTCGACCGCCAGGGCAACTTCCTCATGCAGATCGGCACCCCCGGCGCGCGGATGACCGGTCCGGTCAGCGAGCGTACCGGCCAGCCGTCGCCGCAGCGCGACTCTCACTCGATGGACAGCTTTGGTCGCGTCGCCAAGATCGGGATAGACAACGACGCCAACGAGGCGTATTTCTCGGATGGCTACTTCAATAAGCGGATGGCGGTGGTCGACATGACCACGGGCGAGATAAAGCGGTTCTGGGGCGCCTATGGCAACCCGCCAGACGACGACCTCGCGCTTGGCCCCTACAACCCGGATGAGCCGTCGCAGCAGTTCCGCGGCCCCGTCCACTGCGGAGAAATCTCGAACGACGGTCTCGTCTACGTGTGCGACCGTGGTGGCGACCGCGTGCAGATCTTCCAGAAGGACGGCACCTACGTCTCCGAGCACCAGTATGCGAAGCAGACGTTGTCGCAGGGGTCCACCTGGGACATCGACTTCTCGCACGACCCTGAGCAGAAGTACATCTATCTGGCTGACGGTCAGAACATGAAGGTGTACATCATCGAGCGCGAGACGATGGAAGTGGTCACGGCGTTCGGTGACGGTGGTCGTCAGCCGGGCATGTTCTTCGCCGTTCACAGCATCGCCGTCGACTCCATGGGGAACATCTTCACCACCGAGACCTACGAGGGGTCGCGGCTGCAGAAGTTCACGTTCAAGGGTTATGCGCCCGTGCCCGCCGGTGCCGAGGGTGAGAACAGCCAGGGCGTGCTCTGGCCCAGCACCAACTAGGCCCGCAGTTCGTCGGCAACTCCAGCGGCCGGCCCACCGTCGAGGTGGGTCGGCCGTTCGTTTGTACGCGGGCGTGCACGCCGTCGAGCCCGCTGCGTGGTATCATCCGCGCGAATTTTCTTTCTGTGGGAGGTGTTATGCGTCGCTGTGGATCACGCTTCGCGAAGTTGGTCACGGTCGGTTTGGGCCTGTTGCTGGTCGCTGGCGTCGGATCTGCGACCGCGCAAGACCCGCCGACCGAAGAGGAGTACGGGCCGTTGATGGCCGAGGTCCGGCTCCTCGTGGGTGACGTGTCGCAGCACATCGACAATCGGTATTGGCCCGAGCTCGGCGAAGACCTCGATAAGTTGTTCCCCGTCTTCCGGCAGATGGAGGCGTTCTGGATGGCTCGTGGGAACGAGAGCGCCCTCGGCATCACCGGGGAGGGAATCGAGGCCCTGCGGGAGCTCGGGGCCGCCGGCATTGCGATGGAGGTAGGGCCGGCACAGGCCGGGCTGGCCAACCTGCGGGCGGTCTGTGGGTCGTGCCACGAGGCCCATCGTGAAGCCGATGGCGATGGCTTCAAGATAAAGGCCGGCTCCTGAGACGGACTCCGCGCCGAAAGACGACCCGGACAACAGAGGGGGACGACAGCCGCATGTCGGCTGTCGTCCCTTTTTGTCGTACCGGGTGAAAGCATGTACGATCCGCCCTACACGGAACCGGGCTAGACGCCCAGACCTAAAGGAGTCCGCGATGCGGTATGTCCTCCGTCGGAGTTGTCTGTCGTTGTTGATGACGGTGACCACGGTGTTGAGTGTGTCCGCCACTGTTGGAGCCCAGGGGCGCACCGGCGGCGAGGTGACCGACGAGTGGGGTAACGGACTCGAAGGGGCGACCGTCCTGGCGGAGCCGGACGGCGCGGCGGGCGGGTCGCAAGAGACGATCACCGATGACGACGGTGAGTTCTTATTCGTCGGGTTGCCGAGCGGCCGCTGGTCGTTCACGGCGACCCTGAACGGGTATCAGGGTCTCCGCCAGATCATGAACGTCCGCCAGCTCGGCACCAACAGCGTCGAATTTGAGATGCCGGTCCTGCCCTCGGGCGGGCGCTTCCGTGAGCGGACCGAGTTCGAGGCCGAGGGCGGCACGCCCAAGTTCCGCTTCGAAGAGGACGGCACGTTCGAGTTCGAAGATGCCGACGGGGAGGGTGAGGGCACCTACGGCATGGTGGAGGAGAGCGCGGTGCTGATCGTCCGCGACTACGATGGGCCGGACGATAAGTTTAGCGTCTCGATGCCCGTGACCGTGCAGTTCGGCGACGCGATGTTCACCAGCTTGACCCACGACGGCATCCAGCTCCCCAAGAAGTAGACGATGACAAGACGCGCGGCGACGAAGTGTCGGCGACACACACAGGTCTGGCTCCTGGCGGCCGTGCTGACGTCGACCCCGGTCGCGGCCGAGGTCATCCGCATTGACATCACCTCGCGCGAACTGTTCGGCGAGAGCGTCGATTCAAGGATTGGCCCGTACGAGCGGATCCGCGGTGTCGTGGTGTACGCACTCGACCCATCGGATGAGGCCAACGCCCAGGTCGTGGACCTGGAGTTGGCCGCGACGGACAGGCAGGGGCGCGTCCAGTTCTACGGTGATATCGAGATCATTGCACCGGTCGATCGTGCCCAAGCGCGACCGACCGTCCTGTATGTCGTCAACAATCGTGGGCGCCGGACCTGGGGGTCGGAGCCGTTCTTTCTGAGCCGCGGATACGTCACCGTGTCGAGCGGCTGGATCGCGCAGGTGCCGGTAGCCGGCGACCGACTGCGACTCGAGGCGCCGGTGGCCCTCGAGCCGGACGACGGTATCCCCGTCGTCGGCGTGGTCCGATCCGAGCTGTCGACCGATGTGGTTACGGACCGGCTCCCGGTGTCGAATCAGCAAGCCTTTGAACCCCTCAGGGGCAATCTGGAAGAGGCGACGTTGACCCAGCGGTTGCGGGAAGCGGACGCGCCGGAACCGATCGCGCGCGACCAGTGGCGGCTGGGTGTGCGGTACGACCGGCGGGATGCGGGCAGCGGCCTGGTCGAGCTCGAAATGACGCTGAGCGGTGGTTTCCAGCCCGGGATGATCTACGAGTTGATCTACGAGGCGCGCGGTTCAGTCGTGCAGGGCACCGGATTCGCCGCGATGCGCGACCTGGTTTCGTTTCTGAAACACGACACCTCCGAGAGGAACCCGCTCCGCGATGACGATGGCATCCCGCTGGCGGCTCGCGTTGTCGGGCAAGGACTATCGCAGAGTGGTCGCGCGTTGCGGATGTTCGTGTACGAGGGGTTCAACGCCGACGAGCAGGGACGACAGGTGTTCGACGGCGTCATGCCGACCATCGCCGGCGCCGGGCAAGGGTTCTTCAATCACCGGTTCGCCTCGCCGACTCGGGCCGCGACGCAGCACGGTGGTCACCTCTATCCGGCGGATCTGTTCCCGTTCACGTATGGCGAGGAGACCGACCCCTTCACCGGCCGTACCGATAGCTTGCTGACGCGCGCGCGAGCCACCGGGACCGTGCCGAAGGTGATGCACCTCGATACGTCATCAGAATACTGGCATCGCGCCGGGTCGCTCGTGGTGACCGATCCGCTGGGTGAACGCGATACCGTCCTGCCTCCAGGGGTACGGGTGTACGTGTTTGGGGGTGCGCAGCACAGTCCTGCGACCGGGCCCTCCGGTCGTGGCCAGCAGCCGCCGAATCCGAACAACTACCGCCCGCTACAGGAGGCGTTGTTCGCGGCCATGGACGAGTGGGTGACTGACGGGACCGAGCCGCCGCCGAGCGTACACCCTCGGGTGTCGGACGAGACCCTGCTGCCATGGGTGGCGGATGCGGTCGGCTGGACCCCGTTACCCGGGGTCACGTATCCGACCGTCATCCAGCAGCCGGAGTTCCTGAACTACGGAGAGGCGTTTGACCGGTACCGCCGGATCGATCATCACCCTCCTGTCCGGATCGGCAAACGGTATGGCGTCCGCGTGCCGGCGCTTGACCCCGACAACAACGAACGCGGGGTGTTACGGCTACCAAGGGTTGGGGTCCCGATCGCGACCTACACCGGATGGAATCTGCGAAACCCACGCATCGGGGCACCGACCGAGTTGCTCGATCTGAACGGAAGCCGAATTCCGTTTCCAGTGACCGCCGAAGAACGGACGCGAACCCAAGATCCGCGGCCGGCGGTCACCGAACGCTATGACGGATTTGCCGACTACAAGGCTCGGTATCTCACCGCCGGCGAGCAACTGGTCGCCGACCGCTATCTGTTGCTGGAACATCTGCCGGGTCTTGAGGCGATTGCCGACGACCAGCGTTCGCTGTTCGCCGACCAGTAGTTCTAGATCGATCATGACTGCCAGACTGTGGGTCGTCACCGTGCTGGTGCTGGTGAGCCACGGGCTCGCCGCCCAGGAACTTCCGACCGCGCCTGCGGTGCAGCTCGGGCTCTCGCCGGCCCGTCTCGAGCAGATCGGCCTGCTGGTGGAGGACGCGGTGGACCGGCGGGAAGTGTCGGGCGCCGTGACCCTGGTGGCCAGGCTCGGGAGGGTCGCGCATCTCGAGGCGGTGGGGTGGCGCGATGTCGAACGCCAGGCACCGATGGAGACGGACACGTTGTTCCGGATTGCCTCCATGACCAAGGCGATCACCAGCGTGGCCGCCATGCAGCTCTACGAGTCGGGAGAGCTGATGCTGAGCGATCCAGTGTCTCGGTATCTGCCTGCTTTCGGCGAGATGCAGGTGCTCACCCGGGCTCCCGACGGCGAGGAGGCCACCCTCGAGCCGTTGCGTCGCCCGATCACCATTCGGCATTTGCTGACACACACGTCTGGTCTCAGCTATCGGTTTCTCGCTCCTCCACTGCTCGCCGCACGGTATATCGACGCCAATATCACCGATGGGCTGAGTCAGGCTGACGGCACCATCGGCGACATGGTCGACCGTTTGGCAACGCTGCCGCTGCTGCATCAGCCGGGTGAGCGCTTTACCTACAGCCTCGGCGTGGACGTGCTGGGACGCGTGATCGAGGTCGTCACCGGCCAGACGCTCGCCGAGTACATGGCAGCGGAGATTTTCGACCCCCTGCGGATGGTCGACACGGCGTTCTACAAGAGCCCGTCCGAGTCGGACCGATTCGCGGCGATTTATTCGCCGTTGGGCGACGGTATCGTGAAAGTGACGGAGGACGCGGTCGTCAGTCCCGATCAGCGAACCATCTACTCGGCGGGATATCCGTATGGCGAGGGCCAGCGGTACTTTTCGGGTGGCGCCGGGCTTACCTCGACGATTTCAGACTATGCGCGGTTTCTGCTGGCCATGCTGAACGGCGGAGAGCTGGAGGGGGCACGCATCCTCGGCCGTCGTACGGTCCAGTTGATGACCCGCGATCATCTGGTCGGGCTTGGGGTCCCTCCGGGCGGACAGCAATTCGGGCTGGGGTTCTCCATTTCCGGGGAGCGGGGCGTCACCGGGGGACCGCGGTCCGAGGGCGCGTTCGGCTGGCTCGGGTTCTTCAATACCGTCTATTGGGTCGACCCGGAAGAGCAGCTGGTGGCGATCATCATGACCCAGCTCTACCCCAACAATCAGTCCCAACTGACCGATAAATTCGAGGTGGCCGTCTACAGCGCCATCCTCGACTAGGTTTTCTCGACGAGGCGCCCGCCTGGACTGCGTTGCTTCCTCGGTCACGGCCAGCCTGGCCGCTCCTTCGTCACGCCTTGCCAGACAGACGCCTCGTCAAGAAAACCGCCTTGCTTTTCGGACGAGGCGCCCCCCCCGGGCGCGGTAGCTTGTTGGACACTTTGGGCGGGCGGTGGGAGCGGGCCTCTCGATCCGCGAACCGTTGGAGACGAGCCGAGGGGGCCATGCTGCCGCTGGTGAGGACCGTGCGCGGGCGCGGAGTTTTAGCGCCGGGTTTGGAATCAGCTACGCGCTCGCTTTTCCCCGGGTGCTGGGAGTAGGCACTCCGTTAGCCCGCGCGAAGCGCCCCGAGGGCCACGGTGAGGAGGGCTACGCTCGTCGACCGGTTCGCGGATCGAGAGGCCCGCTCCCGCCGCCCGAGCGCACCGGCGCGGTGCCGGATCCGGCCCGCTGCGGCTATTGGATGGCGAGCAGCTCGACGTCGAAGACGAGGTCAGAACCCGCCGGGATACCGGGCAAGGAACGGCTTCCGTAGCCGAGGCTGGCCGGGATCCAGAACCGGCGCTTTTCCCCGACCACCATCAGCTGGACGCCTTCTCCCCATCCGGCAATCACGCCGTCGAGTGGAAATCTCAACGGTTCACCCCGCTCCACGGAGCTGTCGAACGAGCTGCCGTTCGACAACCATCCAGTGTAGTGGACGACGACGTTGTCTCTCGGCCCTGGATGGGTGGTGCCATCGCCGGCTTCGACCAACTTGTGCGCGAGGCCGGATGCGGTGGTGACCGCGTCGGCGGGGGGCGCCGCCACGTCGTCCGGAGCGGGTGGAGCCTGCGCGGCCGCCGCTGCCGCGAAACCGAGGACGAACATGGCGGCCGTTACCAGTTCGGGAGCACACGAACGAATCAATGTCATCATGGATGAGATTTTATACTAGGAGCATTGGGGCACGGACCCGGAAGGCTGCCGGTGGTGACATGAAACGAATGGTGGGCTCGCAATGGCGTTGGAGTGGCATGTTGGTGTTGTGCCTGTCGGCGTGGGCCGCGCTCCCGGGGGCGGCCCAGACCCCGCCGGATACCGAACGGTTCTGGCCCCAATGGCGCGGACCACACGGCACCGGCGCGGCGCCACACGCCGACCCGCCGACGTCGTGGAGCGAGACGTCCAACGTTCGGTGGAAGGCGGAAATCCCGGGCCTGGGGTCGGCGACCCCGGTCATCTGGGGTGACCGGGTGTTCGTACTGACGGCGGTATCGGTGGGCGACGAGGTGTCCTCCTCCGACGGGGTGTTTTCGCGTCTTCGGCGACGGATCCTTGGGGGCGCCGGTGCCTCGCATGCCCAGCAGTTTGTAGTGCTGGCGCTTGATCGAAGCGACGGACACGTCGTGTGGGAGCGAGTGACTCACGAAGAATTGCCGCACGAAGGTCGGCATGGGACCGGCACGTGGGCCTCGCCGTCGGCGGTCACCGATGGGGAGGTGTTGTGCGCGTTCTTCGGCTCACGCGGGCTCTACTGCTACGACCTCGACGGGAAACCGCTGTGGGACACGGATTTGGGCGACATGCGTATACGCATGGGCTTTGGCGAGGGCGCGTCGCCCGTGCTGTATCAGGATCGGCTCATCGCGCTCTGGGACCACGAGGGTGACTCGTTCATTGTTTCTTTTGACAAGCGAACGGGACGTGAGCACTGGCGAACACCGCGCGACGAGATGACCTCGTGGACCACCCCGTTGGTGGTGGAGGTCGAAGGCGGGGCGCAAGTCGTGACCAGCGCCACCGGCGCGGTCCGGGCCTACGATGTCGACACCGGCCGTCTCGTGTGGCAGGACGAGGGGGTGACCCTCAACGCCATTCCGTCTCCGGTGTCGGCCGACGGTGTGGTGTTCGTGACCAGCGGCTTCCGGGGGAACCGCCTCGCCGCCATCGACCTGGCGCAGGCGCGCGGAGATATTTCGGGCACCGACGCCGTGCGGTGGTCGGTGGATCGTGACACCCCCTACGTGCCGTCGCCGGTGGTGCACGACGGCCTGCTGTATCTGTTGAAAAGCAACAACGGCATCTTGACCAGCTTCGACGCCGACACTGGTGCACGCCACTACGGTCCCGAGCGGCTCCCGGGCATCCGCAGCGTGTATGCGTCGCCGGTGGTCGCTGACGACCGCCTCTACGTGACCAGCCGCGAGGGGACCACGGTGGTGTTGCGCACCGGGCCGGTGCTGGAGATTCTGGCCACCAACACGCTCGACGACCAGTTCGACGCCTCACCGGCAGTCGTCGATGGCGAGCTGTATCTCCGTGGCGCACGGGCACTGTATTGCATCGCCGCAGACTGACCCGCGTATCGCGGCTATAATCAGCGGCTGCGGAGCGCAGCCAGACGTGAAAATCACCTACATTACAGCCGGCGCGGGGGGGATGTATTGCGGCAGCTGTCTCCGCGACAACGCGCTGGCGACCGCATTGAGCGGTCGCGGTCACGACGTCACCCTGCTGCCGCTCTACACTCCAACCCGGACCGACGAGACCAACGTCAGCCAGCCTCGCGTGTTCTTCGGCGGCATCAGCGTGTATCTCGAGCAGTATGTCTCGCTGTTTCGCAAGACCCCCTGGTTGTTGGACCGATTGTGGGAGTCGCCCTGGCTGCTTCGGGCTGTGGCCGGTCGTGCCGTCGGGACCAGTCCGTCGCAGCTGGGGTCCCTGACCGTGTCGGTCCTCGAGGGCGCCCACGGCCATCAGCGGAAAGAACTCGACAAGCTGGTGCACTGGCTGAAAGGCCAGCCACGCCCCGACGTGCTCGACATTTCGAATTCCATGCTGATCGCCATCGCCGGCCCTCTCAAGCACGCGCTGGGATGCCCGATCAATTGCACGTTGCAGGGTGAGGACATCTTCATGGAGGGGCTCCTCGAGCCGTATCGCTCGAGAGCGAAGCAGCTGATCCAGTCGCACCTTTCCCAGGTGGATTCGTTTATCGCGGTGAGCGATTACTACGCGGGCCGCATGACGCAGTATCTAGGCATTCCCGGGGCGAAAATGCACGTCGTTCCGCTCGGTGTGAACCCCGACACGTTCGTGCCCGCAGTGGCAGAGTCTTCGGTACCGTTCACGATGGGCTACCTGGGTCGGATCGCTCCCGAGAAAGGGTTGCATCTGCTGGTCGACGCCTATCGCAACCTGCGCGAGCGGGGCGCGTTGGCAGGCTGTCGTATCGAGGTTGCCGGCTACCTGGGCGGCGAGCATCTCTCATACTGGCAATCGATCGAGCGGGAGGTAAAAGGATGGGGGCTCGGGAGCGAGATTCACTATCGAGGTGAGCTCGACCTGGATCACAAGGTCCGCTTCCTGCAGTCGCTCGATCTGTTCGTCGTGCCGGCGATTTACGACGATCCGAAAGGGATGTCGCTCATCGAGGCCATGTCCTGTGGGGTCCCTGTTGTGGCGCCTCGCCGCGGTTCCTACACCGAGCTGATCGAGCGGACCGGCGGGGGCGTGCTGGTCGCCCCGGAGGATCTTGCCGAACTCGAGGAGACCCTGCGTCAACTCGCCGAGGATCGCGACCGCGTCTGCGACCTGGGGCGACGGGCCGCGTCCGCGGTCCGCGAGCGCTACACAACCAGCGAGATGACCACCGCCGCGCTCGACGTGTACGAGCGCCTCACGCGCTAAGTCGCCGGCTAACCGCGCCTGCCAGAGCGCCCTCGTAGCAAGCGCCGGCGACGATGTGTCCG
>CAUZAY010000054.1:0-17521 GCA_963577695.1 Vicinamibacteria bacterium | reverse complement strand
GCCTTGGCGGAGGCCAGCGACACCTGCTGCTCCAGGATGATCCGCACGAGCGTGGCGTATCCGGGCGCTCGTCCCCACAGCGGCGGCGGCCCGAACCGCTCGGCGATTCGAGCCAGATCAGGGTCCACGGCGCACAGGGCATCGACCCCTTCCTGCAGGCGCGCCTTGGTCAGGCGTCGAGACGAGGCCGCTCCGGTTTCACTACGAGTCACCGCTGATTACCCGAGAGGTCGGAGTGGCGGTGGGTGTCGGGGGGCGGAAACCGCCGCCCGAAGGTGAACGCGGCCGCGGTGGGGCCGTGCTGCGCCAGCCGTTCCAGCCGGGCCTTGCCTTCGTCCCCAGTCGGGCGGTGTCCTGCCGCAACCCACCACAGGACCGAAGACGGGCCGTCCATCGGCAGGAACCACTGCTTCCGATCGCGGAGGGGGCCGGCGTGCACGCTCTTGTAGGCATAGTCGCGTAGCGCGTCAATCGACGCCCAGACAGACACATTCAACAGGAGGTTCCGTTGGCCGAACACGCTGAACGAGGCGGCTTCGCTGTCGTCCGACACGAGTCGCCAGATGAACCCGTCGGCCGCCTCCGCCGCCGCGTTCATCTGATCGATCTGGGCCACGAACTGCGCCATGACCGGGTCGGCCAACGGCCGCCCGCATCCGGGCAATGTTGAGCTGCGCGAGGTGAGGCGTCATGCCATCAGCACTCGCAGCAGGGGAGTCCCGGCGCGGCGTCCATGGCGGGAAGGTCACGTCCGGTATTGCAGCACAGGCGCTGGCGGTCCCGCGCCGTCGTCGGGAGATGGGTGAGGGAGTGCATCGTCGATTCGAGCACCGTGCGTAACACGGCGTCACGTGGGCGGGCCAGCCGGTAGTGCACCCACAGTCCGTCCCGTCGGTCGGCGACCAGACCGGCCCGTTTCAGATACGCGAGATGTCGCGAGGCGGTCGGCTGTGGGATGCGCAGGCTCTCGTGAATATCGCACACACAGACCTCGCCGGCGCTAAGCAGGCTCAGGATACGGAGCCTGGTTTGGTCGGCCAGCGCCTTGAATACCGTTTCCATCAACTCGATGCGATTCACCGGCGTGCCTCCCTTTGTCATCGATTGTATTCGCCTTGACAGATGTAATGCGAGTGCATACGATGGTTATTATATTCGTGTATACGAATACATTGACAACCCAAGACACTCGACTGAGGACCTCGACCAAGATGACAGACAACGAAATCACCGATGTCGTGAGAAGAAAGTATGGAGAGATCGCCGAGCACGTCGATGCCGGCGCGCAGGCCTCGTGTTGCGGCCCGTCGGCGGTGGCTGTAGCGGCACCGATCCGATCACTGACGACCTGTACGATGACGACCAGGTGCGCACCCTGCCCGCCCAGGCGGTGACGGCGTCGCTCGGGTGCGGGAATCCGACTGCCTTGGCCGAACTGCGACCCGGGGAGACCGTGCTGGACCTCGGTTCGGGCGGCGGCATCGATGTGCTGCTCTCGGCCCGCCGCGTCGGTCCGACCGGTCGGGCCTATGGGCTCGACACGACGGATCAGATGCTGGCGCTGGCCAGAAAGAACCAACAGGCTGCCGGTCTCGACAACGTGGAGTTCCTGAAGGGGACCATCGAAGCGATCCCGCTCCCTGACGCATCGGTCGACGTCATCATCTCGAACTGCGTCGTCAACTTGTCGGTCGACAAGGACCGTGTGTTTGCGGAAGCCAAGCGCGTGCTGAAACCGGGAGGCCGCTTGGCCGTCTCTGACGTCGTGCGTCGGCGTGAGGTCGGCGACGACCTACGCCGGAGTATGGAGTTGTGGGTCGGCTGCGTTGCCGGAGCGCTCGAGGAATCTGACTACCGCGGAAGACTCGCCGCCGCGGGGTTCGTCGACGTCGAGGTGGAGCCAACCCGTATCTACGGGGCGGCTGACGCCAGCGCGTTCCTCGCCGACGTAGGCTTGGTCCCGGAGGCGGACGCGGCCGACATCGACGGCGCGTTCATGAGTGCGTTCATCCGGGGGCCGCGCGGGCCCGTCGCCGCCGTGCCGGCTTCACGGTAGGTGCCCGCACTCGCCTGGGGGGCGGGCGCTCAAGAGGCCGCTGAACAACGACGTGGAGCGGGTGTCGAAGCGCGGGATGCCCCGCCCCGAAAACCTAGCCGGGTGCGGAAACACACCAGAGCGGTTTCTTGGCAAGCCGTTCGTCTGGCTAGGCGCGAGGAGGGAGCATGCAGGCGGCATGTGACCGACGAAGCAACACCGCCAGACGGACGGATCGCCAAGAAGCCTAGCGACCCGTGGCGGCCCGTCCTTTCTCGACCGTTTCGAACCCGTTCTCGCCCCAGTTCATCACGAACACACTGAAGCCCTGCGTCAAGCGTGTCTCGATGTCATCGGCGTTCGCGGGATAGCCGCACGCGACATCGAATTTCTGGCACGCCGAGAGGACCTGCTGGGTCGCGGCCTCCCAGGCCTCCATGTCCACCTGCCGACGCCCATCGGCGTCGGTCGAGTTGAACAGTCGTCGCAATGTGCCGGCCCCGGGCCACAGCACCCCGACCCCGGGCACGGCGGCAATCTCCCGCACATGCGCGAGCCCTTCGTGGCTTTCGATGATCGTGTGGTTGACGAGTGCGCCGTCTGGATTCAGCGGCCAGAGATCCGCTCTCTTGCGGTACTCCTCCTCGGTCAGGTCCCAGTAGGTGGGCGCCCATCCCACGTCGTCACGTCGAGTCCCGCCGTTCGACCCGAACCGCATCGCGTCCAGCCCCAGGCGCAGCTCCTCCACCGACTCTACGCCGACGAACACGATCGCGCTGACCCCGGCGTTCAGTGGCTGGCCGACATGGGCGACGGCATCCGGGTCTTCCGCGATGTTCTGCATCTTCACGACCAGCGTATGGGTCTCCGCCGTACTGCCCGCATCACGCATCGCGGACATGAACTCCGTAAACGCCGGCAATCCGCGTTCTACACCACCCTCCATGCTGCCGACGAACACGAAGTTGCTTCGCTCGTAGGCGATCGTCTCGCCGGCCAGTTGTTGTGCCATCTTGACCGGCCCCGGGTCCTCCGCTCCCCCAGCCGAGCGCTGCCGCGCCCGTGGCGCGTAGAGACCGAACACCGGCTGGTCGCGTTGCTGCAGCGCGATCATCGGGTTCAGCTCGCTCGAACGGGGGGGGCGCCGCCGTCGTGCCCGCGCCGTCGTCCGACGTGCACCCGAGCACCGCGATCAACAGCAGTCCGGCAGGCCATGAACGCATAGAGCATTCGCCCCCGAATGACGCTAGACACACGCGCGGCTGGACGAAACCCTCGACGTCGCCGAATTGACCAGGTGACACCGCCCAGTCAAGATCCTCTGATGTCCGAGCCCACCGTGCCCAATCCACGGCCGTTCCGGTCCGGCCTGCTGTTTCTGTGCGTTGCCAACTCGGCTCGCAGCCAGATGGCCGAAGGGTTGGCGCGGGCCCGTTTCGGCGCCTGCCTCCTGGTGCAAAGCGCAGGGTCGGCGCCCAGTGCCCTCAACCCGTATGCGGTGGCGGTCATGGCAGAGCTCGACATCGACATCTCGGGTCAGGGCTCGAAGCATGTGGATACCATCGACCCGGCTGGCGTAGGTACCGTCGTCACGCTCTGCGCGGACGAGGTCTGCCCGGCCGTCCTCGGCGCCGTCGCGACGCGGCTGCACTGGGCGCTTCCGGACCCGGCCGGCGAGCCCGGGACCGCGGCCGATCAACTCGTCAGATTTAGAACGACGCGCGACGAGATCGCGCGTCGACTCGCGCAACTCGACCTCTGACCTCTCGCCAAAGCGGCGGGTCCCATAGTGTGGCGTCTGCTGGGTGGGGAACGTGGAGGCTGGTTACCAGCGCAGGACCCGTCGTCCCCGCCATTCAGGACCTTCGACGACAAACCGCCATTCGGGATTCCGGCGTTCGTCTCGTAGGGCCTGTCGAACGAGGTCGAATGTCGCCAGGTGCTCGTCGGCGCATTCGAAGTAGGTGACGAAGTCGTACTCGTCCGTGCGTTGATACCCGTCCGGGTTGTGGTAGAGCCGGCGGTAGATCGTCTGAATGCCGGCCTCGGCCGCCTGCGCGTGACCTGCTACCTGACCACCCTGCTCCTGATCGACATGCGGATAGAAGTAGGCGTGCCGCTCCAGCATGCTCATGTTCCACCAGGCCGCCGTCTTGCTCATCGGAATGATGATGCCGTTCCCCGCCGACCGGCCCGACTGCCGCGCGGCGGCGCCTTTGTCCACGTACTCCTGCAATGCGGCGCTGGTGTACCGCGGGGCTCTCGTTGACCCATCGATGGCCCGGACGGTGGCCATGTCCCCGAGTCGGCGCCCAAGTTCCGCTTCAATCTCGCCCAGCCGTGGCCGATACTTCGTGGTCACGTGCGCCACACACTCCGCCGACAGCAGGCCGTCGCTGCACCGCGGCGGGGTGGCCGCCACTAGGAACTGGACCGTTTCGTGTGACGGTAAGTTCGGGCTCCCATTGGCGTGGAAGTCGTTGACGAATCCGCGCGCAATACAGGATCCTGCTTCGCGAAGCGTGGCCCGCGCGCGCGCGTCCTCGCGGCGCAACGTGACGAACAGAAACTTGGAGTACACCAAGTTCGCGTCCAGCGCACTGGTCGTCTCGCCGTTGGTGCCGGGCACTCGGTAGTACATGCGTGGTTGCTCTGGAGTACGTATCGGTTCGGATTCTTGCGATCCGGCCGTGCACCGCGGAGAAACCGCGCAGGACGGGCAATGGCGTGCAACGATGGGCATCCGGAACGGACTCGCCTGATGGCGCCCCGCGACCTCGGATGCCGCGTCGTGCCCCCCCGGCGGATGTATCCTAGGGTGAGGAGAGTTCTGCGAACCGGGCCATGGCCGGTGGACCCGTGACACGTGGTCCGGTTGCCGCCCCACTCCAGATGATTCTGCCGCTCGGCGACGAGCCCAATCCCAGTTCCGTTCCGGTTGTCACCTACGCGTTGATCGCGGTCAACTGCGCCGCCTACCTGTTCGTCACGCTCCCGCTCAGCTTCGTCGGTCCCGAGCCGGGCGACCCGGTGGTTGTGGAGTACCTCACGGCCCTCCAGCAGGCGATGTCGCGACCGCTGTCTCCCCGCGCGGTCGACGCGATCCTCCGGGGACTCAGCCAGTACGACCTGTTTGTGTTCCAGTGGGGTTTCCGGCCTGTCGCACCACAGACGCTCGACCTTCTGACCGCGATGTTCCTGCACGCCGGCTTCTTCCATCTCGCCGGCAACATGCTCTTCCTCTGGATCTACGGCGACAACGTCGAGCACCGCCTGGGTCGGATGCGCTACCTGATCGCGTATCTCGGCACCGGTGTGGCCGCCACGCTTTTTCACCTGTTGATCGCCGGGTCCTCCCCGCTTCCCCTGCTGGGCGCCTCGGGTGCGATCTCCGGTGTCTTGGGCTTCTACTTCGTGTGGTTCCCCCGCAATCGGGTGCGGCTCTGGGTCATGCTGTTCCCGTTCTTCATGAACGTGATCTACGCGCCAGCTCGCTGGGTGCTGGGCTTCTACGTGATCGTCGATAACATCCTGCCGCTGGTGGCCACGGCTGGGACGCCCGGCGGAGGGGTCGCGTATGGCGCGCACATCGGCGGATTTCTTGGTGGCGTGGTCGTGGCCTGGGTGGCCAACCGCGGCGCTGTCCTGACCCGACCGACCGACTTCGGCACGCAGCCGGCGCCCGGTGCGCACCACGAGCCGCCGGGTAGCCTGGCCGCGCTGATCGAAGATGGCGACTTCGAGGCGGCCGCACGTCTGTATGTCGGATTGTCAACGCGGGAGACGACGCGCGCGATGACCGAACGCCAGTCCCTGCTGCTCGGCAACTGGATGGCAGCCAGGGGACACATCCACGCCGCCCTCGCCGTCTTCCAGCGACACCTGGCCGATTATCCGATCGGCGAGGGCGCCGCTGACGCCCACGTCGGCGCCGGCCTGCTCCAGCTTCGCGCCTTTGGGCAGCCGACCGCCGCCTATCAGCACCTGGTCGAGGTCCTGGAGCTCAAGCCCAGCCCCCGCACCGAGGCGTTGGCGCGCCAGGGCCTGGCGCAGATCACCGCGCTCCAGAAGTTCCAGCTCAACTCGATGTGATCGCCGCCCGCTCGCTCGCCGCCGTCGCCACCGGCGTTGCCCGTCGCATTCACCCTTCGATATAATCGATGGTGCGACTGTCGTTGGGACGTCGTTCAATGGTAGGACAGGCGGTTCTGGTCCGTCTAATCGGGGTTCGAATCCCTGCGTCCCAGCCACATCTCTCTCTTGCCTGATCTAAGCCGTCGACTGAACGACGATGGCGGATCGCTAGAGCCGCCCGCTCGCGTGTTCGCCCTCCAACGTCCGGGAGTTGATCTCGGAGTGCCTCCGGCCCCAGACGGCGTGATCTCCACCGCATGACACGGAGGGCGCCGACCGCTCGGCCGGCCAGCAACGAATACCATGCCGGGCCTGGCGTAGCGTGATCAGGAGGGACAGATGCCAGAGAACCCAATGTCGTCCCGCTACAGATGCCTGCGTTGCGACCACCGCCAGTACGACACGGGCGAGTTGCGCGCTGCCGGCGGTTTCTGGAGCAAGATTTTCGACGTGCAAGGTCGGCGGTTCACGATGTACCTGATGTCAACCGTCCGTCAGGTGTCACTGTCGTCCGGTGAGCAACTGCTGATGGGTGGCTGCTTCCTGGGCGGCATCACTCTGAGCCTCGTCACTGGCTGGATGGGTATGCGCTCGGGGGTCCATGCCCTCAACCAAATGGCCGCCAGGAAACCGGCTCTGCGAGAGGGATGGTTTGGCGCGGGGAGCTCAACGGTCACATGCCGCTTGGCTGCTCCCTTGCGCCTTGCCAGCCCGTCACACGCGGGGCTGAAGCCTCGGACAGGAAGCGGGTCACGCCCAGCTGGCGGCCGTAGCAAGAGCCTTTAGGCCCGCTGAACGATCAGCGCCCCTGTAGGGGCTTGCTATGATCCCACGGCCGCCGTTTCCTCAGGAGACGAACGCCTCCAGGAAACCGGTTCTGTGAGAGGGACGGGTTTGGCGCGGGGAGCCTCAACACGGTCACATGCCGCCTGCATGCTCCCTCGCGCCTGGCGAGGTCGGCTTAGGCCGGATCACGGAACCCACTGGTCGCGTGGCTGCCGTCGCAGAATGGAATCGACTGAGAGGCCCCGCACCGGCACAGGGTGCACTTGGTGTCCGAGCCGCCATCGGCCCGCTGAATGCCGGCGCCAATGAGTTCGACCGGGCCATCCACCGCCAACGGTCCCTGAGGCAGTACGGTGATCGAGGTTGGGGTCGGTGGGTCGGTCGGGGTTTCCCCTTCGATCGAGTAACTCAACGCGCCTGAGGGGCAGGCCCGGACGGCGCCGATGACGGCGTCCGCCTCCGCGTTGTCCGGTTGAATCCAGGGTCGCGCGTTCATGTCGAAGACGGCTGGCAGTCCGGTCACGCAGGCGGCGGCGTGCGCGCAGATCGTGAGGTTGTACCCGACCGTAACCTCGTGGCCCCGGTAGAGCCGCGTTTTCGACGTGCCGACCTTCTCAGCCGGTTGACCGGCGAAACCCTCCGCCGCGTGCGCGCCGTCACAGAACGGCTTGTTCGCGGACTTGCCGCACCGACAGAGGGCCATTCGAGGCTGGACCGACACCGGCTGCCCGTCGGCGCCGGTCAGCTCGGAGACCTCCTCCACGATATAGGGACCGCCGGGGGCGACTGTGATGCGGGTCGGTGCGGTGTCGTTTGGCATGTCCTCACTATACGCGTCCTGGCGGGTCTCATTGGGGCTGTCGCGTTCGCCGCGACAATCGCCGCAAACGTTGGTCTCTGCGGCGCGTATGGATAAGATAGAGGTTCGTTTTTGGTCAGTGCGAGCGCTCCCTGTTCGCGTGAGGCAAGGAGAAACTACGTGAAGAGTTCCGATCACACCGGATTGACGGTGGCGGCGGTGGCGTCATTGTTGATGCTGACCACAGCGCCGGTCATAGCCCAGGACGACGGTGGGTGGACCCACTGGGGCGCCGACGCCGCGAGTAGTCGCTACGCGCCGTTCGACCAGGTCAACGCCGACAACTTCGAAGATCTTGAAGTGGCATGGGCCTGGCGCGGCGACAACTTCGGGCCGCATGTGTACAACATCATGCGCTCGACCCCCATCTATGCCAAGGGCACGCTCTATTCGGTAGCGGGCGAGCGACGCACTGTCGTTGCCATCGACCCGGCGACCGGGGAGACGCTCTGGACGTTCCGCGAGCCCTCAACCAAGCGCTGGGAAGACTCGATGCGCAAGAGCTACGGCAAGGGTGTCGCGTATGAAGAGGTGAACGGGGAGGGACGCATCTACATCGTGTCCCCGGCCTTCTTCCTGCACGCGCTGGACGCCGATACCGGCATCCCGATCCCGAGCTTCGGCGACAACGGCACCATCGACCTGCTGGCCAACTTCGGCTACGAGTATCACCCGACGGACGGACTGCCCGCGGAAGTTGGGTACATCACCAACTCGTCGCCCCCGATCGTGACCAATGGCGTGGTCGTCATCGGCAACTCTCATGAGCAGGGCTACCAGCAGACCCGCCGCGAGAACGTCCCGGGGCACGTGTTGGGATACGACGCGACGAGTGGCGACTTCCTGTGGAAGTTCAACGTCATTCCGCAGTCGGAGAGCGAGTTCGGGTTCGACACCTGGGAAAGCGATGCGTGGTCCTACACCGGCAACGTGTCCGCGTGGGCGCCGCTGTCGGCCGACGCGGAACTGGGTCTGGTGTATGTCGCCACCGACCCCCCGACCAACGACTTCTGGGGTGGGTTCCACCCGGGTGACAATCTGTTCGCCACCACCATCCTGGCGCTCGACGCCCGGACCGGAGAGCGCCGGTGGCATTTCCAGACGGTGCATCACGACATCTGGAACTACGACAATCCGACTGCGCCCAACCTGGTCGACATCACGGTGGATGGCCAGCGGATCCCGGCGCTGGTGCAAACCACCAAGCAGTCTTACGCCTATGTGCTCAACCGGGCCACCGGCGAGCCGGTCTGGCCCATCGAGGAGCGGCCGGCGCCCCAGGGCCACGTTCCTGGCGAGTGGTACTCACCGACGCAGCCGCACCCGACCAAGCCGGCCGCCTACGAGATGCAGAACGTCAGCGTGGACGAGCTGATTGACTTCACTCCGGCACTGCGCGCCGAGGCGACCGAGATTCTCGAGCGGTACGAGTATGGGCCGCTCTTCACGCCGCCGTTGCATCGGGGGAACGACCTTGGCAAGCGCGCCGCCATTCATTGCCCTGGGTCGAACGGTGGCACCAACATCATGGGCGGTTCTTCGATCGACCCCGAGACCGGGATCCTGTATGTGGCGTCGACGAAGGCCTGCTCGGCCCCGATGCTGACGCCGGGGCTCGCGGCTGATGCCGAAGACCCGAACCCGATTGGGAAGACCGTCATGGAGTGGGTCGCGGGCCCCGGCGGCGTCCGCGGACCACAAGGGCTGCCGCTGTTCAAGCCGCCCTATGCGCGTATCACCGCTATTGACCTCAACACCGGCGAGACACTGTGGTGGATTCCGAACGGCGATACGCCGGACCGCATCAAGAACCACGCGGCGCTGCAGGGGGTCGATATCGGAAACACCGGGTCGCCGTCGCACCCGACCCCGGTCACCACCAAGTCGCTGCTCATCTACGGGGAAGGCCGCGGCGGGGCGGCTGTGCTACATGCGCACGACAAGATGACAGGTGAGCGGATTGGCACTGTCGACATTCCGGCGCCCACCAACACCGCCGTCATGACCTATATGCACGACGGCGTCCAGTACATCGTCGCACCGGTCGGCGGGCGTGGGGGCGGGGGTCGAGGCGGTCGAGGCGGGGGTGCCCAGTTCCCCGGCTCGTTCGTGGCGCTACGCTTGCCCCAGTAGCCGGGGGCAGCCCGTCACACGCGGGGCGTGAGGCCTCAGGCAGGAAACGGGTCACGCCCAGCTGGCGTCCGTAGCAAGGGCCTTTAGGCCCGCTGAACGATCAGCGCCCCTGAAGGGGCTTGCTACGATCCCACGGCTGCCGTTTCCTCAGGAGAGCAGAAGAAGTGGAGGCGGCGTCCCGACTGATCGGGGCGCCGCCTTTTTCTTGAGGCCTGCGCGTGACAAGGGGGGCGATGCTACTCAGCGCGCAACGCCACCATCGGGTCAATGCGCGTCGCGCGTCGAGCCGGAATCCAGGTGGCGGCGAAACAGACCAGGCCGAGGACGAGGGCGACGGCAACCATCGCCACCGGGTCGAGCGGTTCTATCCCGAAGAGGAACTGGCGCAATAGGCGGGTCAGGAGCGCGGCACCAGTAAGTCCCGTCAGACCGCGGGCGCCGGCGAGCTAGATGGCTTGCCGACTGAACGACGCCACGACCTGCTGTGATGAGGCCCCGAGCGCGAGTCGAATACCGATGTCGCGGGTCTGCTGGCTCACCATGTGGGAGACCAGGCCGTAGAGCCCGGTCGCGGCCAGCACCAGCGCACCGACGGCGAACAGGGTCAACAGCAGCGCTTGGAAGCTGGGCCCGGTCAACTGACCGGAGATCACCTCATCCATCGTCCGAAACGCGGTCAGGGGAAGCTGCGGATCGGCTCGCCTGATGATGTCGTCGATCGCGAGGTTCAGTCCCCTCACTCCGTCCTGCGTCCGTAGTGCCCAGTTCACCTGAAAGTAACTGTGGGCCACGCCCAGCAGGTCGCTCGGGACCTGGGCGACCGGCACGAACATGGTGGGGCGGGTCTGGGAGACGCCTCGCGTGCGGACGTCGCCGATCACGCCGACGATCTGCCTTGGGGCGTCTGCCAACTCGGGGCGGTACTCGAGTAGTTGCAGGTGCGTGCCGATGACCTCGCGCGCGGCGCCGAACTGTCGGACGAAGGCCTCGTTGATCATCGCGACCGGGGTGCCGTTTCGGGTGTCGGCTGACGAGAACGATCGCCCGGAGACGAGCGGAATATCGAGGACCCGCAGGTAGTCCGGTGTCACGTACCGCCAGTCGATTGCAGCCGGCTCGATCGCGATGTCGGCGACCAGCGTGAGTACCAGATTCAGCCCGCGGTCCACCGGCAGGTTGTTGGTCACGGCCGCCGCTTCGACTCCGGGGAGGCTCTCGAGTTCCTCCACCGTCCGCTGATACAACAGGGCGACCTGGGCGGCATCCTGATAGCTCGGACCCTGCAATGACGCGCGCGCGGTCAACACGTTGTATGGATTGAAACCCACGTCGCTGGCGCTCAGGTTGACGAAGGTGCGGATGAACAGGGCGGCCCCGACGAGCAGCATTGTGCACAGGCTGCTCTGGGTCACGATGAGGACGCGACGCATCCATGGCGCCTGAGCCGATGTCGCACCGCGCGGACCGCCTGCTGCAGTGCCGTGCTGGGGTCCGACCGGGTCGCCCGCCAGGCTGGAAGCACACCAAACACCAACCCGGTCCCCACCGACAGGCAGAGCGCTGCGAGGAGGACGCGACCATCAATAGCTACGTCCCACGTCGCCATCACCGGTTGCAGTCGCCCCAGCGCTGGGATAGTGGCATGCGCCGCGAGCACGCCGACTGACCCACCGGCCAGGGCGATGATCAGGCTCTCGGTCAGCAGTTGCCGGATGAGCCGGCCGGGGCCGCCACCGAGCGCCGCCCGGACCGCCAGCTCCCGGCTGCGTCCCGCACCACGCGCGAGTTGCAAGCCGGCCGTGTTCGCGCACACGACCAGCAGCACCATGAGGACGGCCGCGGCGAGGAGCCACATCACGGGGAGTGTCCCCGTGGCCAAGGTCGCTTGGTGCGCCTGGGCAACCAACCGCTCGCGATCCCGCACGGCGCTCGGATGGTCGATCCGTAGCTCCGCCGCGAGCACCGATAGCTCAGCGGATGCCTCACTCGTGGTTCGACCAGGCGCGAGCCGACCCATCAGCCGGTAGTTCCGATCGCTCCCGCTGGGGTCCGGTCGAAACGGTGTCCAGGCGTCAGGCCGTTCGAACGTCCAGAGTCCAGCCGGCGTCACCCCGATGACCGTATGGACCGTTCCGCCCAGTCGGATCCCTTGCCCTACGACGTCCGGATTCTGTTCGAAGTGGCGGACCCAGAGCTCGTGGCTGAGGACGACGGTGTTCGGGGTCAGCTCATCGTCGAGCGTGAACCCGCGACCCAGGAGCGGCTGGATGCTCAACACCTGGAAGTAACCGGCCGTGACTTCGAGATTGTTGACGTGGGTGGTGCCATGGTCGCTGCTCAGATTCAGCCCAGGACTGACGCCGAGTCCGGTCAGGGCCACGAAGGAGTCGGCACGCTCACGCAGAAACGCGACGGTCTGCTGGTCGTGGATGTGCCCCACGCCCAGCGCCTCCGCGCGGACGATGCTGACGACTCGCTCCGGGTCCGGATAGGGCAGTGGTCGGAACAGCAGCGCGTTGAACACGCTGAAGACGGTCGTGGTCGCCCCGATGCCGAGCGCGAGGATGAGACAGGCGAATCCGGTGAAGGCTGGGGCCCGAGACAATGTGCGGACGCCCAGACCGAGGTCCTGCACGAGGTCATCAAGCCATTGACGCCATCGTTTCTGCTGCTCCCAGTCGGTGTCGATCGTGAGGCATTCGCTCTCGGTCTCCGAAGCGCTGGGCCGCCTCCGCCTGGGCCTCGTGCGGCGTTTTCCCCTGCGCGATGAGTCGCTCGGTCAGTGCGTCGAGATGAAAGCCGAACTCCTGATCGAGATCCGCCCTCGGGTCTGAGCCCCAGAATCTGAGGTGGCGCCGCCACATTGGTGCGTTCGCCATGCGCCTACTCTGCCGGCTAGGCCGGCACCGGGGCTGTCGCGAGGACTTTCGATACGGCCGACGTGAACTCCTTCCAGCCGGCGGTTTCCGCCTCCAGGCGCTGGTGCCCTTGCGGCGTCAGCTCGTAGAACTTCACCTGACGGTTGTTGTCAGAGATACCCCACTCGGCCTCCAGCCAGCCGCGCCGGGCCATTCGGTGCAGGGCAGGATACAGAGACCCTTCCTCGAGCTGAAGCGAGTTGTCGGTTGTGGCCTCGATCCACCGTGCGACACCGAACCCGTGCTGCGGGCCATGACTGACTGCCGTCAGAATCAGCAGCTCGACCGTGCCCCGCAGCAGTTCGGGATTTCGTTGCGACATCTAGCGTCTCCTGTTACCATAGACAGTCTATGTAAGAAGCAGTGTAACGGTGCTCCCATAGACAGTCAACGTGAATTTGGCACGCGCGGCAACTTGCGGGAACGGCCGCAGACCGGCATCATGCTGCTTCGACAAGGAGAGTGATGGCAGAACGCAAGACCGGCACCGTGGTGCACAAGGAACTGATCACACCGGGTCTCATGCGCTTCCGGTTGGCCCCGAAGGGCGAGAGCCAGTTCCCGGACTACGAGGCGGGACAATACATCGCCCTTCGACGGGACGACTGCAAGCTGACCCGAAAGACCGGCGTCGGGCAGGACGGCAAGCCGACCTACGAGCCGGAGTATGACCCGTGGGGGCGACAGACCGTTGGACCGGTAACGCACTCCTACTCAATTGCCTCCGCCCCCTCCGACACGCAGGAACATGGGTGGCTCGAGTTGCTTGTTGCGCTCGAAGACGGGGTGCACGGTCTACCGGGTCGGTTGAGCGAGGCCCTCTTCGGCGTGGGTCAGGAAACCGGCTGCGATGTGACGTACCACAACCGCATCGCCGGGAACTTTACGCTCGACACCCGGGTTCAGGACGCCCAGAGCGTGCTCATGGTCGGCACCGGGACCGGCGTGGCGCCGTTTGTCTCGATGGTGCGGGAGTTGGCGGCGCGGAGCGACGGCAGCGACGGCCGTCGCTACACGCTCGTGCACACCAATCGGACCGCGCCCGAACTGGCCTACCAGGACGCGCTGTTCGAGATCGAGGCGGCCGGGCGCTTCGATTTCATGTATGTGCCCACCATCAGCCGCCCGTCCCAGGACGTCGCCATCGACCCGCGGATTGGGCAGGGACGTGCCAACAACGTCGTGCGCCACATCTATGGCCTGCCCACGGCAGAGGAAGACAAACAGACCAGCGCCAAGAGCGACGTGTCGCGGGTGGCGGCCGAGTTGGCACTCGCACGACTCGTGTACCCGGTATTGCCCCGCCACGTCCATGCGAGCGATCTTCGCGAGCGAGTAGACCCCGGAAGTAGTGTGCTGCTGACCTGTGGGAATCCAGCTTCGATGGCCGATCTGCGCTCAACCGCCGCGCGGCGCGACATTCGGTTCGAACTGGAAGAGTGGTAGCAAGTGTACGTAGCGGCGGGTCTTCAGACCCGCCGTGCCTGTTCCTATCCCTCGGCGTCCGGAAAGCTGACCGCGTCGATGATCTGCAGGCCCCGATCCAGGGTCTTGTGGACCGGACAGCGGCTCGCGACCTGCGCCAGTCGGGTGCGCTGCGCGTCGGTCAGATCGCCATAAATCGTGACCTTGCTGTGGACCTGCTCGATCACGCCGCTTGCCTCCTCGTCGCAATCGAGACAGTCGTCGGCATGGACCCGGTCGAACTCGAGCTCCACGTCGACACCGCTCAGCGGGAGGTCCTTATGCGTCGCGTAGATGCGAAGGGTCATCGCCGTGCAAGCCGCGAGACTTCCGAGCAGGAACTCGTACGGGGTCGGTCCAGAATCCGCCCCGCCCGCCGCCGGCGGCTCGTCGCTGCGCCAGAGAAACCGTCGGGCGCGAATGTCGACCGAGGTGCCTTTCTTCAGTGACGCAGTGACGGTGGCCATTATTGTGGGTCCTTGTCCTGTCGTCTCCAGCGGGCTGCGTCCGCCGCCACGAGTTGTCGCACGCGCGTTTGCAGCCGATCGACTTCGGCGCGCAGCGCGTCCGCCTCGTCAAGCGAGTGAAGGAGGCGACGGGGTGTGAGCCGGGCGAGTTGCGAAAGCGAGAACACGAGCCGTGCTCAGTCCGTGATGGCCTGGTAGATGAGGGCTCGGAGACGACCGTGGTCGTCCAACCCACCGGCCGGAATCAGCTGGGTGAGGTAGACCACCACCAGTTCCTCCGTCGGGTCGACCCAGTAGGTCGAGTGGTAGGCGCCGCCCCACCCGAATTCGCCCTTCGAACCGGGGAGGCCGCGGGCGCCGACGTTCTCGACGATCGAAAACCCAAGCCCAAATCCCTGACCCGCCCGGAACGGCTGGTCGGTCAGGTGGTTGGTGGTCATCAACTCCACGGTCTTCCGGCTCAGCAGCCGCGTGCCCTCTAGCTCGCCGCCGTTGAGCATCATCTGCAGGAACCGCGCGTAGTCGGTGGCGGTCGACAGCAACCCGGCGCCGCCGGAGAAGCTCTTCCGGGGCCCGTCCGCGTAGGCGCCCTGTCCCACCATGTGTCCCGGTTCGGGGGCGCGCTCGAGACCGCCATCGACGGCCGAGTACACGGTGGCGAGCCGGTCTCGCTTCGCGGGCGGCAGGTAGAAATGCGTGTCGACCATGCCCAACGGACCGAGCACGCGGGTCTCCAGGAACTCGTCGAGTGGCTGCCCGCTGACCGCCTCGATCAACGCCCCGAGAATGTCGGTGTTGTATCCGTAGATCCACTGCTCGCCAGGGTGGGCGTCGAACGGAAGTCCTGCTACCCGAGCAATGGTGTCGCCCACCGGCTCGTCGCGGTCGGCGAAATACCACCCCTGAATACCGGCCGTTTCCCACAGGTCGCTGGCCGGTCCGTTGCCATAACTGACGCCCGAGGTGTGCGTGAGCAGCTGGCGGATGGTGACCCGGCCGCGCGCGTCGACCACGTCGTAGCCTCCATCCGTCCGCGCGACCGCGACCTGTGTCGATGCGAACTCCGGCAGGTAGCGTCCGACCGGGTCGGAGATCAGCAGCTTGCCTTCTTCCTGCAGCACCATGACGCCGGTGCTGACGATCGCCTTGGTCTGTGACGCGATGCGGAACATCGCGTCCTCGCCCATCGCCGCGCCGGACGCCAGATCCCGCTGACCGAACGCGTTGAGATACGCCACCCGGCCCCGCCGCGCCACCAGCACCACGCCGCCAGCCAGCTTGCCGTCGTCGACATAGCCTTGCATCGCGTCCGTCAGCCGGGCGAGTCGTTCGGCCGACAGGCCAACGGCGTCAGGTTCCGCCCGGGGCAGGTCTTCGGCTGTTTGCACCGGCGTGGTGAATGTGGTCAGGGTGAGCAAGAGAATGAGCGAAAGAACGCGGCGTGCAGTCATGGAATACCTCGGGGGTTATCTATGTCGACGCAGTATAGCCGGATGGGAGAGTTCGTGCGGCTTCCCAGCGAGGCGCCTGTCTCCTGAGAAACGTCTCGGTCGCAGCGGTGTTCTGGCCCCGGGTCGAAACCGGCCGGTGGAGGGCTGGTCAGGCGCGTCGGTGCGTTCAGGCGGTGGGAGCGGGTATCTCGGTCCGCGAACCGGTCGACGAGCCCAACCCTCCTCACCTTGGCCCCCAGAGCGCTTGGCGCGGGCTAACGGGTGCCTGGTCCCGACGCCGAGGGAAAAGCGCGCGCGAAGCTGGTCCCAGACCCGGCGCTAAAACTCCGCGCCCGCGCACGGTCCTCGCGGGCGGCACGCCGGCACTCCGGTTCGTCTCCGACGGTTCCCGGACCAAGATGCCCGCTCCCACCGCCCGCTCCAGTGTGACGGACTGGCAGGCACGGGCGCGCGATAATGCGCGCCACGCGGCGGCGGAGTGGGCACTCAGGGGCCGCCGCGGAGCCGTCGCGTGGGGTTCGGGGCGCAGCCCCGTCTAGCGAAGACCCAGCCAGGCGGGCTGTGACTGACGAAGCAACGCCGCCAGACGGATGCCTCGCCCGGAAACCGAGCTACTCGTGGCGAAGCGCGACGACTGGGTCCAGGCGGGCCGCGCGTCGTGCGGACACCAGGATGGCCAGGAAAGCAACGCCACACAGGATAAATATGACCGCGCCGATCGTGGACAGGTCGGTCGCCGTGACACCGAACAGGAGACTGGTCAGCCATCGGGTCGACGCGATCGTGGCGAGCAGGCCGACGACCAGTCCGACCCCGACCGGGAGTGAGCCCTGACGCAACAGCAGCTGGATGACGTTTCCGCGCTGCGCCCCCAACGCGATCCGAACCCCCACTTCACGGGTGCGCGCCTCGAACAGGTAGGCAATCACCGTATAGATGCCGAGCGCGGTGAGCAGATCGCCACGGCGGCTCTGGGTCAGGGGCGCCAGGCCGGCCACTGCCGCGGTCATCATCGAAACGAAGACCGCGAACCTGAGGACGCGACCATCGACCGTCGCCTCGCTCATGCGGGGAATGTCGCCGGGCGAGACCGCCACCAGCACGGGCAACAGCCACATGGCCAGTCCGGTGCCGACCACCCCCGCCGTCAGCGCCAGAACGAGACTCTCAGCCAGCAACTGTCTCGCAATTGCCAGACGACCGGCGCCGAGCGCGCGGCGAACGGCGAGCTCTTGACGTCGTCGGGAGGCGCGAGCGAGCAACAAGTTACCGAC
>CAUZAY010000053.1:0-17823 GCA_963577695.1 Vicinamibacteria bacterium | reverse complement strand
GAGAATCGCGCACCGGCCAGTTTCGCGCCGCGCTCGAAGTCGATGATCCCGAGCGCCGGGCCGAGCTCGGCGTGAGACTGGGGAGCGAAGTCGAAGGTGGGTGGCTCGCCGTGACGGCGGACCTCGACGTTGTCTGCCTCGCCCACCCCGATCGGTACCGATTCGTGCGCGAGATTGGGCACCTTGAGCAGGAGCGCGTGGCGCGCCCGTTCCACCTGGTCGAGTCGGGTCTCCGCGGTCTCGATGGTGGCGGTGTGCGCCTGGCCAGCCTCCATCAACGCGTCGGTCGGCTGGCTATCCCGTTTCGCTTTCCCGATCTGCACCCCGAGCGCCTTCTTGGCGTGCCGCGCGGCTTCGAGCCCAGGGAGGATGGCCCGGCGTTCGCTGTCCAGTCGACGCAGTTCGCCCACGAGGTCGTCGAGGCCGCCCCCTCGCTGGGCGAGGCGCGTGGCGACGTCCGAGGCCTCGTCACGAAGCAGTGCGGGATCGAGCATGGTGGGGCGGGGGTGTCAGTCGCTGGACGACGAGCCGTTCTTGCTTGACGTTGTGGGGGTAGAGGAGGAGGACGTGTCGGAACCCTTCGTGGCTTTCGACTCGCCGTTCTGTGTTTTTTTGGTGTCGGTCTTGGTGGTCTTCTCGTCCGACGACTTCCCTTCCTCGGAGGCCTCGGTGTCCGACCGCCCTTTGTTTGCGTAGTCGGTGACATACCAGCCCGTGCCCTTGAATTGAATGGCCGGGGACGAAACGAGCTTGCGAATGGCCCCGTCACACTTGGGGCAGACGGTCAGCGGCGGGTCGGAGAATTTCCGGATCTGCTCAAAACGGTGCCCGCACGCGTCGCACTGGTATTCGTAGAGTGGCATGTGATGCTGTCCGGCTCCTGGGTCCGGATGTCCTGGCGCCGACGGCGGAACAGGTGATGGTACCGGCTGGCCGGAGACGCGTCAATCCAGCAGCTCGTCGCCGGTATCCCCGAGCAGCAGCGTACGATGGAGCCAGATCGGAACCGACCCGTGCCCGAGCAAGCGGTCGTGGAATGACTTGAGCGAGAACGACGAACCCTCGCGGGCCTGGAGGTCCGCGCGGAGCTTGCGCAACATGAGGCGACCAGCGGCGTACAGGACGTAGGCTGGGTCAAACGTCCCTCGCTCCGCTTCGCGCCGCGCGTTGCCCTCTTCCAAATGCGCTTCGTCCTGGAAGAATCGGACACCCTGCTCGACGGACATGTCCTCGGTATGCAGGCGTATCCCGACAACCATCCGCGCCAGACGCAGCAACACTTCGGCGGTCTGGCCGAGCTCGATACGGTCGTTGTCTTTCGCCAAACCTTCTTCCACCATCATCTGTTGGCAGTAGTGCGCCCACCCCTCCACGAAGGACACGGGGGCGAACAGGGTCGACTTCCGGACGGTCCGTTGGAGCCCGCGCTGATGGCAGCGGTTGAGAAAGTGGCCGGGGTAGGCCTCGTGCACGGAGACCGACCAGAGGGTTGCCACGTTGAGGTCACGCAGATGTTGTTCGGCGCGCTCGGCGGACCACGAGGGATGGGCGTCAGTCACGTAGTAGTACGACGGCAACGACTTCGACTCGAACGGGCCTGGACTCCACACGCTGGCGGCCGTCCAGCGGTAGAAGTCCGGGGTCGGGGCCACGATGATCGGCTCGGCGTCGGGGACGGTCACGATCGCGTGGCGCTCAACAAAGGCCCGGAGGTCGTCGAGCTGGGTCCGCACTGTCGTGATCAAGTCGCCGGGCGCGGGGTGCTGTGCCTTCACGCCGGACCACACGTCAGTGGCGTCGGCCCCCGGGTCAATTATGGCGGCCACCTCCCGGAACTTGTCCTGGGTACGGACCAACTCGCCTTCGGCGATAGCGAGCAGCCGCTCGGCACTGATGGCGATGCCATCCTGATGTCGCAACCGGCCTTCAAAGCGCTCGCGACCGAGCCGGAAGGTCGCGCGACTGTGAGGCGCCTGCGTGTCGCGCAGGTGGCTGGTGTACCGCCGGATGGCGTCGGTGGCCTCGGTCGCCGCGTCGGCGAGGTCGCCGAGCAGGTGCAGATCTGCCAGCTGCCGGAAGGCTCGGGGGAGGTCGCGTTCGATGAACGTCACGACCCCGTCGAAGGTCTCGGCTCCGGTCTTGATGAAGATGCCGGGCGGGTCTTCGACGTTGGTCTGTGCGGCCTCGATGAGCCGCGGCGTCTGGCGTAACTTGGAGACCACGCGGCGGGCGCGCTCCTCGACCGGCGCGAAATCGAACAACGCCTGGCGGGCGAGCGTGGTGGACAGCAGTGCGGCGTAGAACTGCGGGTCACGCTCCCACGGGCGGACTTCCTCAAGCTCGAAGATCCGGCCTCGGATGTCATCGGTGAGCATGCGGCGCTCGAGCTGCTCTTCGGCGGTCAGGCTGCGAGTGGAAATCCGGTCAAGACGACGCGCGAATCCGCCCAGTTCGTGCCCTTTGGTCTCGATGGCGGCTCGGGAGAGGTCCTCAAGGCGGTCGTCGTGCGTATGGACTCCATCGGCGGCGGCAGCGCCGGGGGCGCTCTCGTGCAGAAAGTCCAGGTACTGGTCGGCCAGATGTGACAGGGGTTCCGTCGTGTACATGCGTAATCGGCGCGGCGCCTCCGTGACCCGGTTCCGGTCGGTCTTCCGCAGAGCCCGGGTTGGTCAGCACAGGGGGCCCAGAGCGGTGCACTCCGTTGAATGTTACAATAACGGGCCTTCCGCGTCCCGTGATGTCTGGCACGCTCTATCTGGTCGCTACCCCGATTGGGAACCTGGAGGACATCACCCTCCGCGCGATCAGAATTCTTGGCGAAGTCGACCTGATCGCCGCCGAGGACACCCGACACACAGCGACGTTGCTGAGGCATCACGGGATCAGCACCAAGACAACCAGCCTGCACGAACACAACGAACGACAGAAGTCACCGGGGCTGGTGGCCCGTCTTCTCGAGGGTTCATCGATCGCGCTCCTGTCTGACGCGGGGACCCCGGTTGTCTCAGATCCTGGCCTGGTGTTCGTGCGTCAAGCGCTTGACGCCCAAGTCCAGGTCGTGCCCCTACCAGGGCCGTCTGCAGCAATTGCCGCGCTGGTTGCGTCGGGCGCGCCTCCGCACAGTTTTACTTTTGTCGGGTTTCCTCCTCGTAGGTCAAATGACAGAAAAAAGTGGTGCCTGGACCTCGCCTCTGAAACGCGCACCCTGATTTTCTTCGAATCGCCGCACCGAATCCGCGCCACGTTGCGGATTGCGCGCGAATGCTGGGGTGACCGTCAAGTCTCCATCTGCCGAGAGCTCACGAAGATCCACGAAGAATTGGTCACAAGACCTATTTCGACGCACATCGACACGATATCGTCACCGCGAGGCGAGTACACCTGCGTGGTCTGGCCTCCAGCACAGTCGATTTCTGTCGAGCCAGCATTGCCTGGACATTCGATTTTGCAAAACGAGTTTGGTCAAACAACAGAACAAATGGGATCTCGGCGGACTGCCATGAAAGTGATGGCGCAAAAATACGGCCTCAGCGCGCGTAACATGTACGCCGAACTACACAAGTTAAAATAATTGGTCTAAAGACCGAAAACGTGGTCTCGTGGAACACGCCACAAGGGGTGCCTTGACCGACCTGCAGCCGTTTGCTAACGTTGCCGGTCGATCTAATCATCGTCCGCCAGACCCCGCGCCACGGCGGCACCGAAGGAGACCGAATGGCCAAGCAGCGACGCCCCGCGGCGCGCGCCGCCGCGACCAAGACCGCGGCCCGGACAAAGCGGCCAAAGGTCGCCACCGCGGAGAAACGCACGACAGCTGGCAGTCGCAAACGCCCATCCCGCTCGCCGGCGGTGGCGAAGGTCGGGGTCGCGTATGCCAAGGCGGTCGCGTTGTACGAGAAGGGTCTCAAGGCCCTCCAACGGCACCGCTACGACGCGGCATCCACTGCGTTCCGGCAGCTCCTCGAACAGTATCCGGACGAGCGGGAATTGCACGAACGCGCGCGTCTGTACATCGCCGTGTGCGAACGAGCGACCGGTCCACAAGCAAAGCCACCGAAGGGCGCCGACGAAAGAATCCTGGCGGCTACCTTGGCACTCAATCGTCATGATGTCGACGGCGCACTCGCACTGCTCCGCACCGCCGCGGCCGCAGATTCGAGCAACGATCACGTGCAGTACATGCTGGCGCTCGCGTATGCCCAGCGCCCTGACGCGGATACGGCGGGACGACACTTGAGCAAGGCGATTGCACTTAATCCACGAAACCGGCTCAATGCGAAACACGAGCCCGATTTCGACCCCATCCGAGGAAGCCAGCCCTTCCTTGACGCCATCGAGACCCGGTAAGCCCCTCGCGTCTCGAGCTGACGGCGCCCGCCGCCGAATCGATTACACTGGACCCGGATAGTTTCCGAGCGAGGCGTTCGTCTGGCAAGGCGCGGAGCGAGCAGCCAGGCGGGCTGTGACCGACGAAGTAACACCGCCAGACGGACGCCTCGCTCGGAAACTTAGCTGGAATGTCACGTCACGTCCTGATCCTGGCGGCCGGGCAAGGCACCCGGATGCGGTCGTCGCAGCCCAAAGTGCTGCATCGGCTGGCCGGACTGGCGTTGATTGAACATGTCCTTCGGGCGGCGGAGGCAATGAATCCAGCCACCACGGGGGTCGTCGTCGGGCACCAGGCGACTCAGGTGCAGGCGGGGCTGGTCGACCGCTCGTCGCTCCGATTCGCGGTGCAATCGGAGCAATTCGGAACAGGTCACGCGTTACTCCAGGCCGCGCCGATGCTCCAGGGACAACGCGGCACGCTGGTGGTACTGTCAGGCGACGTGCCGTTGGTGCGAGCCGCCACGCTCGAGCGTCTGGTCGCCACGCATGAAAGGACCAAAGCCGCCTTCACGGTGGTGACGGCACAGGTGGCGCGTCCGTTCGGATACGGGCGCATAGTGCGGACCGAGGGTCGACTCACCGGGATCGTCGAGGAGCGAGATGCATCGGACGCGCAGCGGCAACTGAAAGAGATCAACAGCGGAATCTACGCGTTCGATCTCGATCCGCTCTTTGACGCCCTCCAAGAGATTCCACGCGGCGGCGCCGTCAACGAGATCTATCTGCCCGGACTCGTGACGATCTACCGGAGCCGCGGGTTGCCGGTCGAAACCATCGACGTGTCGGACCCCGACGAGGTGCGCGGCATCAACAGCCAAACCGAGTTGGCGGAGGTCAGACGGATCATGAGACAGAGCAAGAACGAAGAGCTCATGGCGGCGGGGGTCACGATCGAAGACCCGGCCACCACCTACGTCGACGTGGACGTCACGGTGGGTCCAGATACGGTGATTCACCCTGGTGTGTTTCTCGAGGGTCGGACGACCGTCGGGGCCCGGTGTGAATTGCACGCGGGCGTTCGGATCGTCGATTCGACGCTTGAAGACGGCGTGCTGGTCAACAACCATTGCGTCATTCAGCGGAGCCGGATCGCGGAGGGCGCTCGAGTGGGGCCGTTTGCCCATTTGCGAGAGGGCACGGTGGTCGGAGCAGAGGCGAAGATCGGCAACTTCGTCGAAACAAAGAAAACATCGTTGGGGCGCGGGTCAAAGGCGAATCATCTGACGTATCTGGGCGACACCTCGGTGGGCGACGGCGCCAACGTTGGCGCCGGGACGATCACCTGCAACTATGACGGCGTGAACAAGCACGCGACCGCGATTGGGCACAACGCCTTCATCGGCAGCGGTACGCAGCTGGTGGCGCCGGTCTCGGTGGGCGACGGCGCCTACATCGGAGCCGGTTCCTGTATCACGGAGGACGTCCCGGCCGGCGCCCTCGGCGTGGCCCGCGGCCGGCAGGTCAACAAGACCGAGTGGGCTCCACGCCGCCGGGACGAACAGGACTCGTAGCGGACTCAGGACACCAGGCTCGACGTCTATGTGCGGCATCGTCGGTTACATCGGGGACAAGCCGGTCGTTCCGATCCTGATCGAGGGACTGCGACGACTGGAGTACCGCGGCTACGACTCCGCCGGCATCGCCCTCGTGGGTGACGGGCTTGAGATTCGGCGCAGTGCCGGCAAGCTGGCCCGTCTGGAGGAAGTGATTGCCGCCAAGCCGGTGGACGGCGATTACGGTCTGGGCCACACCCGGTGGGCCACCCACGGACGACCCACGGAGGAGAACGCCCACCCTCACCGCGATTGCACCGGCCGGACCGTGGTCGTGCACAACGGCATCATCGAGAACTACCTGGATCTGAAACACGAGCTCGAGGCGGACGGGCACCACTTCCAGACCGAAACCGACACCGAAGTGCTCGCCCACCTGGTCGAGCGAGAAATGCGCGACGACGGGCTCGAGTGTGCGGTGCGACGCGCACTGGTCGCGGTCAAGGGACTCTTCGGGCTGGTCCTGCTCAGCACCGACGATCCGCAGAAACTGGTCGCGGTGCGCAACGGACCGCCGATCTTGGTCGGGCTGGGCGATCAGGAATTCTTCGTCGCCTCGGATGTGCCGGCCATTCTGAGCCACACCGGTGATGTCGTCTTTCTGGGAGACCAGGAGATGGCCGTCATCACCCGCGCCGGGGTCGAGTTCACCGACTTCGACGGCGCCGCGGTGCATACGACGACCCAGCGCATCACCTGGGACCCGGTGATGGCCGAGAAAGCCGGCTACAAGCATTTCATGTTGAAAGAGATCTTCGAGCAGCCGTGGGCGGCTCAGGAGACTGTGCTGGGGCGCGCGTCGCTTGAGTCGGGCCAGGTGTTCCTCGGTGAACTGGAGATTCCTGAGGCGCGGCTGCGCGCAGTGGAGCGGATTGTCCTGCTGGCGTGCGGCACATCCTGGCATGCGGCGCTCATCGGCAAGTTCGTGATCGAACAACTGGCGGGCGTGCCGGTAGAGGTCGACTACGGGTCGGAGTATCGCTATCGCGACCCGATCGTGACCGCCGCGACGCTCGCGGTCGTCATCACCCAATCAGGCGAGACGGCGGACACGCTGGCCGCGCTGCGCGAGGCGCGCCGGCAAGGCGCGGTCAGCATCGCCATCTGCAACGTGGTGGGGAGCATGGCGACCCGCGAAGCCGACGCCACCGTGTACACCCATCCCGGTCCGGAAATCGGCGTCGCGTCCACCAAGGCATTCACATCACAACTGGTCGCGCTCCACTTGCTGGCGCTGTATCTGGCGCAGGTGCGAGAGACTCTGGCTCCCGAGGCAGCACGGGGCCATCTCGAAGACCTGAACCACCTGCCCCGGTTGCTCAAGCAGGCGCTCAGGTGTGATCAGGCGATTCAGGCCGTGGCGCGACGCTTTCATGCGCATCGCAATTTTCTATACTTGGGCCGTGGCATCAACTACCCGATCGCCCTCGAAGGTGCGCTGAAGCTCAAAGAAATCTCCTATATTCACGCGGAAGGCTATCCAGCCGGGGAAATGAAACATGGCCCGATCGCCCTCATCGACGAAGACATGCCGGTGGTCGCGCTGCTGCCGTCGGGCCCAATGTTTGAGAAGATGGCGTCGAACCTGCAGCAAGCCAAGACGCGGGGCGGGGCCATCATCGCCGTCACCAACACCAGTCACGAGGAGATTGCCCCGCTGATCGACCCGTCCCGGGATGCCATCATTGCGATTCCCGATTCACCGCGGCTTATCACCCCCATTGTGATGGTGGTGCCGCTGCAACTGCTCGCGTACCACATCGCCGTCCGGCGTGGCTGTGATGTGGACCAGCCGCGCAACTTGGCGAAAAGTGTCACGGTCGAGTGACCGACCCGACCGCGTGGCCCGTCCCGGTATGGACTTCCTGGAGCAATTGAACCCGGAGCAGCGGGCGGCGGTCGTGCAGACCGAGGGACCGCTGCTGATTCTGGCCGGGGCCGGGTCGGGCAAGACCCGCGTCATCTCCTCTCGCGTGGCCTACCTGGTTGGCGACGGACACGCCGAACCGGATCAGGTCCTGGCCGTCACCTTCACGAACAAGGCGGCGGCCGAGATGCGAGAGCGGGTCGAGCGGCTCCTAGCCGCCGATTGCAGCCGGCTCTGGGTGTCAACCTTCCACTCCTTCTGTGCTCGGCTCCTCAGACGCGAGGGGCCGGCCATTGGCCTGTCCCGCGACTTCGTGATCTATGACTCGGCGGACCAGTTGGCCGTCGTGCGGCGAGCGCTCCGGGAGCTGAACATCGACGACAAGATGCTGCCGGCCCGGCAGGCGCTGTCCATCATCAGCCAGGCGAAGAACCAGATGACGGACCCGGAGTCGCTCCGGACTGAGGGCTGGAGCGCTCGGGGCGAGATGGCGGCCAAGGTTTTCGAGCGATACCATCGGGCGCTCGATGACGCCAACGCGCTCGACTTCGATGACCTGTTGCTCCGTACGGTCGACCTGTTCGCCACTGTCGAACCGGTCAAGCGCCGGTACACCGAGCGGTTCCGGTTCATCATGGTCGACGAGTACCAGGACACGAATCAGCCGCAGTACACGCTGATTCGGCATCTCGCCGACCACCATCGCAACCTCTGCGTGGTGGGAGACCCGGACCAGTCCATCTACAAATGGCGCGGCGCCGACCTCCGCAACATCATGGACTTCGAGCAGGACTTCCCCGAGGCCACCGTCGTCCGCCTCGAGCAGAACTACCGCTCGACCCAGGTCATTTTGGACGCCGCGTCGGCCGTCATCCGACAGAACCGCAACCGCAAGGAGAAGCGCCTGTGGACCGACCGCACCGGCGGACCGTCGCTCAGATACTTCCGCGGAGGTGACGAACTCGAAGAGGCGGATTGGATCACCAGTCGGCTGGGCGAGGCGCTCGCGGCCGAGGAAGAACGGATCGGCGTGCTGTATCGCACCAACGCGCAGTCACGCGCATTGGAAGACGCCCTGCTCAGACAGGGGACGGCGTACAAGATCATCGGCGGTGTCCGGTTCTACGAGCGCAAAGAGGTCAAAGACGCCCTGTGCTACCTCCGACTGTTGATGAATCCCGACGATGACGTCAGCCTGCGACGGGTGGTCAACGTGCCTACCCGCGGCATCGGAAAAGGCGTCATGACGGCCCTCGAAGAGCTGGAGCCGCAGGCGCCAGACGCCGGGCCGCTGTTTGCGGGCACAGAGGTAGACCCCGGAGCAGCGGGGTCGCTGTGGCGGCGTCTGGCTCGCGCGCTCGACGAAAAGCTCCTACCAACCCGTGGCTTGACCGCGCTCCGACATTTTCGCGATCTCATTCGTAGCCTCAGCGACATCGCCACTCAGGAGCCGGTCTCCGACGTGCTGGGCAAGCTGCTCGACCAGAGTGGATACCTCACGGATCTTCGAGATCAGGAAACCGAAGAGGCTGAGGGGCGGCTGGCCAACCTGATGGAACTGGTCTCGGCCGCGCGCGACTACGAGCTGCGCGACCCGGATCCGTCGCTGGCCGGGTTCGTTGACCGGCTGGCCCTGCTCTCGGAGACAGACGAGGACAACGCCGGTGGGGCTCGGGAAGCGCGGGTCTGGCTGATGACCCTGCACGCCGCAAAGGGACTGGAGTTCCCGGTCGTGTTCATGGTGGGGATGGAGGACGGGCTGTTTCCCCACATGCGGTCGCACGACGACGAGGAGGCGATCGAAGAGGAGCGTCGCCTCTGCTATGTGGGGATGACGCGGGCGCAAACACGTCTCATTCTGACCAGCGCGGCTCGCCGCCGCGTGTTTGGCGAATATCAGGCCTCTGAGCCCTCGCGCTTTCTCAGTGAGATCCCATCTGAGCTGGTGGACGTGGTGCAGCCGGTCTTCTCCACCCCGGCGCGGGTGCCCACGACGTTCGGGCGGGCGCGTCGAGGCCGGAGCCGGGCCGAGGCCGACGCTGAGATTCAACCAGACTACGGTTATGCGTACGAAGACGAGGACCAGTCGGTCATCAGTGTCAGTCCGGGCACGCGCGTGCGCCACGCGACGTTTGGGGTGGGGACCATCCTCTCGGTCGAGCCGTTGACCGACGACATGAAGCTCACGGTGCACTTCAACGACGTCGGACGAAAAACCCTGCGAGCCAAGTACGCGAAACTCACCCTGGCATAACAGGGCGCCCGACACTTACACCAGCAGCGGTGATTGACGGTAACTGGGTCATCTCGCGGGTCAACTAGTGCACCGCCGTCGAGATGCGGTCACCGGCTCTCGACGGTCGTGCACTAGCGACGGCGCGTGTGCGTGAGCCGCACGCGAGGGCCCGACCCCCTGCCCGTCGGCGGGTCAAGTCCTGCCCGTGTCCCGAGTCCTGCTCCCGGCTGGGCTCCGGTCACAGGGTCCCAATGACCGAATGGAGCAGATCCATCATCGGTCCTGGGTAGAGTCCGAGGGCGACCGATACCCCGGCGACGACGAGAAGCGGCACGGTCATCGTCCAGGGGGGGTCTCGCAGGTCCGCGTTCGCCAGTTCGGGGCTCAGCGGTCCGAAGAAGATCTTGCGCGCTGCCCCGAACGAATAGGCGACAGTCAGCAGGATCGCGGTCACCCCGCCGATCGCGACTGCGAGACCGAGCGGGCCGGCTTGCACGCCACGCTCGAAGATGCCGGTGAACATGATCCACTCGGCGGTGAAGCTGCTGAACGGTGGAAACCCCGACAGCATCATGGCGCCGATGAGCCACAGGGCCGCCGTGATCGGCATTTTCTTCGCCAGCCCGCCAAGCGCGTCCATGTCGCGGATACCCGTGACGTAGACGACGATGCCCGCGGTGGAGAAGAATACCGTCTTTCCCATGATGTGGCTCAGAAAGAAGAACATGCTGCCCTCGACGCTGGCGGTCGTCAGCGCGGCCAGACCGAGGACCGAGTATGCAATCTGGCTGATCGTGGAACAGGCCGCCAGACGCTTGATGTCGGTCTGGGCCAGTGTCAGGAGTGACCCGTAGATCATCGTCGCCAGCGCCAAGACCATGAGCGGCGGGCCGAAGCGCGCGAAGTCGTCTCCCAGCGGCAACACCGTCACTCGGATCAGGATATACACGGCCAGGTTCGCATAGACGGCGAGCAGCCCCGCGATGCATGTCGGGTGCTCAGCGTGCACCGATGGCATCCACACGTGGAACGGCACCACGGCCAGCTTCATCATCAGGCTGATCACGAACAGGACGATGGCGCCGGTGACGAGCGGCGTTCCCGCCATTTCGTGCAGGTCCGCGATCTCGAGACTGCCGATCTGGCTGTAGACGACGAGTGACCCCACCAGGAAGAACAGCGCCCCGATGATGCCCCACGACAGGCTCACGAACGCGACACGCACCCGTTCTCGGTAGCCGAAGAACGCCATCAGAAAGAACAGCGTGATGGTCAGCACTTCCTGGAAAAAGTAGACGGCGACTAGATTGGTGCTCAGGATCGTGCCGATGAAACCGACCGGAAAGAACGGCAGCAACGTGAAGAACTGCCTGTGGTAGCCGACCTGGGCGGGGCTGCCCTCCGAGTGGTAGAGGATCTCAACCCGGTGCTCCACGTAGCGAATCGAGTAGACCGCCAAGACGGTGCAGAGCAGGAGGATGACCGCCAAGGTCGGAGCGCTGAGCCCGTCGGCCAGCAGGCGGAGACCGATGCCGGGGGAGATGACCAGATACTCCTCGACGACGACGTTGCCCCGATAGACCTCGACCGTGACGAGGACGGCGAGACAGGTGGTGTAGAACAGGGCGATCGCGGCGATCCACCCGGCCATCTGACCGCTCCGGCGGCGGGTCAGAAAGATGGCCAGCGATGCCAGAGCGGGGATCAGGAGGATCTGCAGCAGTATGGCCGGCACTAGTGAGGCACCTCAGCCGCCGGCCGTTCCCAGGAACAGGTAGGTCAGCAGCATCCCGAACAGGATCAGCACATACGACACGTTGTAGACCAGCTCTTCGGTGTCGGCGCGCAGGCGGTCGACGAGACGCTGCAGCCGACCCGTGAACACCCACGGCAGCCGCCGGTGGACAAGGTCGTCAAGGTGCGCCTCGCAGTCGTGGGCGACCCACCGAGCGAGACGTCTGGTGCCCGTTACGAAGACGCGGGTGATCACCCGATCGATCGCCCACCGGTTCCAGAAGAACATATGCAGGGTGCGCGCCACCGGGCTCCGGTCGATCACGCGCTGCAGGTCCCTCCTCCTCCCCACGTACAGGAGGTATGCCGGCGCCGCACCGGCGACGACGAACAGCACCGAGAGGATCGGAACGAGCGCGTGCGAGGAGGACTCGTCTGCCGTCGTGCCTACGGCCGTGGGTGTCCCGACTGCGGGCGTCGCCGCCATGGCCCCGTCGAACGCGCTCACCTCGAACGCGTGGTGAAGCACCCGTTCAAGCACCGGGCCGCCGAGCCCGGCGACCACGATGGCGACCGCGAGCACGCCCGAGGCCAGGCGCATCGAGGGGGCCCCGTCGGGGAGGTGGCCGCTCGACCGCACCGTGTCGACAACATGCGCGCTCGGCTCGCCGTGAAACACGAGGCCGAAGAAGCGCACCGTGTAGCAGGCCGTGACGCCCACGGTGACGAGCGCCAGCATGAACAACGGTAGGCTCGCGTCGATCGTGACAAGCAGAATCGCATCCTTGCTCCAGAAACCGGGAAACGGCGGCACCCCCATGAGCGACAGCGCGGCGACCAGCGTGAAGCCCCAGGTCGCCGGCAAGTGCCGCTGGGTCCCCCCCATGTCCGTCATGTAGAAGGAGTGCAGGGCCTTTATCACGGTGCCGGCGCACAGAAAGAGACAGGCCTTGAAGAGCGCGTGGGCGACGAGATGGAAGACGCCCGCGGTGTAGCCATCCAGCAGCAGCCCGGGTGCGAGACCGGCCGCGCCCAGCCCGAGCAGCATGTACCCGATCTGACTGACGGTCGAGTAGGCCAGCACTTTCTTGAGCTCGAGCGCGACCAGTGCCTGCGTGGCGGCGAGGAACGCTGTGAACGCCCCGATCCAGGCCGTGACATGGAAGAACCACGCGGCCTCGCCGATGTCTGCCACCCAGTAGCCGTAATAGAACAGCGGGACCAAGCGGGCCACCAGATACACACCGCTCTTGACCATCGTCGCGGCGTGGATCAGCGCCGACACCGGGCCGGGTCCGGCCATCGCCTCGGGGAGCCACTCGTGCAAGGGGAATTGTGCCGATTTTCCGAGCGGTCCCGCCAGCAGCAGCAGGCTGACCAGGATCACCATGCCGGGGGAGGCCGCCATCGCGGCCAGCCAGGTCGGCGCGGTGGCGTAGAGCTCCAGGAAGTTCAGGGTCCCGGCGTAGAAGTACAGCAGGAGGATGCCGCCGAGCATGAGCATGTCGCCCACACCGGTGACGAGGAGCGCTTTGAGACACGCCTCGGACGGCTTCACGAAGGGTGTCGGCGGTGGCCCCCCGATCCAGTACTTCCGCTGGTCCTGGTAGTAGAAACCGATCAGGCCGTAGCTGCACACGCCGACCAGCTTCCACCCGATGAACAGGAACAGCAGGTTGCTCGACAGGACCAGCAGCAGCATGCTGCCGATGAACCCGTTCATCCACATCCAGAAGCGGGTCTGCGCCGGGTCGCCCTTCATGTAGCCGGCGCAGTAGACCATGATGACGAAGCTGATCACCGCCACGACATTGGCGAGGACGATACTGAGGGGGTCGACCAGCACGCCGAACTCGATCCGGACGGGATGTTCGAGCCATCCCATCGTATGTTCCACCGGCAACCGTTCCGGGTGGAGCAGCTCCGGCAGCAGGCTCAGCGCCGCCCCCGCTGCCACGAAAGAGCACAGCAGGGCGCCCGTATCTCTGACCCTGGGATGCACACGCGCCAGGAGCGGCGTCACGACCGCGCCCACCAGCGGCGCGCCGATGCAGACCCACGCAGCGAGTGCCGTCACGCGTTCACCTCGCCAGACCGGCCGGCATGGCCGGCTCGATGAATCGGTCCACCACTTCGCCGTTGAAGATACCAAGCAACACGATAATGGCGGTGACCGCCAGCATCGGTCCGAGCATGGTCCAGGGGACCTCGTCCCGTTGTGTCGCCTCGGGAACCGGCTGCCGGCCACCCCCTCCCGTGGCGTCGTCATTCGGGAAATATATGTATCGGAGCACGTTGGCCAGATAGGCGAGCGCCAGGACGCTGCTGAGGACGATCACGCCGACGAAGACCCAGTTACCGGCATCGATCGCACCGAGGATTAAATAGAACTTGCTGAAGAAGCCGCCGGTCGGCGGTATCCCGATCATCGCAAACGCGCAGATCGTGAACGTCGCCGCGGTCACGGGCATCTTGCGAGAGAGATTTCGGAACTCCCGGATTTCGCGTAGACCGGTGCGATAGACGATGGCCCCGGCCACCAGGAAGAGCCCGCCCTTCATGAAGGCGTGGTTCACGAGATGGAGGATGCTACCGGTGAACCCTGCGGTGTTGGCCAGGCCGATGCCCAGCACGATGTAGCCGATCTGTGCCACCGACGAGTAGGCGAGCAGGCGCTTGAAGTCCGACTGCGCGATGGCCATCACCGAACCCAGAATCATGGCAGCCGCCCCGATCCAGCCCAGTAGCGTTGTCACCGGAATCATCTCGATGGAGAACCGTGGCTCGAACACGAAGAACATGACCCGCACCAGGACATAGGCTGCAACCTTGGTGGTGGTGGCCGCGATGAGCGCGCTGACGGCCGACGGCGCGTTGGAGTACGCGCCCGGCAGCCATGTGTGCATCGGGAAGAGCGCCATCTTGATCGATATCCCGATGACGAAGAAGGCGAAGCCGACGAGCACCGTGGTCGATTCGTAGAGGTCGGGCAGAATCCGAGACAGGTCTGCCATGTTGAGAGACCCGGTCACGCTGTAGAGATAGCCGACCGCGAGCAGATAGAATGCGGCGCCGACCGTGCCGAGGATGACGTAGCGGAAGGCCGAGACAACCGCCGCCCCGCCGCCGATTGAGACGAGGGCGTAGCTGGCCAAGGACGTGATCTCGAGGAACACGTACAGATTGAACATGTCGGCGGTGGCAACCTGCCCGGCCAGCCCCGCAACCAGCAACAGGTAGACGGTGTAGAACGGGACCTCCTTCGACGGAATCTCCTTCAGGATGCTCTGTTTCGAATAGATGCCGACGAGCAGGGTGATGATGGTGAGGAACAGCAGCATCAGCGCGCTGAGGGCGTCAACCCGGAACTCGATGCCCCACGGCGGCGCCCAGCCACCCATGTAGTAGTGCACCGGACCGTTCATGACCACGTCTTGCGCGGCGACGATCGCGGCGCCGCACGAGACGGCAAGGGCGGTGAGGACGAGGGGGAAGACGGCCGGTCGATACCACCAGCCGAGCACCGGCAGCATGAACGAGGTCAGAAGCGGCGCGAGGACAATGAGGACCGGGACCACCGACTGGTGCGCGTTCATCCCGAGGCCCGGACGCGGTCCCGCAGCTCATCCTCTTCCAATGTGCCGTACTGTCGATGGATCCGGAGGAGCAAGGCGAGCGCCACACCGGTGATGGCCACCCCCACAACGATGGCGGTCAACATGAGCACGTGCGGAAGCGGGTTGACGTAGTCGGCGGCGTCGAGCACCGGTCCGGTCACGTGGTCATGTCCGGCCAGCACAATCGGGATCGTCGCGTCTCGCTTGGCCGACAGCGACACGATGAACAGGATGATAGACCACTGGAAGATGTTCAACCCGACCAGCTTCTTGACGAGATTGGTTTTCCCGGTCATGGCGTAGAAGCCGATCATCATCAGGATGATGTAGGCGACGGTGTTGAAGTGCCCGATGACGAAATCGAAGACGGCGTCGACCATGGCCTAGAACGTCAGCAGATCTCGGAAGATCGAGAGCATGGCGGCCGTAACCGTGATCCCGATGCCGATCTCGATCACGAGCATCCCGACGCTCCTCGGCTCCGAGAACGGGAGCACACCGTAATCCAGATAGTTGGCGCCAAGCACGAGGCAGACCACACCGATTCCCGCGTACAGGAGCACCCCGGCGCTCATGAACCCCGTCAGCGCCGTCAACGACAATCGCCGGCGGAGCGTCTCGCTTCCTTCCGCCATGGCCAGCAGGATGAAGCTGGACGCGAGGATCACGCCCCCCTGAAAGCCGCCCCCGGGACTGCTGTGGCCGTGCATGATGACATACAGCCCGAAGAGCTGAATGAACGGCGCCAGGCCACGACACACCATCCTGACGATGAGGTCCGGCTGCTCGGGCGTCACGACTCGTCCTCCTCCCGTGTAGACCGCAGGATCAACAGGACCGCCATGGCGCCGGCGAAGATCACGGTCACCTCACCAAGGGTGTCGAAGCTCCGATAGTCGGCGAGCACGGCCGTGACCATGTTCGGCACCGCCGTCTCCTCGAGCCCCGACTCGATGTATCGCGGTGAGACGTGTGTGGCCGGTGGCGATCCGGGGTCGCCGGTGTCCGGCATGTTCAGCGACCCCAGGATCAGCAGAAGCCCGATCACGGTGGTCAGGACGAGATGGAGGGATTTCAATCTTTGCTCACCCGTTCCGTCTTATAGACGGTGATCACGAAGAAGACCGTCGTGATGCCAGCTCCGACGGCGGCCTCCGTGAACGCGACGTCGACCGCGCCCATCTCGATCCACAGGAGGCACATGAACAGACTGAAGGCCCCCAGGAGGACCACCGAGGCCAGGAGATCTCTGACGCCGACCGCAGCGACTGCGCAGATGATCGCCAGGCCGAGCAGGACGATGTCGAGCTGCCAGATCATCGACTCTCCTCGCGCGTCCACCAGGCGAGGTCGTTCCGCTTGGCCGCTCTGGCAATGGCGTGAGTCGCGGTCGGGCTCGTGACAAAGATGAAAAGGGCCACGATGAGTAGCTTGACACTGGCCAGGACGAAGCCACCGTACCAGGCAAGACCGGTCAGGACGAGCAGACTCCCCAGCGTGTCGCACTTTCCCGCCGCATGCATCCGGGTGTAGAAGTCCGGAAACCGGATCAGCCCGATGGCGCCGGTGAGCATGAAGAACACCCCCCCACCAACCAGAACCAGCCCCACGGCGGTCATGGCGCAGCCCCGCTACGCTTCACGAGCACGCCCTTGCTCTCCAAGTATCTCGACAGCGCGAGTGTCCCGGTGAAGTTGATCAAGGCGTACAGTAACGCGATGTCGATAAAAAACTCCACGCGGTCGAAGAGATGCCCGGTCAGCACGATCACAGCAATCGTCTTCGTGCCGATGACGTTGACGCCGATGATGCGGTCGATGATGCTCGGCCCGCGGACGACCCGATACAACGACAGCAGCACCGCGACCAGAATGACGCTCGAGGCTCCAAGAAAGAAGCTGGACGACATAGGTAAGGGCGGTCAGCAGGTCAAGGATGCGGCACGATATTCATCGACGCTAGCACATCGGGCTCCAGGAAGACGTGCCCGACTCGCCGTGCCATCTCCCCGCTCCGCAGGCTCCTGGCCGCCTGGTCGCTGACCGCATGAACCGTGAACTCGTCGTCGACGATGTCCATGGTGATGGTTCCCGGGGTCAGCGTGATCGCGTTGCCGAGGACCGCTCTGGCCAGGTCGCTCTTCAAACCGGTCTTGAACTGCACGATCTGTGGGCGCAGCTGACCCGGTCGCCAGACCAGATACACGACATGCAGGTTGGCGAGGACGATCTGGTAGAGCAGCCACGGCAGGTGGCGCAGAACCCGCCACGTCGTGACGGCGGTGCGAGACGAAAGCGTCCGCGGAAGCAGAAGTTCCGAGGAGAACACGGCGACAATCGCGGAGCATGCCACACCGAGCGCGAGATGGAGCGCGTCGAAATGGCCGGAAAAGACCAGCCAGACGGCGAACAGGATCAGGAAGACCAC
>CAUZAY010000052.1:0-17940 GCA_963577695.1 Vicinamibacteria bacterium | reverse complement strand
CAATGTTCGAACCACACGTTACTCGACAGACGAATGAGCTCCGGCGCATGAGGCATCACAACTGATGTTCAACCTGGCGGGGAGAACCGCAGTGGTCACCGGTGCGTCGACGGGGTTGGGTCAGGCGATTGCCGTCGCATTGACGAAGGCCGGCGCCCGGGTCGCCATCACGAACCGGTCCGAGCCGTCGCTGTCACTGGACGAGACCGCTGCCCTCTGCGCCGCACAGGGCGCTGCCCCCACGACGCGTACCATCGACGTCCGAGACCTGGCCCAGATCACGACCGGCGTCGCCACCATCACGGCAGAGCTGGGGCCGATCGACATCCTGGTCAACAACGCCGGGATCAATCGTCCCCGGCCGGGGCTCGAGGTCGGTGTCGACGAGTGGGACGACCACTTCAACACCAACGTCCGGGGTGGATTCTTCTGCGCGCAAGCGGTGGCGCCGACGATGATCGAGCGCGGGTTCGGCCGCGTGATTTTCATCTCGAGCCAGTCCGGCCTGGTCGGCATTCCTGGTCAGCCGGTCTATTGCGCCACCAAGGGAGCCATCGTCAACCTGGTGCGGACCCTCGGAGTGGAGTGGGCCCAGCACGGCATCACCGTGAACTCGGTGGCGCCGACCTTTGTCGAAACCAATCTCACCCGCGAGCGGCTCCAGCAGCCGGAATTTCGCGCGTTCGTCCTTGGCAAAATTCCAAGTGGACGGCTCGCCACCCCGGAGGAGATCGCGCACGCCGTGGTGTACCTCGCGAGCGACGAGGCCGCCATGGTGAACTGCGTGACGCTGCCAGTGGACGGCGGTTGGACCGCCTGGTGAAGGCTCGGCGCGGCTGCCACGCGCATTGTCGACGGGCTACCAGTTCATGGCGCGGGCCGACGTGGACTTGCCGCCACGGGCGAGGAGCGCGTTGGTGGGCGTGCTGATGCGGACGACGTAGTCGAAGTCGCCGGGGCCGAGGTCGTCGCCGGGCGTCGGTTCGGTGGCGGCAATCGTCTTGACCAGACGCACGAAATCGTCGCCAAGCGCACGGGCCGCGCCGGGCGGCGTCTCCACCGTCACGGTGAGCGATAGCGCGACGGTGCGTCCACGCTGGTCGATGCTGGCGTCGAGCACGTCGTGGCTGTTGGTCACGCCGGTCAGCGCGAGCGATGTCTCGTTCGGGGTCAGAAGCGGATGCGTGGGGATGGTGCCGTTGTCGCCCCCGAGGAACCATCCGCGAATGGCCTTGACGGCAGAAGGGACGACGGTGAACACGGCCGCGCTGAAGGCAGCCGCGGTCGCGATGCCCATGACGTCGGTGGAACCGACTTGGGTCACCTCGCGGGGAGTCATGGCCGCCACCATGTCCCAGTGCCCGGGCAATGCCCCTGGGACCGGCGGACGGCTTCGGCTGAACTGGTCGACGCCGGCCACGATACCCAGGTTGGGCCATAGCTCCGCTTTTGGGCGCTCGTCGCGCAGCAGCACGTCCTCACTGAAATCGAGCGCCCCAATTGGGGCCTTTTCCCTTCCACCCAGTGCCAGGGCGCGTCGGATGCGCGCCAACGATGCGGGTGGGACGGCCGGCGCGGGTGGGGGGACGGTCTCCGCTGCCTGTGATTCGCTGGAAGCCGGGGGTTGTGCCCCCACTGGGGTGCCCCCGGCCGCGAGCAGAACCAACAGGGTGCCGCCCGCCACGAAGTGTGCTCGCCACGTCGCGCGTCGAAGCCCGGCAACCGTCGCCGCTGCTCGTACCGCAGTCATAGTGTAGATTGATAATACACCCCGCCCTGCAGGCGGGCACCTGCACGACGGGTGGGCGCCGACGGGGTCGCCGCCTGCAGGGTCGGGACCGACCTTAGAGTTCGCATCGTGTCCGCGGGACTCGGACACCGCACCAGGAGGATTCATGACGTTCGTCGCGGAGCTTGAGCCGACTGCCGTCTGGCAGCACTTCGACAAGATTTTGACAATTCCGCGAGCCTCGAAAGATGAGGAGCGGATGCGCGCCCACGTGGTGGCGGTTGCCGATGGTCAGGGGTTACCCCATCAGATCGATGCCTCCGGCAACGTCGTGGTGCGGAAACCGGCGACCCCCGGCAAGGAGGGTGCGGCGGTCACCATTCTTCAGTCTCATCTGGATATGGTGCAGGAGAAGAATTCTGACGTGGCGTTTGATTTCGCCACCGACGCGATTGTTCCTGAGCTCGACGGCCAATACCTCACGGCCACCGGAACCACCTTGGGTTCGGACAATGGCATCGGGGTGGCTACCATGCTGGCCCTGATGGGCAATACCGGGTTCGCGCATGGCCCGCTGGAGCTGCTGTTCACCATCGACGAAGAGACCGGCCTGACCGGGGCGGCGGAGCTCGACGCGAGTCTGTTGCGCGGCCGCCAGCTCTTGAATCTGGACTCCGAGGAGGATGGCATCGTCTATGTCGGGTGCGCCGGTGGTGGCGATACCCAGCTCACCGTGCCGCTGGTTACCGAGCCGGCCGCCGGCTCCGCGCTGTCGGTCGCCTTGACCGGCCTCAAGGGGGGGCACTCCGGGTGCGACATCCACTTGCAGCGAGGGAACGCCGTGCAGTTGCTCGCACGAGCGCTGTGGGCGTCATATGGCGGTGGTCGCTTCCGGTTGGCTCGTATTGGGGGCGGGAGTGCGCACAATGCGATACCGCGCGAGGCGTTCGCGACGATTCTGGTGGGCACCGGGGACCGCCGCGCCGTCATGGCGGCGGTCGAGCAGGAGATGGACGCGATTCGCACCGAATATGGTCCGGCCGACCCGGGGATGCAGCTAACGGTGGATGACGGCACGCCGCCGCCGGTAGCGTGGGATCAGGCGACCACGGAACTGGTCCTCACGCTGATCAATGCGCTGCCTCACGGTGTCGGCGCCATGAGCTACGACATTCCCGATTTGGTGGAGACCAGTGTGAATCTGGCCACCGTGGTCTCGGAGAACGGCACCCTGCGGGTCGGCTTGAGCAGTCGCTCGTCGATCGATTCAGCCCTCGAGGCGATGCGCCGGCGGGTGCGTGCGGTGGGGCTGCTGGCCGGGGCGTCGGTGGAGGAAGACGCGGCGTATCCGGGATGGAAGCCAGACCTGGAGTCCCGATTACTGGAGGTCGTCAAGGCGGTCCACAAACGCGAGCTCGGCACCGAACCGGAGGTCAAGGCGATTCATGCTGGTCTCGAGTGCGGCATTCTCGGCAAGAAGATTCCAGGTATCGACATGATCTCGTTTGGTCCGCAAATCGAGTTTCCGCACTCGCCAGACGAACGCGTGCACGTCGCGTCGGTCGCCCGCTTCTACACGCTGGTTGCGGCGACCTTGTCCGAACTGTGCTAGTCCCCTGGAACCGTGATTCATTACACAAGTCGCCAGCGGGGCATCGCGCCTGACTGCGTTGTTCCGCGGTCACAATACCCAATTTGCTCCTTTGTCACGCTTTTCAGGACGATAGGAGACATTAGGCCACCCCGGGGCATTGTCAAGTTGAGGCTGCGGGTGGCAGAGTAGGCGGATGACGAGCCTGCCGCCCAGTTATCGTGGGTATCGATTTCCGCCTGAAATCATCAGTCACGCCGTCTGGCTCTATCACCGATTCGCCTGAGCTTCCGAGATGTCAAGGATCTCCTCGCCGAACGCGGCGTCACCGTGACGTATGAGTCGATCCGCCAATGGTGAGCGGTGAGCCCGCTCACATATTGCCGGTTTTACTGAGGAAAAGTGGTGAGCCGCCGGGGACTCGAACCCCAAACCCGCAGATTAAGAGTCTGCTGCTCTGCCAGTTGAGCTAGCGGCCCACACGAGGGATGGTACGCCCGGCAGGATTCGAACCTGCGACCTTCCGCTCCGGAGGCGGACGCTCTATCCAGCTGAGCTACGGGCGCCTGACGGTCACAAGAAAACGCCCGCCGACCGTCTGAATGTCCGGAAAAAATGGTGCGCCCGGAGGGATTTGAACCCCCGACCTACGGGTTCGAAGCCCGGCGCTCTATCCAGCTGAGCTACAGGCGCACGACGCGCCATCATATCATCGAGTCCCTCACCTTTGTCCGGCGTCACTGGCCAAGTGGCTGTTGGGTCCGCGTGGCTCGGCGTACTGCAACACCGCGCGCAGGTCGGCCGCTTTGGGGTGACGCGACGCCACGATGGTGGCAATAATCTGGCAAAAGTCGGGTCTGGTTCACCCGCTGGCTGCCACCGATCCCACACGCCGGCGACGCACATGACCGATCGATCCTGCAGGTGAATCGCGAACGGAGGCTTGGTCCTGTCCTCCCGCCTCCATTCGTAAAAGCCCGACAGCGCCACGACGCATCGTCGCCGCTGAAAGAGCCTGGCGTAGGTCCGCTTCTCCGCAACCTCTTCGCCCCGGGCGTTGATCAGCGAATACTTCGATGCGGCCTGGACGGTTTTCGCCCAGAATGGCACCAGGCCCCACCGAAACGCCTCGAACGTGCGGGTGCCATTGCGCATGACGACGATGGGCGAATTTTGGGTCGAAACCAAATTGAAATTCTGGCGCGACCATTCAAGGCTTGGCGGCTGTCCGTTCGAGCTGAGAAAGGCCAGTTCGTCGTCCGTGTAGGTCTCGTAGCCGCGTCCGCACACTGGGCGAGTATGTCGTGCAGAATGTCGGCTGTGTCCCACCCGTGCCGACACTCGCGAGCCTGTGCCGAGAGTCCGAGAAAGACCGAGATCTCACGCGGTCGTGGCGCGCGATCTGTTCAGTCGAAACGCAGTTTCATGGCCCTGGGTTCTTGCCACCTATCAAGGGCGCTGGAGTTGGTGGGAAGCGGCCATCCCGGGTCAATCGGTTTGCCGAGATGCTGGGACAGGCTCTGGGCGTGTTCCGCATGCCACTTCGCCTGAAGCGGCTGCAGCGCGTCGAGCGCGACAGCGCCGACATCCGCATACCGGGCGCCCTGCGCTCGCACGATGGCCGCGGCGGCGATGGCGTCAGACCGGGCGTCGTGTGCCTGTAGCAGGTTGCACCCGTAGTGCGCGGCCACCGCCTCCAGTTTGCGGCTGCCTCGTCGATGCCGGTCCATCGCCCGGTCGATGACAAGGGGATCGATGATGTCGGGTCTGCGGAGGATCACGCCGTGTCTCTGGGTTTCTGCCAGCACAAATGGCCAGTCGAACGGTGCGTTGTAGATGACCATCGGGACACCGGCCTCTACCGCCTCATCGATCAGGCGGGCTATGCGACGGAGTGCGTCGACGGGTGCCACGCCCTCGAGTTGCGCCCGCTCGGTGGTGATGCCGTGAATGTTGCTTGCCGCTGGCGGAATCTGCACACCAGGGTTGACGATGCCGTCCCAGCTCTCGTCCGACACCGTGCCATCGGCGGCAATCAGCACCACCGCGGCCTGGACAATGCGGTCCTCAAGGGGGTTGAGCCCGGTGGTTTCCAGGTCAAAAGAGAGGAGCGAATTCTGGGTCCACTGATGCACGCGCCAATCCCATCGGTATGTGCAGAAAACCTGCTGGCGACACTCGAGTCACACTATTATGGCAATCCTGTGCACGCGCCTGGTAGCGCGGGCGCTCTCGCGACATGACGTTTCGCTTCGTACACGCAGCCGATCTTCATCTGGACAGTCCATTCAAGGGCATTCGCGAAACCGATCCGCACGTGGCCGACGTGCTTCGCCGCGCGACGTTCGATGCCTATGCGAGTCTCATCCAGCTGTGTCTCGACCGTCGGGTTGATGCGCTGCTGGTGGCCGGCGACGTGTTTGATGGGGCCGACCGCAGTCTGGCTGCGCAGGTCCAGTTCGTGAAGGGGCTCGAGCGCCTGCAGGACGCCGGCATCCGCGCGTTCATCTGTCACGGGAACCACGACCCGCTGGACGGCTGGGGCGCGCGGATACCGATGCCTTCAAATGTTCATCAGTTTGGCGAGAGCGCAGAGGCCATCCCGGTTGACCCGCAATCACCGTCCGGTCCGGTGGTTTGTGGCATCAGCTACCCAATACGAGAGGTTCGCAGCAGCCTGCTGCCGGGCTTTCCGACCCGGGAGCCAGGTCGCTTTACCATCGGGCTGCTGCACGCGAACGTTGACGCCAGCCCCGGTCACGAAGCCTACGCGCCCTGCACGCTCGCCGATCTGATTGCGACCGGATACGACTATTGGGCGCTCGGGCATGTGCACACCCGCACCATCGTACGCGACCAGGCCCCCATGGTGGTCTATCCCGGGAACACTCAGGGGCGCCACCCCAACGAGCGCGGGCCACGTGGCGTCTACGTGGTGGACGTGGACGAGCAGGGGGCCGCATCGTCAGCGTTCGTTGCCGTCGACACGGTGCGATGGGAATATCTGAATATTCAGATTGACGGTATGCACGACGACAGCGCCCTGTTCAGCGGCCTAGAGGACCGAGTCGGGGAACTCCTGACCCAGTCTGACGGACGCCATGTGGTGTATCGCATCCGCCTCCAGGGGCGAGGGGCCATGCACGAGTCGTTGTCACGAATGGGCACCATCGACGAACTCGTCACCCAACTCAACGCCACGTGGGCCAGCCGCGACCCCTTCGCGTTCTGCGGTGGGGTCGTCGACGCAACGCGGTCCGAGATTGACCGTGCGGCGCTGCTCGACGGGGAGGGCTTTATTGGCGACTTCTTGGCGCTGACGGATGAGGTGGCGCGAGACGAGGGTCTCGTCGCTGACCTGCGACAGGAACTGGCGCTGCTCTACAAGGACGAGCGGGCCCGCCGGTATCTGGAGGTGAGCCTTTCCCGTGAAGACGACGTGCCGGCTCTTGTTGCCGTGGCCGAAGATGTCGCGCTGGGGCTTCTCGTCGACGATGAGATTGGCGAGTAGCCGCGCGCCATGAAGATTGACCGCATCCACATCGACGGTTTTGGCGAGTATGGCGAGACGTCGTTTTCGCCACGTGCCCGGCCGGTGACCGTCTTTTATGGTCCGAACAGAGCTGGCAAGAGCACGCTCCTGGCCTTCATCCGGATGGTGATGTTCGGATTCCCGCTGCGTGGGGCGGCCGAACACTTTCCGCCGCGTGCCGGCGGCAACCACGGTGGTCGCATTGAGCTGGTGTCCGATGCCGGTGAGCGTCTCACGATTGAACGCCACCGTGGCCCCAAGGGTGGTCTGGTGACCATCACGGACCAGGACGGCGCCCTTGTCCCAGACCCCGCCAGGCCCGCGCTGCTGGCGGACGCAACCTCCTCCACCTTTAAGTCGGTGTTTGTGTTTGACCTCGACGCGCTGCAGAAGCTGAAGTCGGGAGATGAGAGCGGCATTAACAGCCACATCTACAGTGCGGGAACCGGCGCGGCACGGTTGCCGCACGCGCTCAAGCAACTCAAAGAGCGTGCGGCAGGCATCTTTGTGCCACGAGGCAGGAAGCAACCGGTGGGCGCGACGCTGGACAAGTTGCGCGACATCGAAACCGAATTGAGGGACGTCCAGGCACAGTCGCAGGAGTATGGCGAGGCGGTGTCCCGAAGCGCCCAGCTCGAAGAAGAACGCGCCGAGCTCGACGCAGACCATACCGCTGCGCGATCGCGAGTCGAGGAGCTGAGGCGGCGGCAGCGCTTGTGGGCCGAGTCGGTCGCCCTGCTGGCCGTCGAGACGCGGCTGTCAGAGATTCCGGAGCGACCCGATTTTCCTGACGACCCGATTGTCAGGCTCGACAATCTGGAAGATCGACTCCGTGACGCCGACGAGTTGGTCGCCACCAATACGGACACATTGCAGCTTGCCCGCGTCGCGGCGGAGCGCCCCATCGAGGGTGACGAGCTACTGCAGGTCGCCGCGGAGGTCGAGGCGATTCGCCGGGGGCGTGGCAGTTTCGACGCGTCGGTGCGCGACCTGCCCAAGCGAAACGCCGAACTGGGTGCCGACGAGACGGAGCTCGCACAAGTCCTGCGCGATCTGGGACCTGGGTGGAGCGAAGAGCGTCTGCACGGGTTCGATACCTCCATCCCGCGTCGCGGCGAAGTGGAGGAGTGGAAGACTCGTCTCGCCTCGGCGAATGCGAATGTTCGGGATCGTACACGGGACGTCGAACAGGCGACGCGGGCGCTCGACGAAACGAATCAGCGGCTCGAGGACGGGCGGAACCAACTGGCACAGCATGATGACGGCGCATCCAGCCGGATGTCGCCTGAGGCACTGCGCGAACAACGCTCGGCGCTGCAGGCCGCTCGGAGTCGACTCGCCGAATACGACCAGGCCGCCCAGCGTTGTGTAGACCTCGAAGCGCAGGCGGGTGGTGATGAGCCTGAGTCGCCGACGTCCGGCCGACGTCTGGTCGTGCCAGCCGCGCTGGGCGTGCTGGGCGCGCTGCTGCTCGTCGTTGGTTACGTTTCGGACAGGGACGTGGCGATTTTTGGGATCGGCATCACGCTCCTCGTCTTGAGCGTGGTCGCCTACATGCTGTCGCCGTCGTCCGCAACGCCAGGCGACGGTCCCAAACTGAGCCAGCTCACAGCCGAAGCGCGACGTCATGCCGAAGCGAGACAGGCGGCGCTGTTGGCCGCACTGTCACCGCTGGCGCTCGACCTCGAGGCCGGGCAACTGCCGGGACGTGACCAGTTGAACGATGTCGAAACGGCGCTCGTCAGGCATGAAGAGCGGCAACGGGCACGGGCGCAGCTTCTCGACGCGGTCGAGGAAGCCGCGAAAGATACCGAGCGAGCGCAGGAGCGATCCAGCGCCGCTGGACGTCTGCAGCATGACCAGCACGCCGCTCTCGACGCCGTAGCCAGTGGATGGAAGATATGGCTCACGCAGCACGGCTTGCCCGAGACTCTGACGCCAGACACCGTGCCCGAACTTTTCTCCCGGGTCGAGACCGGACGCGTCGTTGTCCGGGCTGCGACTGAAAAGCGTGCCCGCGTCGCGGCCATCCAGAAGGACATCGACGCCTATCACGCGGCCGTCAAGACGGTGACCGGCCTTCATCCTGGTTCCGGCACCAGCGCCGGCGGCGACGATTCTTCGATGGCGATCGCGCAACGCGCCGACCGCATCGTCCAACGATTCGACCAGACGCAGGAGGCGGTCCTGGCGCGCGCGGAAGCGGCGCGCGCGGCCGAAAAGTGTGACGCCGACCTGAAGCAGGCAACCGCCCGGCGGACGAGCGTCGACGGCCGCATTCGCGATCTGCTCTCCTGCGCACACTCCAATGGCCCCGAGCAGTTCCGACTCTGGGCACGCCAGCACCTCAAGCGGCAAGAGCTCGACCTGAAACAGAAGCAGCATCTGTCGGCGTTACGTGCCGCCTGGGGGCACGAGCAAGACCTGGATGCTCTACGACGAGACTTCGCTTCCACGACGAAAGAAGAGACGGACCGGGCACTCCACCACGCCGAATCAACGCTGGCCGATCTGGCGAGTCGGAGTACAGAACAGAAGGAAGAGCGTGGGCGGCTGCAACTGCGGATGCAACAACTGTCGAGCGACGAAGCCGCCTCGGGGCTGCGCGGGCGGCGCGAAGAGCTCAAGGAAGAACTCCGAGCACTTGCGGCCCAGTGGTCAAAGCTCGTCGTGGCCAGGTCCCTGCTCGTCAGGGCCCGTAAGAAGTACGAAGAGGAACGCCAACCCGACGTGGTGCGTCGCGCGGAGGCGTTCTTCCAACGCTTCACTGGCGGCAAATACACCAAGTTGCACGTCACCCTGGGTGAGCAGGAAATCAGCGTGGTCGACGACAGCGGACGCCGGGAGAAGCCAGAACAGCTCAGTCGCAGCACGCGCGAGCAGCTCTACCTCGCTCTCCGCTTCGGACTCATCCAGCGCATGAGCGACGTAGCCGAACCTCTACCGGTTGTGGTGGATGATGTGCTCGTGAACTGCGACCTCGACCATGCTCAGCGCGCCGCCACTGCCTTCGTCGAACTCTCCCGTACCAATCAGGTGCTCGTCCTTACCTGTCACCAGTGGATGGTCGACCTGTTCACCGAGGTAGCGCCAGATGCTGACGTCATCGACCTGTCTGCGATGTGAGCAGGGCGCGAATGGCAGGGCTTTCCAGCCTGCCCGGATTCGGCGCACGCCGTCGCGTGCAGATCTATGGATGGACCCGATACATCAGGTCACAGGCCGAACGTCGTTCCCGTTAGTGAGTGACCGCGTTCCCGCGGGAACGTCCGGGTACACCGGGTCAGTCGTCCCCGGGTGAAGCACGGTGATGGCCCAGTCCAGGTCGAGCCGTTCGCCACACCAGTCGGGTGTTGCCGTGTGCGGGCCGATGCTGAGGCCCGCCGTCTCCAGGTGCGCGTTGGTCGACCCCCGTGCCGCTCCCGCCCAGGTCGGGGCCGGGGGTGCGACGGGAAGCGGGCGCCCGTCAGGCCAGAAGAAGCGAGCCTCTCCGTCATCCCGCAGCTCGACCGTGAATTCCTCCTCGTGCACGGCTCGGTGGTGACGCCGGCACAGCAGGACTAGGTTGTCGAGTCGCGTCGCGCCACCGTCAGCCCAATGCCGTATGTGCTGGTGCGCGTCGCATCTGGTGGTTTGCGGACCCCATCCCTATGGCCCCGTGAGCTTCCCTAGCAACCCCGTCCGACGCGGCGGACGTCGCTGGCAGGCAGCCCGCAGAGCTCCCTCGTCCGCAGCTAGGAGAATCTTCGAGCGAGCCCGGGTCACGCCAGTGTAGAGCAGCTCAGGTCCGACCAGCTCATGCGCCTGGGGGGGCAGTAGCAGTAGCACCGACTCGAATTCGCTGCCCTGCGAGCGGTGTACGGTCATGGCCCAGGCGGTGTCGTGGCTGGGCAGGGCCGCGAGTGGGACACTGCGTGGCCCTTGGGGGCCGGAGAACCAAGCGGTGACACCCCGACCGTCCTGTCCGTTCAGCAGAACACCGACGTCGCCGTTGAAGAGGGCGGTGTGGGGGTCGTTTGCGGTGACCAGCACGGGGCGGCCGTGCGCCCATTCACCGGCGGGGCGGCCTTCGCGGCGCAGCCTGGACTCGACGCGGGCGTTGGCGCCTTCGACGCTGTAGGGGCCGCGCCTCAGCGCGCAGAGGATGCGAATCTGCGCCAGGGCGGCGAGGGCTTCGGCGGGACCCGGCGCGCTGACTATGGCCATGACCTGAGGCCAGATCTGTTCGAGCGCGTCGTCTATCTGGGCGGATGAGTAGGGGAGGAGTTCCTCTGGATAGCCCTTGCTGGCCAGGATCTGGATTGCGGCATCGCCGTCGTATTCGCGAATGGCGGCGGCGAGGCGGCTGATGCCAAGGTGCGACTCGAAGCGGTAGTTGCGGTGGAGCTCGACGTGGCAGTCGGACAGGGGGCCATCGGATCCACCGGCGGCGCCGCCGGTGGCGGCGGCGATCATCTCGGCCAGCACGCGGCCGGGCTGGACGCTTTCCAGTTGACGATGGTCGCCGAGGACGACGAGGCGGGTGCCGCGCCCCAGGGCCGACAGCAGTCGGTCCCAGAGGACGAGGTCGAGCATGGAGGCTTCGTCGACGACCACGACGTCGTACGGCAAGGGGTTGCCGGCGTGGAAGCGGCATCGGTCGTTGCGCGGATCCCAGCCCAGCAACCGGTGGAGGGTTCGGGCCTGGAAGGCGGCTCGCTCCAGCCTGGGACGGACGGCCGCTAGCCGGCCGTTGAGGTCCCTCGCAGCCTGGCCGATCGCTTCTCCGAGGCGGGCCGCGGCCTTGCCGGTGGGTGCGGCCAGGGCCACGCGGATACCGGCTGTGCGGTTGGCCAGCAGGGCAAGCAGGCGCGCGGCTGTGGTGGTCTTGCCGGTTCCGGGACCACCAGTCACCAGGGCGAGGGCCCGCCGGAGGCCCAGCTCTGCCGCGCGCCGTTGGGCCGAGTGTGGGTCGGGAAAGAGCTGAGCGAGATCATCACCGTCGCCAGGGGGGGCATAGGGCGGGTCGCCGGCCGGACCCTCGGCATTCTCGTTGGCCAGCTCGCGCAATCTGGCGGCCACACGAGATTCCGCCTGGTCGAGGCGCCAAGATTGTAGCCGCGTGCCTCGCAAGACCAGTGGCGCGGGGCTGCTGCCGTCGCTGCCATTCCTGGCCGTGGTGACGGCGGCGCTGCCGGCAAGAAGGGCGGCTTCTTCGTCGGTCAGCTCGAGCGAGGTGTGACCGGCGGCCCACGAGGTGAAGAAGCGTTCCAGCACCGGGGCGGCCGCATCGGGAAGGCCCCACCGGCGCTTCAACATGTGAATGGCTGCCAGGCTCATGCCGGAGCCTCGTTGACAGGGCTGCCACGGCTGGCAGTGCTTACGAACAGCCCATCGAGGTCGTTCAGCAGGGCCTCGGGCGGGGTGATCTCGAGCACACCTTGGCCGGTCTCGGGGAGGACGCCACGCAAGAACAGCAGGCTCCCGGAGACGACCTGCGTCCCCGGGCCGTAGAGCCGCAAGTAGCGGCGCAGGGCGACGAGGTACAGATGGATCTGCAGCAGGTAGTGCTGCCCCGCCGCGCATCGCCACATCGCCGACCGGCTGTAGTCGGCGTAGCGCGGTCCCAGATAGTTGCTCTTCCAGTCGACGATGCCCCAGCGACCATCGGCCCGCACCAGGCGGTCGATATAGCCGGTCAGCATGCCGGACAGGGCCTGGCCCGGCAGACCCGCCAGGTCGAGCGCATAGTCGCGTTCCTCGTCGTTCCGGGCATGACGGGCGAAGATGTCCGATAGCGCTTGGCCGGTGATGCCGGAGTGACCGAGCGGCAGCAGGAACTCCCATTCAGACAGGCCGGTGTCCGCGGCGGCCGTCTCGAGGCTGGCGTCCAGGCTGTCGAGGCGGGCCGTCTTGAGATCGTCGAGCGTGTGCCGTACCGCCCCGACCGCTTCGTCTGAATGGAGCCGGTGGCGCTGTAGGGCTCGGTCCACCAGCGCCGCGGTGTCGTCCTGGAAGTTCCAATGCTCCAGCAGCTCGTGCAGGCAGTTGCCGGCGTGGGTGCCGCGAGTGAAGGCTGCGAGAGGCACGTCGGCGTCCAGGGCCTTACCGGTCGCATCGGCCTCGCCAACCCCGGCAATGATGGCGGGGGCGCCGGGGGTGCCGGCGTCCTCCGGTTCCGCCATTGCTTCATCCACCGCATCACGGCGCTCCCGTTCTTCGTGCCGCCCGTGGGCCAGCCGCGAGAAGCTGGTGAGGTGCCAGGCCTGCAGATCGAGGGCGGGGGCGGTGCGCGCGTGCATGGATGATTCGGTATGGCCGCCCGTTGTCCAGGTGGCCTCGTCGGGTGAGGGTGGAACAGTCACCGTGATCACGTCTGGCTGCGCCTCTTCGAGGCGGCGCAGCGTGTCGCCATGTTCGCATCCCGAGGCGCTCTTCTTCTGGATGGCGGTGGCCGCGTACCAGTCTTCCAGACTGTCGACCTGTTCGTCGGTTCGCAGCAGCCAATCGAGCGAAGACGGTGGCAGGGTTGCCTTTGCGGTGTAGCCCAGCGGTCCGGCGAGCAGCGTCACGCGACGGCGGGCGCGGGTCAGGGCCACGTAGGCCAGGCGCAAGTCTTCGAGCAGGCGCTCGGCCGTGCAGGTCCGATGTTCCGCCTGGTTGTCCCGCTGTGACCCGTCGGCCAGCATCCAGCCGTCGTCGCCGCGCACCAGCAGCCGTTCGTTGGCATCAGGGTCCGGCATCACCGACCAGATGTATGGGCAGAACACGAAGTCGAATTCCAGCCCCTTCGCCCGGTGCACCGTCACCACTTGCACGGCGTCGCCGTCTACATCCAGGCGCCGCAGGCGTTCATCGGCCGGGCGGGCCTCGGATATCCGCTGGCCCTCGAACCATTGCAGCAGCTTCTCGGGGGTTCGCTGGCCCTCGGCTTCCCGCGCCTGCAGCAGTTCCACTAGGTGTCTCAGGTCGGTGAGGTGCCGCTCGCCTGCCGGGGTACGGGCCAGGCGAAGCGTGGCCTCGGAATGGGCTTCCAGGCCGGCCATGAGGGCGGCTATGCCACGCCGACGCCACATGTCTCCCCATTCCGAGAAGTTGGCCAGCTGCTGATCCGTATCCGCACTGGTGAGGTCGGCCAGCATGGCCGAGTCGTAGCCGAAAAGGCGGGTCGCCATGGCGGCCCGTCGCCATCCGGGATGGGTGGGTGAGAGCACCGCCTTCAGAATGGACGCGAGGTCGGACGCCGTTTCGCTCCGCATGACGTCGCCGTCGTCGCGGATCACGGTCGGTACGCCCCGCGCGCGCAACGCTCCGTAGACCAGCTGCGCTTCGAGATTGGTGCGGGTCAGCACGGCGACGTGCGACGGAGTGACCGTGTCCGCGCCGGCGCCCATCGTCCGGCCCAGCAGGTCCACGATAGCAGCCGCGGTGCAGGCTGCCGCGCGCTCTCGACGTGGCTGGGCACGAATCCACTGCTCGCTGTCGGCGTCGGGCACCACCCATGCCACGAGCCGCCCGCGCCCGTCGGCGGGCAGGGGCAGGTCCGCATCCTGGCGGGCGGCCGTCGCCTCTGGATGCACCAGGGCGGGGTTGCCGAAGGCGCGGGGCCGTCCGAACAGGGTGTTCAGGGCCACCACGAGGCCGTGGGCCGACCGATAGGTCGTGGCCAGGTCGCTCACGCGAGCCTCATCCGTTGGCCGGGCAGACAGATACGCGTCGAGGTCTCCACCGCGAAAGCTGTAAATGGCCTGCTTTGGATCACCCACCAGGATGAGCCGTCCGGGTCCGGTCCCGCGGTCGAAGATGGCCCTGAAGATCTCAAGCTGCTGCTGGTCGGTGTCCTGGACCTCGTCGATCAGGCCCACCTTCCATTTATTAGACAGGCGCTGCGTGAGAGCGGCGCGGTTCGGCCCCGAGCACAGGGCTCGGTGCAGCTTCTGAATCAAGCCATCGAAGGTGACGGCGTTGTCGCGTCGCAGGCTTCGCTCGAATCGTTGCCCCGCCGCCTGGTCCAGGTGCGCGAGCCAGGCCCAGCCGGTGGCGCCGACGGTGGCTTGCACCGCTTCGGCTGTGGCCACCAGCGCCAACGCGCCAGCCTCATCCGAGGCGGCCTTGCCCACCGCACCTTTCCGGCCAAACCAGGATGCGGCGCCCGCCAGTCGTCGGGCGACATGAAAGATCTCCACCGGGGGCTGTTGCGGGTCCAGGGTCTCGAGCAGCGTGTGCCAGGCGTCCAGCTTCGCCCTTGAATCCTTGCCCGGGTTCTTTGCCGAGTTATTCAGGCTCACCTTGTCCCGGCCGGCGATCACTTCGAGTCGACGGATGTCGGCGCGGGCATCCTTCAACGCTTCGAGCGCCTGTGCCACCCGGTTTCTCGCCTCCTGCAGCGACGGAGGCTCCGGTTCCATGTGGGTCGACGGCCGCTGGGTCAACGAGCGCCACGCCTTGAGATCGCCCTCGACAGACCACTTGCCAAGCGTCGCCAGGGCGGCCAGCAACGAATCGGCAGCGAGATCGGTTCGCCACGTGTCCTTGACGGCATCCGACTTCATCTCGCCGGCGTCCGGCAGCACTTCGAATCCGGCGGGCATGCCGCACAGAAAACTCTCGGACGCCAGGACCTGCTTGCAGAAAGAATGGATGGTCGACACCGCTAGCTGGTCGCTCTCAGCTAGTGCCAGGCGCAGACGTAACATGGCCGTGTCCCGTTCCGGGGTGGCGAGTGCGCCGAGGCGGTCCAGCAGAACACAAATGCCCTCCTCGTCGTCCCCGGGCCGGGTGTCTGCGTCGGCATGGGTCACCAGGGCCGCCAGTTGGCGTCGGGTCCGCTCGCCCAGTTCGCGGGCTGCGTCCTCGGTAAAGGTGACCAGCAGGACCTCGCCGATGTCGCTGACGACCCCGTCCACCAGCAGGCGGGGCAGCAGGTGGGATATCGTCCAGGTCTTCCCGGTACCCGCGCTGGCTTCGATGACCGACAGGCCTTTGGGCACCTCGGTCAGGTGCAGGTGGAAGTTAGCCACCCGCCGCCCCTGCTTTCACTCTGGACGCGGTGTTCGCGAACCAGACTTCCACCGGGTCGAAGACTTCGGCGGCGAGGCGGCGCCACTCGTCGAAGATGCCCTCGGCGAAGGGGTCCCGATCGCGCCACGCCAGTTGGGCCGAGTCACGGTCGCCCTCACCGGGTGGGCCCTTGGGTTGCTGTTGCCACGCCTTCAGGGCTCTGTCGGCTTCGTCGACGCCGCGCCGGCCCGCGTCAAAGATCGCAAAGCTGGTCTTTGGCCCGAACGGTAAGGGGCGCAGCCGCGCCTGCCGGCAAAGCTGGAGCAGTCTGTCGAGCGCGGCTCGTGCCTGGTCTGGGGCCATGGGCGGCATGCGGTCGACTCTGGCGATTTCCCCATCATTGGACACCACGAGGGTGTCGCCGCGCATGCCGCAGGCGGCAGCAAAGGTCGCCCGAACCCAGGCATCGAGACGGTGATGAGGCCGTTCCTTCAACTTGGTGGGCATGACCAGGACCTGCAGGCTGCCCTCAGCATTGATGGTGATGTTCCCGGCGACCTGCGGGCTCCCGTCCCGGTACACCAGACGATGGGACTGCAGCCGGCCACCCGCCTCCCGCACGGCGAGTCGTGCCAGCGACACGGCCTCCTGCACGCTCTGTCTGCCCATCGCGGTGCCGAGGTTCCCATAGGGAATCAGGCGGTCGGCCGCCAGGCGTTCCTCCAGGAACGTGGTTCGTTCGTCCAGTACGGCGGCGATGACCTCGGTCTGAATCTGCCACCGGTTCAGGCCCGTCGGGGCAGCCACCGGTTCCCTGTCCATGGCGAACGGATCATCCCCGGCCTGTGGCAGTACGACCCCCAGGGAACCCAGCCAGGTCGACCAGGGGTCTTTCAGCACACGAATCATCTCGTGCAGCTCGAGATCGGCCGACTGGACCTCTTCGGGGGGCTCGAACACGCCGGTCTGAAATGGCGCGGCCACATCCTGTCGCTGCTCGAATGCCCGGGCAATCTCGAGATGGCCCGTGTCGAATGAGGCTCGTGGGCCGGCGAAGCAGGCTGGGTTGAACGGCTGCAGCGGGTGGTCTTCGATCAGCTCCCGGTAGGTGGCCTCGCGGGTGTCGGGCATGCTGGACACGGTCGCTGCCGCCACCCTCAAGAATTCATCGACACAGGCCGAGAGCGGTTCTTCCTTGTTGCTGCGGATGTTGCGGGCCGTGGCCGTCAAGATGACCCGGTCGTCGGCCGCCAGGAGGGCGTCAAGAAAGAGCTGCCGGTCTTCGCGCACGGGGTCCCGGTCGCCGGGGCGCGGCGCCGCCGCCAGCAGGTCCCAGGCGGGCGCCGTGGCCCTGCGTGGAAATTCGGCGTCCTGCAGGCCCATGACCGCCAGCACACGGCAGGGGATGGCGCGCATCGGCTTGAACCCACCCATGGCCATGGCCCCGCCCACCCTCGACACGGCACGAATCTCATCTTGGGCGGCCTGGTCGAGCCAGTCGGCCACGGCGGCGGCGTCCATCGGCAGGTCGCACGCATGTTCGGTTTCGGCGGCACGCAACTGGTCGATAAGGTCCACGGCCGCCGTCGAGTCGAATCGTTCGTCCTCCGCGGCAAGCACCTGGTCCAGCGCCTGGTCCAGTCGGTCGGCCCATCCGTCCGGGCTGGCCTTGAGTTGCCACCCTTCCAGCAGGCACACCAGGCCATCCAGCCAGTCCAACGAGGCGCTCATGGACGAGGGGTCGGCTCCGAGGTCACCGGCCACCGGCAGGGCCGGGCTATGGTGGGCATCCGACGATGTTTCCGCATCACCCAGCCACAGGCCGGCCAGCAATCGGTCCAGGCCTTCCCGCCAGGTGCCCGTACCTTGGTCGCCGGCGTCCATCGCCAGGCGATGGGCCGCGTTGAGTCCCCAGGTGATACCGGAGGCGCGCAGGCAATCGGCCAGCCTCTCCGGGTCTGTGCCCAGCGATTCGACACAGGCGGTGACCGCGGGCAGTTCCATCAGGGCCAGGCCCTCGCTCAGGGGCGCGCGGCCGGCAGCCAGGTGCACCATCGTCTGTATGCCTTGCACCAGGGGGTCGCTGCGATCGAGACGCCGCTTCGACAG
>CAUZAY010000051.1:0-18062 GCA_963577695.1 Vicinamibacteria bacterium | reverse complement strand
GGAGCCGGCCCGCTCCGGATAGACCACCCACGTGCTGACCGGTACGTCGCTGCCCGGTAGCGTGACGTCGACCCACTCGCCGTGGCGCGGTGAGCTGTTCAGGCGATCCGGCGCGGTGGCCTCGGTTGGTGGCAGCGCGGGAGCGGTCGGCATCGGGTCGGGCATCGCCTCCGACGCCGCGGTGGGGGCGTCGGCCTCGTCTGGCGTCGCGCATGCGAGCCCGAACGTGCATGCCGCGACCGCCGCACTGATGACCAGTCCTCGTCGAATGTCCATGTCGTCGCCTTTCTGGCTCGAGGGTGTGTGCTGGAATTCTAACCCGTTGGCGCCCTGCTCGGACTGTTCCCGCCGCCTCCGTCGGTCGCGCGCGGGTCGGTTGGGGCATCGTCGCCGGCCCGCACGGCGCGGGATAAGATGGACGGCACATCCCTTCTCTCACACGTGATGATGAAACTGAGCGAACCAACCGAAGACTCGTTTTCAGCGCGACCCGCCGTTCAGGGCGTGGGCACCGGTTCGGACACGGGGCTTGTCAAGGCACTGAAGTCACAGGACGAGGGTGCCTACGAGGCGGTCGTGCGCACCTACGGGCGGCGGCTGCTCGCCGTGTCTCGCCGCATGCTTCAGGATGAGCAAGAAGCGCTGGACAACGTGCAGAACACGCTCGTGCGACTCCTCGCGAACATCCAGACATTCGAGGGACGTTCGTCCCTCTGGACGTGGTTCCGTCGGCATCGCCATCAACGAGGCGCTGCAGCGGATTCGGTCTCGACGACCGCTCGCCAGCGAGCCCGTGGAGGACGTGGTGTCCCCATACGACGCGTTTGGGCTGCGGGTGGAACCTCAATTGCGGTCGCCCGAGAGCGGGCCTCGTGGCGCCGAGTTGGAGACCCTGGTCCGGGAGGCGATCAATCAGTTGTCTCCGATGTACCGGCTGGTCATCTTGTTGCGGGACATCGAAGAACTCGACACCGCAGAGACGGCGGCGATGCTCAACGTCAGCACCGGAGCGGTCAAGACGCGGCTCCATCGGGCTCGGGCGGCACTCAAGACGTTGCTCGCACCGGTCCTGAGTCAGCCCGCGGATTCGCCCGACCGCGGCGTGGGCCGACGCCTCCGTGGGTTTTTCAATCGTACCCTGCCCACCGCGCTCACCTGTGGCGAGTTCGAAGCGCTCATCGCGAGCTACCTCGATGGGGAGCTGGACGATCGACCGCGGGCGGCGTTCGAAATACATCTTCGGCGATGCGCCGATTGTCAGCGCTACCTCGCCGGTTACCGGCGGTCGGTTGCCCTCGGCCAGACGCTCTGCGAGACACCCGAGCTACCGATTCCGCGTGACGTGCCGCCGGACCTGGCGGATGCGGCACTGTCGGCGAGGCAGATGCACGACGCCACACACACTAGCGCCGAACCCCAGCCGTTCGAGCGCCTGCCTCAGTGAATGAGTCGCGCCGACGTAACCGACGTGCTGACACGCGCATCTCATTCCTTGCGGGTCGATGACCGGACGCCATGAATATGTTGCCAGACGGCTCTCCCAAGATCACCCCGGACGCTCCCGCACCCCGCCGCGTGGACCTCGAGCGGCGAGAAGACCGCTTCGTCGTCTACATTCGTGACACGCGCGAGCTCATCGAGGAGCTCGCGCAGCACACGAAACAGCTCGCGTTTCCAGACACGCCGGTGACCCGCACCGTCTATTTTGGCGATGTCGCGCGCGGGCTCCCGCCCGGGCTCTCGGTCAAGGCACGGGGCTACGAGCGTGAGCGTCTGCCCGGTCGATGGGACCTGACTCGTGACACCGAATTCGAACTGCTGGAAATCAAGAGAACCGTAGACTCAGACCCGAGCCAGACCTCGCCGAAGCGGAAGAGGCCCCGCCGCCGCCGGACCAAACCGGACACGCGAGACACAATGGTGGAAATTCTGCGGCTGTCTGACGCCATTCTTGGTCGAGACACGCACAAGTCGAAGCAACGCCGGCCGCGACTGTTGCTGGAGGACATCACCCGGATCATCGGCAACCCCAAAGCCGAACAGCGGACCATCGACCACTCCCTCTACGTCTATCTGCTCGAAACGGTCGGCGCGTTCGAAGATTTTTGCTGGCTGCCCGTCATCGGCACCGAATACGAGCGCACGCACTTCGTGGGTCGCACCGACGAATACCGTGATCTGTTTCGGGCGACCCTCGATACCCGCGTGACTCACTACGCGTTTGACGAGGACGATGAAGGATTTGCCGGGGTGCCGGTCGGCACCGAGGAATTTTCACGTTTCGAGGTCAAGATCGACAAGGCACGTGTCACGGGCACTCCCCTTGGCGACTGGCTGAGACAGACGATCACTCGTTTTCGGGCGTTCCGGACGCCTTCCAAGAAATACCGTGGGATGAGCCTGCGCTCGGCCCATCAGATTCGCCGAGAAGGATTCCTCGACGAGCTTCCCGGTTCACGACTCTCCACGGAATTTGCCAGTCGGCCGGTGCGGTACAAGCACCACGAGCACTACGTCAATCTGGCACGCTATCTGGAGAGTTCGAAGACCTTTCGCCCGTATTTCACGCACCCGGTGCTCTTGGAAGAGCACGAGCACTCAGTGGTGGGCGTCTACAAAGGACTGTCGATTGCGATCAGCGGTGCGCAACTCGAGTGCTGGCGGCCCAGGGAGTCCGTTGCGACCAAGCCCGTGCCGATCTTCAGCCGCGACGTCGTGCCGGTGACGCGTATCTCGCTCGTGTCACGCCATGACCTGGAGAAGGTGTCGTGGGTCACCAAGATGAAACGTGGTCAGTCACGGTACAAGCGGTCCAGGGGATTTCTCGTGGAGAACGGGCGGTCTGGGCGTATATACCGGGTTGCCCTCGAGCGGCGCGCCCACGGCAGCAAGACCCCCGAATATTTCGTGGTCATCACCTACGTCGGTCGGGCCCGCGGTCGGCCGCGCTTCGACTCTGCTCCGATCGTGAAGGACCTTGCCCTGCTTCATCGGTTTCTGCTTCGCGACCCCCTCCTCAAACCTCACGAACCCGCGTAGCGCAGGCGCGCCGGTCGCGACCGTCGGAATCCCGTCACTGCAGCCTGGGACCGGTGCTGGGCTCGGCCGACAGAGCACCGTCGGACCACGCCCGCGCGCGTTGCCAACCATCGCCGACCAGCCTCCCCAGACCGAGACGGCTTCGCACGCCTGGCCCGACAAGCGGATGGAATATCGGATTACATGTCTCGTTACGGATCGCTTTAATAGCGCAATGTGTCACGAAATGAATCATTTTCGAACAGACTCCGCTGCCTGGTCTGCCATCCCACGATCCGCGTCTGCGCGCACTTCAGCCCGGCCGGGGCGCACAGAACTGCTCCGACCGTAGCGGCCACGGCCGTGCTGTCCGGTGCTGGCACACACCTTGCCTCTGTTGTCCAAGAGGGCGTCACCATCGATCCGGCGGGATCGGAGGTGGACGGACTCCGCGGACCACCACACACAGAGAGGAATGTTGGGTGACACGTAGCCAGCGACGAACATCGACCCTGTTTCTTGCGCGTATTGCGGTGGCCTGCCTGGCTTCCGTCATGCTGGCCGCGGCACTTCAGGCGCAGCCTACCTTTGAGGTCATCATCGACCCGGTCGGCTACCTCGGCGCCTACAACGTCGACGGTCACCCATCACTACGGGGGCGCCAGACCGTGACTCTCGAGTCAGGTCAGCACAGCGTTTCCGTTCGATCGTTCGTCTCAGGACACAGCTTCACATTCATGGTCGATGCCGGCGGGGTCGTAACGACGAGTTCAATCGCCGCGAATGGGTTCGGCGATACGTTGAGCTTGAACACGGTCACCATCAATATCGATCCTGGAGCCTACGGCGGCCAGTACCGACTCCCGGCCTCGTTCCCCGGGTACTGCCGTGGCGTTCAGACCCTCGAGGTGGTTCCCGGGTTGGCCTATCAGTTCCACAACGGTTCTCTTGTCACCCGGGCGGTTGTACCAGCTCCGGTCGAAGAGTACGACTTCTCCTGCCGCCGGGAGGTGGGCCACATACCGCTGAAAGTACCACTGCGTCCGCTCCCGCTCGGTTGGTTTCTGCAAAGCCACGATGCGGCACACCCGCGGGTTCAAGCTCTCGGTAATGCGTTTGATCGTCCCGCCCTTCCCGGCCGCGTCACGCCCCTCGAACAACACCAGCACCTTGAGTTGCTTGTCGACAACCCATTCCTGCATCTTGACCAGATCAAGCTGCAGTTTCGCCAGCTCCTTCAAATAGCGCTTGTTGCTCAGAGACTTGGTGCGTGTACTGGTCTCTCGCTTGGCCATCTCTGCTCCGTCGTCCGACGGGGCGCACATCGTGTCACAACACGGTCACCTGTGTGGCCCGTCGCCTCAGTAATCGACCTCAGCCACGTTGCCGCCAGGTCACTTCGCACCGCCGATCAGCGTCGGACCGGGAGAGACGCCGTCCGTCGTGAGCTGTCTGTACTCACGGCCAATGATGAACGCCAGGACCAGCCACACCGCGACGATGAAGATATTGACGACCGCGAAGCCACTGCCTCCCAGCGCGAGATAGGTGGTGCCGACGAACACGAGGGCCGCCGACAACACGTCGCCGATCCGAACGAAGAATGAGTCGATCGCCTGTTTGGCGCTGTATTTCTGCTCGCGCGTGCACGGGAGAAATAGCATGTTTCGGACCGTGTTGTTGAGTGAATAGTCCGTCGCGTTCTCGGCCGTTTTGGCCCAGCGGACGGCCGCGAGCACCGGAAAGAACGCCAACACGTTGTAGGCGCCCATGGCGATACACGGGAGCGCCATCACGCCGAATCGCACCCCGAAGTACTTGATGATGCGGGACACCAGGAACAGTTGAATCAGGAGTCCGACGATGTTGACGACGCTGAAGAACTGCGAATAGAACTGTCCAATATACTCCTCGACCGTCAGGCCATCTGCGGTTCCCGCCGCGACCGCGTCACGGGCCACGTCTTCAATGACACTGCCGAGGATGTATTCGCCGGTCGTGTTCACCCAGCTCATACACAGGAGCATGACGCCGAGCAGCAGCAGGTATGGCGTGCCGAATACCATCCCGAACGCCCCCGTGGCCGGCTTCTTCTCGACCTCCGGTGATGGCGGAGCGCCTTCGGCCGGCCGACCGTCTGCGCGCGCGCTTTCCCGGGTGTCAACGTAGCTGGTCAGTGCCGCTTGGGCGACGAGCAGCCCCGCTCCTACGAGCAAGAGCTGGTCGAGACCGATCGGCGCAATCAGCCACCCGGCGACGACGGCCCCGAGGACGGCACCCAGCGAGGCGCCGAAGCCGACGATCGGAAACAATCGCTCTCCCTCGTCCTTCGTATAGAGGTCGTTTGCGAACCCCCAGAATTGCGCCACGATCATCATGTTGAAGATGCCGATCCAGATGAAATAGATCATCCCGATCTGCACGTCGAGTTGCACGAGCGCGTAGAAGGCGACCAGACAGACGGCGAAAATGGCGGTCACGATGTTGATCAAACGGCGGCGGGGGACACGAGCCGCCAGCCGACCGTAGAGGGGTACCACCACGGCGAGGACGACCACCATGCCGGCGGACATGTAGCTCTTGAGCTCCGCCGACCCCTGTCCGAGGATGAGCGCCTCTCGGACCGGCTTCAGCACGTAGTACGCGGTCAGCAACAAGAAAATAGTCAACGCTAGGAGCACCACGGTGATGCCTTCGCCGGGCCGAACATCGGCGAACAAGCGAAGAAACCGATCAAGTGGGCTGGCGGCGGGTCTGCTTTGGGGAACCATGTTTGGATAATTCGACCCTTTGGAGGCAGCGGGTGAGCATTCGACTTGCCGACCGTGGGGGGTGTCGTGGAGTGACATCGTCACACTATATGACGGGCTCTGGCTGGGACGAATCCGCGGCGCCCGCAAGACGCTCGCACCTAGCAGATGCCAGCCGGGAGCACGAGGTTATAGCGCCGCTCACAGAGGCGTCCGCCACCGACCGCCGGTGTAACTCTTCCCCGACGCAGCGCATCCAACGTGAGATTGAACGACAATGGCACGGTGGTCAGGAACGGCCCACGGGGGGCGTTGACCGCGTCCGCGATCCCGGCGTCGAGCGGCGCCGACATCATCTAAAGGGCATGACGAACCATGCCGCGATTTGCGCCACTTGACCACGGGTCCCACCGGGAGACGCGCGACGCGCTGCACGCGTATGCGCGAATACTTGGCGCGTGGATGACGAGCTGCCGTGCTCCGCGGAAGCATTGGTGGCAGGGCAGCCTGCGACCCGCGTTTAGCGGTCTGACGACCGGCGTGATCCATGCCGGCGCGGATGACTTCGAGCTGGTACTCGATTTCCAGCGCAGCGAACTGCATGCACGTACCACCGGTGGCGAGGCGATAGCCGAGCCGCTGGTGGGGCAATCGGCGGCACGGTTGGCGACCCGCCTCACGCGGTTTCTGGTCCAGAGCGGCGGCCTCGACGGCCGGTTTGTGCCGACCGGCGAGCACATCGCGGACGAGACCGCGGCGGGTGCGGGCTACTCGGCCGCTTGCGCCCAGACCATCGCTCGGGCGTGGGGCGACGTGGCCGCGGCCATGACCGCGCTGCGGGCGGGTATTCGCGAAGAGACGAGCCCGATTCAACTCTGGCCGCATCACTTCGACCTGTCCATGGTGTGGCTGCCTGACGAGACCATTCCGGGCCAGGACCCCGGGGACCCCGACAATGCGGACAAGCAGATGAACTTTGGATTCACGCTGGGCGATGACACCGTGCCCGAGCCCTATTTCTATGTCACGGCGTATCCCGTGCCGGACGCCTTTCCGTCCCTGCCCCTGCCGGTCGGGACGACCTGGCGGACGGCGGGGTTCAACGGCGCCGTGCTGCTATACGAATCGCTGATCGCCAGCCGTGATCCGCAAGGCTATCTCCTGGACCTCTGGAACGGGCTGCTTCTGGCCGGCCGCCGGCACATGCTGACACACAGTCGCTGAACACTTGCCATGACGACAACACACAAGACACGTGCGTGGTACCGCGTCGCCGATCGCGACGAGGTGCCGAGCGGCCGGGTCAAGACGGTCACGACTGGCACGCACTCGATGGCGCTGACCCATATCGACGGTGAGTACACCGCGATGGACAATCGATGCCCGCACCAGGGCGGTCCTCTGGGCGAAGGCTCGATTGAAGTCGGCGACGACGGCCAGTGCTGGCTGCGTTGTCCCTGGCACGGGTGGGACTTTGACCCCAAGACCGGGCGCGCCCCGGGTGGACACGACGACACTGGTCAGAGCCTCTATCCGGTCGAGGTTCGCGAGGACGGCGTGTATGTGGGCCGAGAGGCGGAGGCGCCACACGGGACGACCGTGACTGATGTCATGGCGGAGACCATGACCAATTGGGGGGTGACGACCGTGTTCGGCATGGTCGGACACTCGAATCTCGGCTTGTCCGATGTCCTCCGACTGCAGGAGAAGCGTGGGCGCCTGCGGTACTACGGTATTCGCCACGAAGGCGCGGCGGCGTTCGCCTGTTCGGGCTACGCGAAGCTGACCGGCAAGCCCGCCGCGTGTTTGACCATCGCCGGTCCCGGCGCGACCAACCTGATGACCGGGCTGTGGGACGCCAAGGTCGACCGTGCGCCCGTGCTGGCGCTGACCGGTCAGGTCGATGCGCAATTACTGGGCCCCGGTGCATTTCAGGAGATCGACCTCGCGGCCGCGTTCGCGCCTGTCGCCCGGTTCTCGCAGACGGTGTTGCACACGTCGAGGCATGCCGAGCTCATGACCCTGGCCTGTAAGACCGCGCTGGTTGAACGCGACGTGGCGGCACCTGATCTTCCCGGACGACGTGCAGACGCTGTCCGCGTCCGCGCAGGCTCCAACGCTGACGGGCGTATTGGCGACTTGAGTATCGCGCCTGCCCGGGATGTGCTGAGTGACGCGGTGTCGCTGATCACGAAGTCGAGCCGTCCGATCGTGATCGTGGGATACGGCAGTCGGGACGCGATGGACGATGTCATCGCCCTCGCCGAGCGCCTGAACGCGCCGGTCCTCACGACGTTCAAGGCCAAGGGCCAGATTTCCGACCACCATCCGCTCGCCGCGGGTGTGCTGGGTCGCTCGGGTACCCCGATTGCAAGCTGGGTGATGAATGAATGTGACCTCATCCTGGCATTCGGTTCGTCATTCTCGAATCACACCGGAATTACGCCGAAGCGGCCGATTATTCAGGTTGATTTCGATCGCATGACGTTGGGCAAGTTTCATGCGGTGACGATTCCCGTCTGGGCGGAGATCGGGGTCGCCGCGAGACTGCTAGCGGCCGAAATCCCGGACGCGGTCCATACCGTCGACGAGCGACCCGTGTTGGCCGAGCGCTGGAAGATCTGGAGAAACGAGAAGCTGAGTCGACTTGGGGACGACCAAGGCCACGGACTGAACTCCTCGGCGGTGTTCGCGGCCCGCAGTGAGGCTGAGCCTGAGGACGCCATCATTGCGGTCGACGTCGGCAACAACACCTACTCTTTTGGGCGCTACTTCGAGAGCAAGGGGCAACGCGTGCTGATGTCGGGGTATTTCGGTTCGATCGGGTTTTCCTTCTCAGCCGCCATGGGTGCGTGGGCGGCGACCCAGGACCAAGACGAGTAACAGGGGCGCAAGGTGGTCTCGGTCAGCGGCGACGGCGGATTCGGGCAGTATCTGGCTGATTTCACGACGGCGGTCAAATACAACATGGACATCACGCACGTGCTGCTCAATAACTCGCAGTTTGGCAAGATCTCCAAGGAGCAGCGAGCGGGTGAGTGGCCGGTGTGGCAGACCGAACTGCACAACCCCAGTTTTGCCGCCTACGCGAAGTTGTGCCGTGGGAAGGGGCTGCGTGTCACGACCGCGGACCAGGTGCGTCCGGCCCTCGATGAGGCGCTCGCACACGCGGGCCCGGCCCTGGTCGAGATCGTCACCGACGCCGATTTGATCTAGACATCAACGGCCCGCACACAACATGTCTCGTCCGTGGTGCTACATCTGCCGTCGCGCACAGGTCACCTGCATCTGCCGGTGCATCACGCCGGTCCGCACCCGTACGCGCTTCGTGCTGTTGACGCATCCGATGGAACATCGGCGGGTGAGAAACGGGACGGGGCGACTCACGCACCTCGCCCTGCCGAACTCCGAGGTGCATGTGGGGACCGACTTCCGCCGGCACGCGCGCGTCAATGCGCTGATCGATGATCCGGCCACCGACTGTCACCTCGTCTACCCGGGAGCCGTGACCAGGAACCTCTCCGGCGGCGAGTATCGACCACGCCCGCGACAAAAGCCCGTGTTCTTCCTGATCGACAGCACCTGGAGCTGCGCCACGAAAATGCTCCGCAGAAGCGCCAACGTGCGCGCGCTGCCACGCGTGGGCTTCGACCTGGGCGCCACCTCCGACTTCAGTATCAAGCGCCAACCCCGGCCCGAATGTCTGGCCACCATCGAGGCCGCGCACCGCTGTCTGACCCTGTTGGGCGCCGACGGTCACGAAGACTTCGGACCTGAGGAGAGCCATCGGCTACTCGCGCCCTTTCGGCGCATCGTGGAGATCCAGAGGGACTACCCGGGCGCCCCAGCCGATGGCGACGCGCGGTCGTCTCTCACGCCAGAACCTCGCCGGCGCCAATCTCGTCCACTCTGATATGGACCACGCTACGCCGATGTCGAATCGAATCAGTTGGAAGCGTAAGCTGTTGTTCGCCCTGGCGGGATGTGCGTCGGTCGGTGCGTTGCTGGTCGTCGTGGGGCTCGCGGTCGCGATGTGGGCGACCTCGGTGGTCGACGATCTTGGCCCGCCGACCCCCGTTGCGATCGCCGTATCGGTGGCGGTGGCGGCCGAGGTGTCACCCGCGATCGACATCGCCCTCGGCCCAGCCCGGCCGGGCCCCCGGTTGGAGATCGATCTCGCGGACGGCCGATTCGAGGTGGTCGCTGGGGAGCCTGGCAGCGAAGTTCAGGTGAACGGCGCCTGCGCGTCGCACTACTACGAACTGGTGGAGGAACACAGCGCGGCCGACGGCGCGGACGGACCGGTGACGGCGATTCGCCTGCGTCCGACCAGCAGCAGCCTCGTGCGGATGATGGCCGCGTTTCGGGGTGGTCGCCCAGACACTGAGGTGAATCGCCTCACCGTGTCGATACCACCCGATCGCGCGCTCGCCCTCGTGTTGCGCGTCAAGCAGGGGGAGTCTCGGATCGATCTCGGAGGTTTGACCCTCACCGATCTGGATGCCGAGCTGTCGAGGGGCGACCATCGGCTCGGCTTCGGGACGCCGCTGGCCCAGCCGGTACCGCAGATACGCGTTGATAGCCGGATGGGCAACGTCGAGCTCGCTGGTTTGGGAAATGCCCGGGCTCGGCTGCTGAGCGCGTCGAGTCGAATGGGCAACTTTAGCGTCGATCTGAGCGGCGTGTGGCGCGACGGCGAGGTTTCGGAACTGGACCTGGAGCACTCGATGGGAGACCTGCGGCTGAGCGTCCGGACCGCGGTACGGCTCTCGGCCGACTCGGTCAGTTCGGCGACATTCGGCGAAGGCGGCCAGATTGACCGGCGCGGCGAGACATCGGACACGGATGCCCCGGCGCTGAGGCTCAGGGTCTCGACGACCATGGGCAGTACCCGTATCACCCGATACGACACCGCCGAATCAGACGGGGTGGCGACGTGGCTGCCGGCCCCGGCCGCGGGCGCCATCGTCCGCTGACCTCGCAAACCGGAGAGGCCGCGGATCGATGCCGACCCGTGGGCGCCTAGGACACTAGCCAGTCTAGGAGGGCGCGGAAAAACGATCTAGGGCGGTTTCCTGTCGAGGTGTTCGGCTGGCAAGGCGCGACGAGGGAGCAGCCAGGCGGGCTGTGACCGAGGAAGCAACGCCGTTCAGACGGGCACCTCGGCAGGAAATCTAGAAGACGTGTAGCGGCGGGGTGCCTGCGGGCAGGAGCCCGAGGCTGGCGGCCTGCCGGCTCAGCATCTCCAGAGCGGCGCGCCCAGTGACGCCCAGGTCGGCGGTCCATTCATTGACGTACAGGTCGACGTGCTTGAACATGACCTCGTCGGTCAGTTCTTGTGCGTAGGTTCGCATCGTCGAGATGGTGTCTTCGCGATGGGCAATCGCGTAGGCGAGCGAATCGGCCAACACGGTGGTGACGGTGGCAATCGTGTCTGACGGGAGTCTGGAGCGGGCGAGGATGCCGCCCAGCGGCAGCGGGGTCGCGGTCTCTCGCTCCCAGACCTCGCCGAGATCTTCGACCAGCGTCAGACCGTGCTCACGCCAGGTGAACCGACCCTCATGGATACAGACGCCGAAGTCGGCGGCGCCGCGTGTAAGAGCCGGCATGATGTCCGAGAACACGACCTGCTCCAGCGTGCCCTGGTCCGGATGAAACAGTTTGTATAGCAGGGTCGCCGTGGTGTGCTCGCCTGGGCACAAGACCCTGGCCTGACCCGATCCACCATGCCGCCGGCGGGGTGTGCCTGGATGGTCGGCGGCCGTGGCCGCCAGCAGCAGCGGCCCAACCCCGAATCCGAGGGCGGAGCCCACCGGCAACACACCCAGGTCGCCGGCCAGATGGAGCGCCGCGTGAAAGCTCGCTTTCGCGACATCGAAGTCTCCGGCGAACAGCCGGCGGTTCAGTTCTTCGACGTCCAGCAGCTCGACCCGGAATGCCAGACCACGCAAGTTGATCCGTTGCGTCAGGATGGCGTGGAACGTGAACGTGTCGTTGGGGCACGTCGAGATCCCGAGATGTATCGGTGTCACGGGCGCGTGCCCCACGTGGGTCGGGCGATCAGGTCGTTGGCGATCAGCCAGGCGGCGTCGAGGGCTTCGGGGATGCGCCAGTGCTCGAACCGCCGGTCGCCGACCTCGTTGGAGATTCCCCGAGCGATGGCCAGGGGCACCTCCGCCAGACGGCACGCCAGGGCCACGCTGAACCCCTCCATGTCTTCGGCCGTCACGCCAACATATTGGCCATGGCGTTGAGCCGCCTCATCAGTAGAGGCGGACGCCGTGCAGCATGTCAGTAACGGTCCGGAGGCGGTCGGCACCGGAGCGGCCAGGGACAACTCGTCCAACGCCGGCGGCGGTTGCCCGGCTCGCCACCAGTGGTGAAAACCGAGTGTGGCGGCTGAGACGAATCCCGATGCCACCCCAACCCCCACGCCGTGCATCGTGACGCTGGGGAAGATGGCCGCTGATTCGACCGGCAAACCGACCGGCTCGTAGGTGCCCGCCATGCCGACCAGGAGCACGCGGTCCGGTTGGTGTCGTGCGATCAGGGTCGCGGCCCGAGCCGCGGCGGCGACCGGGCCGAAACCACACAACTCGCACAGAGCGTCGACACCGAACCCGGGCTGGCGCGCGAGATGCCGACGTTCCTTCTCGGTCGGCACCAGGACCAGCGTGGAAGGAACTTTCACCACGGGCGGCTAACCCTTGGTCTCGCGCCGGGCCACGCCGCTGGCCCTGGCCGCCTTGGCGACCGCCTTGGCCACAGCTTCCACGACCGCCTTGTTGAAGACGCTCGGGATGATGTAGTCCTCGTGGAGTTCGTCGGCTGGGATCACACCGGCGATCGCATAGGCGGCGGCTCGTTTCATCTCGTCGTTGATCGTGGTCGCGCGCACGTCCAGCGCGCCCCGAAAGACACCGGGGAATGCCAGGACGTTGTTAACCTGGTTCGGGTAGTCTGAGCGGCCGGTCGCCATGATGCGGACATGCGGCGCGGCCTCCTCGGGCATGATCTCGGGGGTGGGATTGGCCATCGCGAACACGATCGCATCCCGATTCATCTTCTTCAGCATCGGGACCGTCAGCACCCCGGGCGCCGAGAGACCGATGAAGACATCGGCGCCCTCGATGACGTCGCCCAGAGAGCCCCGTTCATGGTTCGGATTGGTGTGGTCCGCGTACCACTGCTTCATGAAGTTCATGTGTCCGCTGCGACCGGAGTAGATCGCGCCGCTTCGGTCGCAACCGATCAGGTTCGTGATGCCGTAGTCCATGAAGATCTTGCTGACCGCCACCCCGGCGGCGCCGACACCGTTGAAGACCACTTTGAGGTCGCCCGGTTCCTTCCCGACCAGCCGGAGCGCATTGATCAGCGGCGCAAGTGTGACGATAGCCGTGCCGTGCTGGTCGTCGTGGAACACCGGGATATCGAGCCGTGCTTGCAGTTGTTCCTCGATCTCGAAGCATCGCGGGGCCGCGATGTCCTCCAGATTGATCCCCCCGAACGCGGTCGCCAGGTGGCTCACGGTGTCGACGATCGCGTCGGTGTCGGTGGTGTCGAGAGCCAGCGGAAATGCGTCGACGCCGGCGAACTCCTTGAAGAGCGCGCACTTGCCCTCCATCACCGGCATGGCCGCGGCAGGCCCGATGTCGCCGAGACCCAGGACGGCCGTGCCATCGGTGATGACCGCGACCATGTTCTTCTTGATGGTCAGCGAGTAGGCGTCTTCAGGGTGTTCGTAAATCGCCATGCACACCCGCGCGACCCCGGGGGTGTAGACCATGGAGAGATCGTCCCGCGTGCGGATGGGCGATCGACTGACTACTTCGATCTTTCCGCCCAGATGCAGGAGGAAGGTGCGGTCCGAGTGATGAAGCAGCGTGAAATCGCCCAGCGCTCGGATGCCGTCGAGAAGGTCGGTTGCGTGGCCGTCGTCCCGGCAATTGATGGTGAGGTCTCGAACCATCATGCCGTCGCCAACGGAGACCAGGTCGACCGAACCGATATCGCCGCCGAGCCGACCGATTTCCGAGGCGAGGCGGCCGAGCATGCCGCTGTCGTTCTTGAATTGGACCCGGAGCGTCAGACTGTGGCTGACGTGCGGTGTGTCACCCATTCGGCTACCTCGTCCCTACTAAGACCGGGCTGCGCCCTGAACCCCACGCGTCCGCTCCGTGGGGACCCCGAGTGCCCCACTTCCGCGGCCGCGGGCGCGCATTGTCGCGCGCCCTTGCATCGTATCGCAGACTGTTCGGGACATGTCGCCGAATCAGGCCAGGGCATCTTCGATGACGACCGGCTGGTCAGGACATCGTGGAGACTCTCCGAGGGAGGATCACGCTCGAAGATCGTAGCAGCGGAGACGGGGGCTGGCCCCGGTCAAGATGTCGCGGGTGTTCTGCACGACATAGAGCAGCCCTCGACTGAGTACCGGGAGCGTCCATGATTCTTGCGCGGCCGCGAGCCAGCCCCGCGAGATTTCCCGGTACCCGTCGGGCGTCAAGTCGAGCCAAAGTAGGTGTCCCAGTTCGCCGAGGGCAAGAAAATCCCCGTCAACCGCCAACAGCGAGCCCCGTGCCGTGCCTACCGTGGCCTGTCGTTCCCGGTCACCCTGCGTGAACGTCTCGGTCCATTGCGGGGCTTCCCGCCAGACGACTCGACCGTCCGTCGCATCGATGCAGGCGAGTGACGCATCACCCTGATTGCGACCGTCGAACCCGTACAGGTGGCCGTCCTGGTGGATCGGGGTGTTGAAGTGCAACGCGAACTCCTGTGTGGTCCAGAGTATCTCCGGGGAGAAGTCGGGGAGAATTCGAACCAGCGCGCCGCCGGTGCGGTAGCTGGCCGACACGAAGACACGGTTGTCGAACACCACCGGGCAGGATGCGTTGACTGACTCGTAGGTCCGGCTGCGCCAGGGGAACTCGAAGTCGATGGCGCCGTCAGCCGGATTGATGCAGAGCAGACCGCCGGCCGGCGGCGTCGACTCGCCCCCAGCGAATACAAAGACCCGTTCCTGGCCGTGGACGACGGCCGGTACCGGCGACGCGTAGCCCGGACCCCAGTTCCCGGTGCGCCAGGTTTCTCGTCCGGTGGCGCCGTCGAACGCGACGACGCAGCGACCCTCCGGGGCGCCGACGTTGACGATCAGGCGGCCTCCGTGGATCAGCGGCGTGGAGGCGGTCCCAAAAAATTCCTGGCTGACGTCGTAGTCGTCGCGGAGGTCACGCGTCCAGATACCGTCGCCCGTCGCCAGATCGAAGCAGTGCAATCTGCCTTCGGCTCCCATCGCGTACACACGGTCGTCGCTGATGACGGGACTCGACCGCGGACCGTTGTTGTAGCCGTAGCGGTCGCGATAGGCGGTGGCGTAACGGAATTGCCACCGGATCTCGCCGGTCGACGAGTGCCGGTTCTCGACCACTTCCTGGTCGCCGACACGATGAAAAAACAGGAGGTGGTCGCCGACGATGGCCGGCGACGTGAACCCGGTGCCCTTCTCGACCTCCCACACCAGTGGCGGAGGCAGTTCCCGGCTGAGATGCGTTTCGGTGGAAACAGCGTTGTGCGTGGGGCCGAGGAATGACGCCCAGTCGTGCGTGATCGCGTTTGGAGCGAGCGGCTTTGGACCGGTGGCAGGCGATTGTGCCCAGGCGGTACCGGCGGCCACCGCGCGCCCAGCCAGGACTTGGAGCACAACTCGACGGGAGATCGTCCGCATGGCGGGACGCTTACTGTCGGGTGCAACGGACCCGCTCAGCCAGTGGCTGGCATAGCTCCGCCAGCCAGTCCAACTCTGCGGCTCGAACCCACCCCGGAAAAAAGCGACCAGGAGGCACCGGGCTCCCTGGTCGGCGTAGCAAAGCGCGCGAGCGCGCAGTGACTCAGCTGCCGAGCTTGACCACGTTCTCGGCCGCGGGGCCCTTGAGGCCCTGCACCACGTCGAACTCTACTCGCTCACCCTCGGTCAGGCTCTTGAAGCCCGAACCCTGAATGGCGGAGTGGTGGACAAAGACATCCTTTTCCCCATCATCACGAGTCAGAAATCCGAAACCCTTTGCATCGTTGAACCACTTCACCGTACCCGTATTAGCCATGTTCTTCCTACACGTCTTGTTCGTCGGAGATCGGTCTGACCGTGTACTGCCGACTACTTGAATGCGCGGCTGGCGCCGCGCGTGTGACGGCACCCAAAAGGGCGACGCCGTTACAGCTGCCACTAGCATACTCGAAAGTGTCGACCTGAGGTCAAGGGCGACCGGCAGAAAAGTGAGAGGTCAGGTTGGCCCCCAGCGGCGGGGCGGTGTCTCACGGCCTCGATGTCGCGCGCTATAATCCGATTCTCACTGGCCGTTCGAGTGCGTCCGCGTGAGACCGGAAGGAAGGAAAGCACGTGCCGACAGACGCCCCCAAGAGTGCCGTTGAGCTGGTGATGGAGCGCTTGCGGAAGCAAGACGCGACTGACAGCAGTGAGTCGACGCCGCTGACCGAGGACCAGAAGCTTGCGATCGCCGCCGCCAGGCGCAGTTACGAGGCGAACGTCGCAGAGGCGGAGATTCTGTATCGTTCCACGCTGGCAGCGACAATGGACCCGGAGGCCAGACGGCAACTCGACGCCAACTACCGTCGAGACCTGGCGCGGTTCGCCTCCACTCGTGATCGGAAGATTGGGCTCGCCCGCAAAGGCGATCAGGCGGGATGAAGATCGCAATCGTCGCCCTCACGCTGGTGAACTTCGCGCTGCTGGTGCCAGGCGTGACGCTCCCGATCTATAGCGTAACCATCACGACGTTGGTCGAGGCGACGATCATTCCGGACCCGGTCGAGGTCACGGTCTACGAGCAGACTCGGTCCATCCTCGGCACGGTGCAAGAGCTGTGGCGGTCGGCCGACTACCTGGTGTCGTTCCTGATCCTGCTGTTCAGCATCGTCGTGCCGGTGACCAAGGGCGCCATGCTCCTGGCGTCGATCTCTGGGGTGTCGGACGCCGTGAAGCGAAGGCTGGTGACGTTCGTGGACCTGATCGGCAAGTGGTCGATGGCTGATGTGTTCGTGGTGGCGGTGTTTCTCGCGTTTCTCGCGACGCGCGACCAAGCGCAGACAAACAGCTTCAATGTCCAGGTTCTGATCACTCAGGTCGATGTGGATATGGCCACCCACCTGACCTCGATACTCGGTCCAGGGTTCTACTACTTTCTGGGCTACTGCCTGTTTTCGGTGCTCTGGACGCAGGTGCTCAAGCATCAGCGGTCCGACTGAGCGCGGTCTGGCGACGCTGCCCGCTGTGCCCGCGGCGCTCGGCGAGCGAGGATTGGCGTCGGTATGTTGACCCTCTTCGGTGTCGTCACCCTCGGCACATTTCTCGCCCTCGTCCTGCGCCGGCAGACGTCTGTCCTGGTGGCGCTGATTCTGGTACCACTCGTCATGGGACTGGTGGCCGGCCTGGGGGCCGATGTCGGTGCGTACGCGCTGGCCGGTATCCAGAGTGTCGCCGGGACCGCCGCCATGCTCGGCTTCGCCGTGCTGTACTTCGGGCTCATGAACGACGTCGGGCTATTCACGCCGCTGATCCGGACCGTGGTACGGATCAGCCGCGGCGACCCCCGCAACGTGGTGGTTGGTACCGCGGTGGTTGCCATGCTGACGCATCTCGACGGAGCCGGAGCCTCGACGTTCCTCATCACGGTCCCAGCCTTGTTGCCGGTCTACCAGCGTCTTGGTCTCGACCGTGGCGTGCTCGCCGCCACCGTCGCACTGGCGGCCGGCACGATGAACATCATGCCCTGGGGCGGCCCGACGCTGCGGGCGGCCGCATCCCTGCAGACCGACGTCGGAGAGCTGTTCGGCCCGCTGTTGCCGTCGGTTGCTGTGGGCCTGCTCGGCGTCCTGGGGGTGGCCGCGTGGCTCGGACAGCGAGAACACCGCCGACTGGGCGACACGCTACCAGCCGCCATACCCGAGCTGCTCGAGCACGAGACGGCGCTCTCGGGGACTGAGAGTCCCTCGCCGGGGCTCTACGTCTTTAACGCGGGGCTGACCGTCGTCACGCTCACCGCCCTGCTGTTCGAGCTGTTACCACTGCCCATCGTGTTCATGACCGCGTACGCGCTGGCACTCGCTGTCAATCGTTCTGGGGTGTCGGCCCAACGTGAGCAACTGACGCGCCACGGGAGCGACGCGATGCAGATGGTGGCGCTCATCCTCGCGGCAGGGGTCTTTGCCGGTGTCCTGCGCGAGTCGGGAATGCTTGGGGCAATGGGACAGAGCCTGGTTGCCGGCCTGCCGACCGGG
>CAUZAY010000050.1:0-18666 GCA_963577695.1 Vicinamibacteria bacterium | reverse complement strand
GTGACAGATGAGAACGGGGTGGTCACCGAGAAGTTCTTCCACCGGCACTACGCCACGCGTGAGTCGGCCGGCGCCATTCGCGACTCGGCCCTGGGCGAGATTCTGGCGCGTCACGAGGTGCCGGCCATCGAGTTGGGTACCGACCAGGTTCAGATTTCCGCCTTTCTGTCCGACCCGTCGCTGAAGTTCGAAACCCAGTCGACCGTGTACGTGCGGTTCGAGCTCGAGGACGGTCTGCACATGTATGGCCGGCCGCTGCCAGATGGCTACATCGCCTCGGAGGCGAGCATACCGGACACCCCCGGACTGCGGGTGGGGGCCGCCCGCTACCCGACGACCCACACACGCGCGTTCCCCGAGTTGGAGGTCACGCTCAACGTGTACGAGGGCGTCGTCGACGTCGCGATTCCGGTGACGCCGAACGCCGAGCTGTTCGGTCCCAGCAACCGCGACCAACCGGACGCGTTGGTGGTGCCGGTGTCGGTGCTGTTCCAGGTCTGCAGCGAGACCATCTGCTACACGCCCAGAACCGAGACGTTGTCGCTGACGCTTCCGGTTGGTCCGCTGCTCAGACCGGGCGCGCCGCTTAACGAGTCGATGCTACTGAAACGCAACACCGCTCTGGTCATGGGTGCCCTGCTGGCCGTGGTGTGGCTGGGCCTCATCGTCCAGGTGTGCCGCGAGCTGACCGTCCGTCGAGCGGGTGTGTCGGCTGCTGGTCGCGCGCGATCTTTTGTGATGGGCCTGGCTTCTCGTTGAAACCCCCGTTGATTTGGAGGGCATTCATGCCTAGACGATCTTGGCTCCTATTCACCGTATCGGTGCTGGTGGCTAGCCCGGCGATGGCGCAGAGCGTACAAAGCGTCCTACAGACCACGGCGCTTGCGATGGGCATGGAAAGCCTGACGTCAATTCGGTACTCCGGCACGGGCTGGCGGGGCCGGGTCGGACAGAACGTCTCGCCCGATCGCGACTGGCCGCGGGTTGAATTGCCGAGTTACACGAGGACGATCGACTTCGAGACGATGTCATCGAAAGAGGAATACGTGCCGGAGCAGGGCGGCCCGGTCACCAGTCTGGTCAGCGGTGACTATGCCTGGGCTCTGGACGCGCAGGGACAGCCGGTGCCGCAACCGGCCGCGGCCGAGCTGCGACGGCTCGAGATCCTCCTGACTCCGTGGGGGTTCATCAAGGGCGCGATGGCGCCAGGGGCCAACCCGACCATGGTCACGCGGCAGGAGTACGGCGGGAGGTCGACGGTGATCTCGTTCGTCGCGTTCGGCAAGTACCGGGTCAACGGCACGGTCAACCCCGACGGCATGCTTGAGCGCGTGCAAACGTGGGTGCCCAATCCGGTCGTTGGCGACATGTACTACGAAAATGTCTACACCCAGTACCGAGAGGTCGGCGGGGTGCAGATTCCCCGGTTTCATCAACATCAGGACTATGACGATGGCGCGAACACGCCCAACGTCAGCGGTGGCGACCACGCGTTTGGCCTGGAAACCGTCTCGGAGCTTCAAGCGAATGTGGCGAACGCTGCGCTGACGGTGCCGACCGACGTGCAGAGCGCGAGCCCGCCGCCGGTGCGCGTGGAGTCACAGCGGCTGGCCGACGGCGTATGGCTGATGGGTGGAGGCTCTCACCACAGCGTGGCCATCGAATTCGATGACCACGTCGTGGTCATCGAGGCCCCGTTGAACGAAACCCGGTCGCTGGCGGTCGTCGACGAAGTGTATCGATTGATACCGGACAAGCCGATCCGATTCATCGTGACGACCCATCATCACTGGGACCATCTGGGCGGCCTTCGTGCCTACGTCCATGAAGGCGCAACCGTGATCACGCATGAGAGCAACAAACCCTACTACCAGGAGGTGCTCCGAGCCGGCCCCTGGCTCTTGGAACCCGACCGGTTGTCACTGTATCCGCCGGAGGAGTGGTCGGAAGGCTACATCTTCGAGACGCTGATCGAGAAGTATGTTCTGGCCGATCGGACCAGAACGGTCGAACTGCACAACGTCCAGGGACTCGCCCATGTGGCGGGCATGCTGATCGCGTATCTCCCGGACGAGAAGATCCTCATACAGGCGGACCTTCACAGTTCCCAGCAGCAAGCCCCTAACGCCAGCTCCCGCACGTTGCTGCGAACCCTGCAGCGCCTTGATCTCGATGTGGAGACGGTCGTGGGCATACACGGGAGCCCGGTGTCGTTGTCGAGTTTCGTCGAGTTCGTCGGCGGCGGGCGGTGACGACGCGCAGGCGAGCACGCTGGCTCGACGCCCTGATCCAGGAGGTCACAGGAAGCTTGGTCATGGAGCCTCTGCTGGCTGATGGGCGGATCGTTCCACACCAGTATCCAGTTGGACACCGAGAGAAGAAGAACGCCTCGGATGGGGCCGCTCAGTCGCGTCGCAGGTTCGACCGTCCGCGAGCGCTGCCGCCGGCGAGCCGTACGGCGTCGTAGCCGAAGCGCTCGCGAATCGCGTCCACTGCGGTGTCACGCCGATGGTCGTCCTCGAAGAGTGGGAGCTGCCCATCAAACAGACCGAGGTGAGACAGGCCGACGCCGAGCAGACGCACGCGACGTCGCCCATCTCGGCCTGCGAGGTAGAGGTCTTTGATCACCGGGTAGAGTTCCATCTCCGAGCAGGTGGGCGAGATGGTCCGCGAGCGGGTGAGGGTCTGGAAGTTGGAGTACCGAAGCTTCAGCGTCACCGTGCGCGCCCTCACGCCACGGCGCCGCGCGCAGCAGCAGACCCGTTCGCACAACGAGCACAACTGCGACTCGATGGTCGCCGAGTCTCCGACGTCCGCCCGAAAGGTGCGCTCGTTGGATATGCTGCCGACCGCATCGCCCTCGACATCGTGTTCGCGAAAGGCCGGACGATCGCGACTCAGATCGGCCGGGCCGAGGCCCCGCGCCCCGTTCTGGACGTGCTCCGCCCAGGCCCCGAAGATCCGTCGGAGCTTGGCCAACGGCATCGCGGCCACCTGACCCAGCGTCGTGAGCCCGGCCCGCTCGAGTTTCTTCTCCGCGACGGGTCCGATCCCCGGCAGCTTCCGCACCGGCAGCCGTGCCAGCGGGGCGGCCTCACTCCCGGCCGGCACCATCAGGACGCCCGCGGGCTTGGCCAGCCCGCTTCCGATTTTCGCCATCGAACGGCTGGTCGCGATTCCCGCGCTGGACGGCAGCCCGAGCTCGTCGTGAATCGCCGCCGTCATCTCGCGCACGGTACGCTCGATGGTGGCGTCGTCGGATGTGTCCCCCGACGTCCGGTGGAGACGTTCGCAGCCAGCGAAGTCCATGTACAACTCATCGATGCTGGCGACCTGAATCACCGGCGAGTAGCGAGCGGCGATTTTCCGCACCTGCTTGGCATACTCGCCGTAGGCTTCGCCCCGCACCGGCAGGTAGACCGCGTCGGGGGCCAGGCGACCGGCTTCGGTGAGGGACATGCCCGAGCGCAGGCCCAGCGCGCGCACCTCATAGCTGCAGGCGGTGACCACGCCGCGGGTCCCGGGCCGTCCACCGACGACCACCGGCTTGCCTTCGAGCGACGGGTCGATTACTCGCTCGACGGAGACAAAAAAGGTGTCGAGATCGAGGCAACAGATGCGGGGAGCAGGCATGGCGTGTCCACGCATTTTGCCTCACGACGGCGGCGCTCTGGATCTACGTGCGAGGCCCTTCGGGTCTGGGGACAGTCACGGCTGCCGGAACGCCGCAGCCGGTCGATCGCGCTGGCTCGGCGGGCTGGGATGTAGGTGGCGCGTGACGCGTGGTTGTGAAGCGATCGGCGGCATTACTCGCGGAACGGTGTGCCTTGATACCGCGTTGCGTCACCGGTTGCCACTCGCCACGCGCGCGCCTTCACGGCGGCCGCGAGACGTAGCGGGGTAGCGCCATTGCCGGGTCGCGTGGACGGCGGTTCGGCGCGCAGAGTTGTTCAGCAAATCCCCAGGAGGTTCAGTGACCACAGTCATCTCCCTCGTCGTTTTCTCTGCCAGCCTGCTGGTGCTCGCGACGCCGGCGACCGCGCAGCCGTCCGAGACCGGCTTTCTCAACCGGCAGGTCACGATCGAGGGTACCGCCTATCGGTATCAGATCTTCGTGCCGGTCGATTACACACCAGAGACCCGGTGGCCGGTCGTCCTCTTTCTCCACGGCGCCGGTGAGCGAGGCAGCGACGGTGTCTTGCAGACGGACGTGGGGCTGGGGCGAGCCCTGCGTCGCGATTTCAGGCCATCGTCGTGATGCCACAGGCACCCCTCGACACGCGGTGGACGGGCGCCCCGGGGGCGGCCGATATCGCCGCGCTCGATGGCGCGGTCGAAGAGTTCAGCACCGATGCGGACCGGGTCTATCTGACCGGTCTGTCCCTGGGCGGGAACGGGACCTGGTATCTCGCCTACACGTATCCTGACCCTTTGCCGCGCTGGCGTCGATCTGCGGCTTCGTCGGCGGGGTTGCCGGGCGAATCCCGTCGTTCGTAGACGACGCCAGTCGGAGCGCGCACGCGCAGGTGGCAGAACGCATCCGTGGAATCCCGACCTGGATCTTCCACGGTGAGATCGATTCCGTCGTGCCGGTCGCCGAGTCGCGCGCCATGGCGGAGGCGCTAACGACGCTCGGGAGCCCCGTCACGTATTCCGAGTTGCCGGGGACCAATCACAACTCCTGGGATGCGGCATACGCCTCTCCCGCGCTGACAGAGTAATTGTTCAAGCAGCGCCGACAGTAGCGCGCACCCGTGCCGGCGGCCCGGCCGCGTGTGTCAGAATGTTGCCTGACACGATACGAGGACCCAAACGAACCGGAGGACCCCATGCGGAACCAACTCATTCTATTCGGTGTGGGCTGCGCGGCGGCGCTGGCGTGCGCGGTCACCGTCGCCGCCCAGACACCGGCGTCGGGCAATGTCGTGGTTGCCTCCCCGACCTACACCTTCCTGCCGATGGAGATCGACGTCGACCGCCCCGCGGCTGAAGTGTGGGCCCGCGTCGGAGGATATTGCGACATCGGCGAGTGGTTCGGGCTCGAGTGCGAGATCACGTCTGGCACGGGAGACGAGTTCGGGTCGGTGCGTAGTGTCGGCAACGAGATTCTCGTCGGCAAGACCGAGCTATCGTATACCTACACCCAGGCTCCCCGAGAAGGCCGACCCTACAACCTCTATCACGGCACCCTCGAAGCGCGGCCGGTGACGGAGCGCACGTCGAAGCTGGTCTACACCTTGGTCTTCGACAACTCGATGCTGGCGGACGATGCGGCCCGGGACGCGGACCGCGCGCGACGACTAGGGGCTTTCACAAGGGCACTCGAGAACATGAAGACCCTGGCCGAAGGCGGCACGCTGCCCCCGCGGCCGCCACGATAGTTTCTTCAACGACTTTCGCGGGCGCGGGAACGTGGCCCTGATTCCCGAAGATACGCCTCTCCACAGTGAGGAGCCCCCATGCGAACACGCTCGTCCAGCATCCGCAGGCGGACGGAGAAGGACCGATGGTCGAGTGGTTCCCGGGGCGACGTGTCGGGTCCAACGCCCGTCCAGTCGACATCGTCAGTGTCTCGCGGCTGCACCGACGACATTGTCCGAGCAATGAGGTCGCCACACAACAGGGACAGTCTCGGCGCCCGTCGGCAGCCGCGTCGCGCCTTCAACCGCGTGCCGACGCCTGCCTGCCGATATAATCCGACAACACGCAGTATCGAGATGCCCTCTCCCGTGACACACGTCCGGAAGCGCCGGCGTTGAAACGGGTCGCGGACAAGAGATAGACAATGGTACGAAATACATTCTCTCTGGGAAGCCTCGGGGTCGTGACCGTCATGGTGCTCGCGGTCGCGCTTGTCGCACTCCAGGCTGGCCAGCCGTCCGGCGCCGCGGTGCCGATGGACGCGGACGACATCGCGGGAGTGGTCACTGGGCCCAGTGGTCCGGAAGCCGGCGTCTGGGTGATCGCCGAGACCCGCGATCTTCCAACCCGGCACATCAAGATCGTGGTGACCGATGACGAGGGTCGCTACCTGGTCCCTGATCTGCCGGAGGCCACCTACGATGTGTGGGTACGAGGCTATGGCCTGGTCGACTCTGAGAAGGTCCAGACCCAACCTGGCGCCGCGCTCGACCTGACCGCCAGCCTCGCGCCAGACGCCAAGGTGGCCGCCGACTACTACCCGGCCCAATACTGGTTCGCCCTGCTCCAACTCCCGGCGCCAAGCGAGTTCCCGGGTACGGGACCGCAGGGGAACGGCATCTCGCCGAACATCGAGAGCCAGGGTGAATGGATCCGCTCGGTGGTCAACACGGATGGCTGCACCGGATGTCACGCGCTGGGCAACAAAGCCACGCGGGAGATCCCGTCCGAGTTGGGCGACTTCGATTCGCACGTGGACGCCTGGGACCGCCGCGTACAGTCCGGGCAGGCGGGCGGGAACATGGAGTCTCGGTTGGCCCAGGTGGGGCGCGGACCCGCCCTGGCGATGTACGCCGATTGGACCGACCGTATTCAAGCCGGCGAGTATCCGACGGTCGTTCCGCCACGGCCGCAAGGCATCGAGCGCAACGCGGTCGTCAGCTTGTGGGACTGGGCCGACCCGCGCGCCTACATGCACGACCTGATCTCCGCCGACAAGCGGAATCCGAGCGTCAACGCGAACGGACCGGTATATGGGGCCGCGGAGAACAGCGTGGATTACGTGCCGGTCGTGAATCCGACCACGCATGTCGCGAGTCGGGTGTCGTTGGAGGTTCGTGACCCACGCACGCCCACCACAGGGTCGACCCCGCCGCTGATGCCGTCGCCGTACTGGCAGGACGAAGTCATCTGGGACAGCCAGAGCGTGGCGCACAGTTTCGCGATGGACCGCGACGCGCGGGTCTGGATCGCGGCGAGAGTGCGTCCGGCTGACACGCCGGCCTTTTGCCGTGAAGGGTCGAGCCATCCGTCGGCCCAGGCGTTTCCGATCGAGCGGAGCAACCGACAGATGCAGATGTGGGACCCCGAGACCCGGGAGGTCACCACGGTGGATACCTGCTTCGGGACGCACCATTTGAACTTCGACGAGGACGACACGCTGTGGTTTACCGGAAGCGGTCCGGTGGTCGCCTGGTTCGACACCAAGGTGCTCGACGAGACCGGTGACGAGGCTTTGGCGCAGGGCTGGAGCGTCCAGGTCCTCGACAGCAACGGCAACGGCCGACGCGACGCGTATGTCGAGCCCGGCGAGCCGACCGATCCCTCCAAGGACACGCGAATCGAGCGCGGCTACTACGGCGTGGCCCCGAGTCCGCTCGACGGATCAATCTGGGGGTCGACCCTGGGCATGCCCGGAGGACTGATCAGATTCGTGCCGGGTGACGACCCGGTGAACACCGCGTTGGTGGAATATTACGAAGTGCCGTGGAATGACCCGGACGTGCCCGTCCAGGGGTTTTCGCCGCGGGGCATGGACGTGGACAGTGACGGTGTCGTGTGGACCGTCTTGTCGAGCGGACATCTGGCGAGCTTCGACCGCACACGGTGCGAGGGCCCGCTTAACGGGCCGACGGCGACCGGCACGCACTGTGGCGAGGGCTGGACGCTCTATCCGTTCCCGGGGCCGAACTACAAGGGCGCGATAGATTCCGGCAGCGCCGATTCGGCGTATTACAACTTCACCGATCGGTTCAATTTGCTCGGCGTCGGCGAAAACATTCCGCTGGCCACCGGCAACCTGTCCGAGGGAGTGCTCGCCTTGGTGGACGGCGAGTTCTACAACTTCCGCGTGCCGTACCCACTGGGGAGTTTCTTCGGCAAGGGCCTTGACGGCCGCATCGACGACCCCGACGCCGGCTGGAAAGGCCGAGCGATCTGGACGACGTCTGGCAGCCGAGCCCCGTTCCACGCCGAAGGCGGCACGGAACGAGTGGCACCGGTCTTCAAATTTCAGGTACGGCCAGATCCGCTGGCGCACTAGCGGATAACGAGTCGCGCGTGTCACCACAGGGTCGGCACGAGCGCAGACGCGACGATGGCTCGGTCCTTCGTGACCAGCGGCAACTCGAGCAGGCGCGCCGCCGCCACGATCAGGCCGTCGAACGGGTCGGCGTTGGGCGGGTATTCCGTGGCGAGCAAGATCTGCTCGACGCCGAGGTCGAGCGGTTGGAAGGCCGGGTTGCTGAATAGGTCGTCAGTGAAGCTGGCCAGAGGGCGTCCCAGATCGATCCGTGCCCGCCGCGCCAGCAGCGAGATCTCCCACAAGACGACAGCAGGCACGTACATCAGCGCCTCGCGCGCCTCGCACGCGGCAAAGACCGCCGCGGCCCGCCGTCCGAGGCGCCGGTCGCGTGCCGCGTGAAAGAGGAGCGCGTGTGTATCACAGACGGCGGCAGTGACCCCGCGCGCCATCTCAGCGTTTCGCCTGGCGTCGCTGTCGCACGTAGCGGGCGTGAGTTTCGTGCACGGCCGCGGCACCCCCACTGGTGCCGTCGAACAGCGACCGTATCTCGCGGTCGGTGGCCACCGGGTCGAAACCGCTGAGGTTGACCGTGCCCACGACCGAGCGCGCCGTCTGAGCGCGGTGCCGGCCGCTCGCACGGGCCTCACCGACCAGTCCATCGACGATCCGACTGATGCTCCGGTACGGACCAGCCTGGGCGCGAAGCCAGAGCAGGTTGTCGGAATCGAGGGTCACCGAGAGGGGCCGTCTGGGCATGCGATGAATATACTATAAACATGTGACGTTTCCAGGCACATGCCTTTCTCATCCCCGGTGCCGACCGCACAGATTGAGTGCGTCCCGGTCCCGTAGCCTTACCTTGAGGCTACCCCTCGAGCTCGTCGACGATGACCTGGATGTTGCGTCTGACGGAAGCCGGGTTGGGGGGATCGTAGCCGGGGTACTTGGCCGGCACCGTCCAGCTGTTCGCGATCTCATCGACACTCCGCCCTGCCGCCCGACCCGTCTGTACCATGGCCAGAAAGTCGCGATTGAACGCGGCCCATTCGTTCAGGTCCGCCCAACTCGCCTGGGTGCTGTGACCGGTGATGATGGTGTCGACATTCGGGATGGTGTCGTGCGCCTGCTGCAGCGTGTCGGGGATCGCGACGCCGCTGCCGCCGTTCTCGGCATCGAGAAACGGCACCCGCTTGCCCAGGAATGCGTCGCCGGCATGTAGCGTGCGCAGGGCAGGAAAGACCACCCAGGCGTCGCCACCCGTATGGGCGCGCCCGAAGTAGTACAGGTCGACCTGGTCGGCACCACTCCCGAGCGACAGCCGGTCGGTGAACGTCCGTGTAGGCAGTCCGTGGCCGTTCGTGTCCGCAAACACATTCACCGGCGGCTCCGTGCGACCGGTGTAGGGCCGCATCGCCTCCATGTTGGCTTTGGTCATCTCGTGCGCCACGAACTCGACGGTGGTCGCGAACGCCACGTTCCCGCTGACATGGTCCCCGTGGCTGTGGGTGTTGATGAGGGTTGTGACCGGGTTGCGCGTCAGCCTTCCGATCGCCTCCAGGATCGGCTGTCCCCATCCCGGGTTCTTCGTATCCACGACGACGACCCCATCCGTCGTGACGAAGACGCCCGTGTTGCCGCCGCCGCCTTCTCCCCGCAGCACGAACAAGTTGTCTGCGAGCTGGTCGACGTCGACAACCTTGGGTCTGTCTTGCGCGGCCACGACGGCGAGCGAGAGCGCCACGACGACGGCGAAGACAATGGTGCGTTTCATGACGTGCCTCCTGTGCGAATTAGCAATCGACCGTGTCCCCGGTGGCCTCGATGCTGTCGTCAGCCATGGCATCCGATTATAGGACGTGGCCGAGGCTTCGCCCGACTGGGTCAGCGCGGCCGGGCCACGAACGCCGGACTCGTCCAGGTCCGTGCCGGGAGCCTATCGCGGCGCGGCGGTCGTCGAAAGGAGAAAATGAAGGTAGTCAGATTCCGACGACGTCGACGATGTCGGTGAGCCCCGCGACGTCGGCTCCGTTGCGCGTATAGAGGGAGAGCCCGTTCGCGAGGACCGTCGAGGCGATCAGCAGGTCCGCGAGGCGGCCTCGACGGGATCGCCCGACCGCCCGAACGGCGGCTTAGACCCGGCCGTAGGCGCGAGCCGCCTCGGCGTCGAACGGCAGCGGATGGAAGGTGGCGGTCATCCAATGCAACCGATCCTGCCGGCGGGCCCGCTCCGCGTTGTCGTCGGTGGCCCATCCCGCCTACGCCGAGCAACTGCAGAAGGTGTTCGCCGTCTTCAGCGATCCCGCGCGCGCGGCCCACGCCTCCAGTGCCGAGCAGATTGCGGCGGTCGTGTACGAGGCCGCCACGGACGATCGAGACCAGCTTCGATACGTGGCCGGCGAAGATGCCAAGGCAATGTATGCCCAGCGTCAGGCCGCGGGACACGAGGCGGCCAGGAAGGCGATCGGGGCCGCGTTCCTGGGCGAGTCATAGCGGGCGTGGGCGGGCACGCAGTGCATCGGACGCGGTCGACCACTCATGGTCGAATGATCAGACCTGTGCGAGGATTGTCGGGACGGGAGATGACCATGCGCGACTGGCGGACACGGATCTTGCTCGGGACGATACTCGCCACCCTACTGGGAGCAGCGACCCAGGCAGCACGACAGACGGACCCCGTGGAGGCGCACCGAACCTTGGCCCGGGCGGCGGCGGGTGAGGAGCACCTCGCACTGCTCGAGACGGTGTGCCGCGTGCCACGGCCCATCCAGACTCGTGCGGCCAGCGCCCCTCGTCCGGTTCGATCGGTGCCAGCCAGAGAGGAGTGGTACGCCGAACCGGCACAGGTGTTCGACAACCTCTACTTCGTCGGCACCCGGGACCATGGCGCCTGGGCCGTTACTACCTCGGAGGGGATCATCATCATTGATGCCCTCTACGACTACGCCGTCGAGGCCGCGGTGGTTGACGGCCTGAGAAAACTAGGACTCGACCCCGAGGACATCACCCAGGTGGTCATCAGCCACGGCCACGGTGACCATCACGGAGGGGCGAAGTATCTGCAGGACCAGTTCGGCGCTGAGATTGTGATGGGGGCGCCAGACTGGGACCTCGTCGAGCGCAGCACGCGTGATCCGATCCCGAGCCGCGATGTGGTCGCGACCGATGAGATGGAGATCCGGCTTGGTGAAACGACCGTCACGCTCTACCTGACGCCGGGGCACACGGCGGGCACCGTCTCGACGATGATCGAGGTGCGCGACCGAGGTCGGTCACACCTGACCGCATCCTGGGGCGGCACGTCGTTGTTTGCCACCACATCGGTGGAGTCGATTCAGGCCTACATCGACTCGGCGGTCCGCTATCAGCAACTCATTGAAACGCGTGGTGCCGACGTCCTGATCGCCAATCACACGAGCTTCGACCGGACACCCGACAAGCTGGCGGCGCTCGCGCACCGCCAGCCCAGCGATCCGCATCCGTACGTCATTGGTACAGACGCGGTGCGGAGTTACGTGAAGGTGGCCGAGGAGTGCGCCCGGGCCGAGCTTGCGCGACGGCTAGCTGAATAGAATCTTGTGGACCATGATCGAGCCGTGAGGCCCGGTTCAAGGAGGGGTTAGATGCATTTTCAATCTGTTACGAGCGGTCGAGTTCTCGGCGTCCTGACGATGGTTGCGTACTTGGCCCCCGTATCTGCGGTCGCCCAGCCGTCATCGTCCGCTGGGACATCCGTGCCACGTACTGCCGACGGGCAACCGGATCTGCAAGGCGTCTGGGACTTCGGTTCCGTGACCCCGCTGCAGCGACCCGCCGCGCTGGCCGACAAAGCGTTTCTGACCGAGGAGGAAGCGTCTGCACTGGAAACCCAAGCGGCAGCCGGGCGCGTCGACCGCCCACCTCGCGCCGGTGACCCCGGCAGTTACAACCAGTTCTGGTTTGCCGGGGGCACAACGGTCGCCGGGACCAGGCGAACGTCACTGATTTCCGACCCGCCGGACGGGCAATTGCCTGCGTACACGACAGAGGGAGAGGCCCGGATGGCCGCACGCGCGGACGCGCGAGGCCGGAACGCCGGTCCCGAGGATCGTGACGTCGACGAACGGTGCATCCTGGGGTTCAACTCCGGGCCACCGATGCTGCCGGGTGCGTACAACAACCTCGTCCAGCTCTTTCAGGCTCCCGGATATGTCGTGATTCTCAACGAGATGGTGAACGACGTGCGCGTCATCCCCCTCGACGGGCGGGCGGCGCTCCCTTCGCATATACGGCAGTGGAAGGGCGATTCACGTGGCCGCTGGGAGGGCGAGACGTTGGTGATCGAGACCCGCAACTTCAGAGATATTGGCACCGCGCACCCGGCGCCCAACATGGAACTCCTCGAAGCCCTCGGTCCGCAACTCCGCCTGACCGAGCGCTTCAGCCGCCTCGACGGCGACACCCTGTTGTATGCGTTCACGGTCGATGATCCGACGGCGTTTGCCCAGCCCTGGAGCGTCGAGACGACGATGACCAAGACGCCGGACCCGCTCTACGAGTATGCCTGCCACGAAGGCAACTACGGGCTCTTCAATATTCTTGCCGGGGCGCAAGCCGAAGCCCGTGCGACTGCGGGCCGGTAATCATCGGGAGGTTGGCTGATTCCCGGCGACTCATGCCCTTCGACCCACCCGGTGCCACCCTCGTTCGTACTGGGCCGCCACCCAGATCGGCGGCGCTTTCCTAGCGGGCACTCCCAGACCCGTGACATCGTTCTACTCCGGCGTTTCCGGAGCGCGCAGCCGGCCGGCGACGAACCGGCGCAACACGCTGGCAATGAGCGTCCTAGCGGCCCGTGGTGAAAGTGCCGGCGCATTTGACGAGCGCTGAATCCCGCCGATCTGCGTTGTTCATCGGTCAAATACTGCCGGTATTTTCCCTCTTCTCGCCTTGCTCGGCGGGTCCAGCGCCCGTCTCGGTGCCACGCGGCACTTTTACCACGGGCTGTTAGACTCGGCACGACGGTAGATCAACGAGTTACCGGTCTTCCCACAAATTCGCGTGACCTCGCCTTCGCGCAGGATGTACGCCATCTTCTGGGCGAGCCGGCGCGGCTGACCGAGCGCGTCCGCCAGCTCGAGGGTCGTGAAGGGGTCCGACAGCGGCGACTCGAGCAGGTCGAACAGGTCCTCCAAGCATCGGAAACGGTGGCGGTCAACGACAGCCACGAGCTGTCGACCCAAGACCCGCCAGCCGCCTCGACGGCGGACCCGCTTGGGATCGAACACGCGCAACTCGTCCTCTTCCACCATGACCACCTCGAGTTCGAAGTTGGGGTGGGCGAGCAACCGCGGAATGTACACCAGTTGGTCCAGCACGTGCGCCGGATGGCCGCGTTTCGGCGAACGGCGTCGGGTGGTGTCGGCGTCCCTCGCGTCCGGCACCTTGACGATCACACGAACGGCCGCGATCGGGTGCACGAGTACCACCTTGTGCTCCGCAACCAGATGCTCGAGCTTGCGTCGGATGGCGCCAAACCCGCCGGTTTGTATTTCGTAGAGCACGTCGTCATCGCCGATCACGTCGGCGACGTAGTTGCCCACCGGGACCTCCGATGAGGCGCGACTGGACGCTGCGTAGCGACGCGCGTATTGCGCCTTCAGCGCCTGGTGCAGCGGGCCCTCGTTCAGCGTCCCGATGATCACGGTAAGTGAGTAGACCATGGCGCGAGGCCAGAACGCCGGCTGCACAGAAGCGGGTGACATCTGCCGGCGGCTGCGCCTCGGTCTTGGCGGAGGTTAGTTGAGATCCGGAACCAGTACCATTTGCAGGATTTCGCGGCGGCCGGTCGGGTCCTCGAACATCGCGCCTCGATGCAGGCCGTTGTTGTCGAACAAGAGCATGTTCCCCTCGCTCGAGTCACAGACATGTTCCCGTGCGGCGAGTCGATCCATCGCGTCGCCGTCGAGGAGATCGTTGCCAAAGTTCGCCTTGAACCGGAACTCCGGCGGCAGGGCCATGAACGAGGCTCGAGCGTCGTCGTTGACAAGCTCGAAGCCAGATTTGTCGTTGGCCTTCCGTATGCATCGTTCAAGTGACGTGAGCACCGCGCGGCTACCGGGGTAGAACCGGAACGCGCCCTTCGACGCCGTCACATCGTCTGACCGGTACACGATAATCTTCATGAAGCCGACAGAACTGTCGAGATGAAGGTAGAACATCTTGGATCGCGTGCCGTCTGGAAAGCGGCAGGCGCCAGCGATTCCACGGTCTGACGCCTCGTTGACCTGCAAGGTAACAAACTTCAGCTTGAACGGATAGCCGTAGTAACAGCGACACGTCTCGAAAATGTCGTGTCCGCGAGCAGGTCGCCAAAAAATTCGTAGGCTTCATCTTTCCGCTTCATCTGGGCGACGACTTCGCTCACCGCTTCCACACCCCGGTGTCCCGGGGATAGCTCCAGGCGACGGTGACCCCCGGTGCGCACCGCGTCCTTGGTGCGCGCGACCACGGGCTGCGATGGCTGTCTGACAGGCGGAGAGGAACGATGCCTCTGCGACGAAGGAGTCCTACGCTATCAAGGACTGTCTCACTCGACGGGGTCGAGTGCGTGTTGAGGTATTTTGCCCCGGCCAACTCCGCCTGCAACGAGGCATCGAAGTGCCGGACATAGTGCTCGAATGCTCCGTGTGCCAGGCTCTCGGTCGGCCGAGCGAGGTCGCGATAGAAGGGGTGCGCCTCGTAGTCGATGTCGGGATAGAACAGCGCTCTTTCGGCCTCGAGCGTGGCCTGAGCCGCCCGTCGCTGCTGGTGCTGCCGGTCCTTCTTCTTGCTTGTGGAGCACCTTTCTCTGTTGTCTTTCGTCCTTGGCGCGCTGGCTCACGGGTACCGCGCTGTGACGTGAATCGGCGTCAGCTGAACCCGAATATTGGCCCAGCAGGCTCTTTATGCGGGCCCCGAAACGGCTCACTCTACCCCTCCGGTCTGCGTGCGCGCTTCACGCTCCGCCAGTTGATCGGGAAGGGCCTCGCGTTTACGGAGCTTACCCTCGACGAACTCCTTGAACATCTGGTCAACGGATTCGGACTGCGAGATGTCTTTGTAGGACGGTCGCTCGCGAAAGAACCCGCGTTCCTTGACCGCGACCAGATCGAACTGTTTCAAGAATCCCGCGGCGTCGTTGTAGTTGCGGTTGATGATGTCGTAGGCGACGAACCCCCACTCCTTCAGTCGGTGAAGCATCTCGTAGAGCTGAGGTGCGTTCCCGATGGGCCAGGTTCGTGACTCCAGGATAAGCATGTCGGTGTTCTGCATCACCAGGCGGGCACCCTCCAGCATTTCCAGCTCCGAACCCTCCGTGTCCACCTTGATGATGAAGGGGCCGTGGCAACCCAGCTCGGCCACCACATCATCGATGGCCAGGACAAGAACTTCGCGGGCGACCCCGTGGCCATGCCGACCGACCGTTTCCACGAATCGGCTCGCGCTGTACGACGGATCCACACTCATCGTCTGTCGGCCACGATGGCGACCTGCGGCCGCCAGATAGTATCTGGCCTGCGGGTACCGCACGCAGATGTCCCTCATGAACGCTTCGTTCTCTACGATCGGATCGAACAGGACGAACATGGCATTGGGGTACGCCTCGTACAGTCCCGGGGTGCCGGTAGCGATGCCGACGTCGATGATGTAGCCGGGCTCGAAGCCGGTCGACTTCGCGAACAGCATCACGTCGCCGAGACTGTCCCGGAAGCGCTGCTTCCGGCGCAGCTGCTTCGTTGTCTTCTGTAGCCGGTTTGAAAGCTGTTCAAGTGTTGGCTGCAGCCGATTCGTGAGTTTTTGGAGGCGCGCGAGCGCCTTGTCGTCCTGTGGGTTGAGACGAACGGAACGGCACAGGTACGGGATGGCGCGTCCTGGTTCGTCCAACTTGCTATGGATTCTGGCCGCGAGCGAGAGAATCGCCGGGTTTACGGTCGTCTCCGCGATCCGACCAAGGACGGCGATCGCCTCGCGCAACGAGCCCCGGTGGTACAGGGATTTTGCGACGGTCTCCAGTTGCCTTGTGATCTCAGGCACCGTGGACGCGGGCGATTACGAGGCCGTATCGACGGGCGATGGTGACATCGGGAACTCGTGTGGCTGCGCCGAGGCTATCGCTACAGGCAATGTGCTCGGATGCGGAAGTTGCGGATATCGCTGTGCCGGGTACACGCCGACGCGGCTGAGACTGGCCAGCGCCTCAACCATTGACGCCGAGGCGGGCAGGATGTGCCAATCCATGTACGCCTGTAAAGCATGCATGCTTGGCCCCACTGGTCACGATGTGTTCCAGGGCACGCGGCGTTGAGAGATCGGCAAGAACAGCGTATCGTCTCACCATGGCTCGACGTTTCACGATGGTCCTCTTAACCGTCATCCTCGTCCAGTCCGTGCCCGCACGGGGGCAGGACGACGCGTCCTCGTTCACGACCGAGCGGGGCCGGGCGGCGATCGAATTCAAGGACGACGCGATCCACCTCGTCGCCGCCTACTATTACTCGCAAGAGAACCATGACTCGCGCTGGTTGCTCATTGAAGCGGCGGTGTCAACCGAGGAGCGGATCACGGTACATCGCGACGCGTTCCGGTTGATCACGCCCGACGGCGTCGAGATCCCGCTGGCGCCGCACACGCGGTTCCGCAGCGATGTCGAGCGGGTCCGGCGGCTTGTCCAGAACGCCTCGACGACCCGGCACAGCATAAGTTCGTACTTCACGCGCTGGCGCCTTGAGCCATTCGGCTTCTTCAGGCTCCCCGGAACGGGGACCATCAGAGACGATGTCGTCGTCGACCGTGACAGGACGGCCCTTGGGGATCTGTTCTTCGAATCGCCGACCGCCGCGTGGGCGAACGGTACGTACACCCTGGTCGTCGAGTGGGAGGGCATCCGCGCTTCGGTGCCGATCGAGTTGGACTGAACCTCGTTCCCACCCCGTGGCCAGCTGCTAGCAGCCCGTGGTGAAAGTGCCGCTGCATTCGACGAGCGCTGAACCCGCCGATCTGCGTTGTTCATCGGGCAAATACTGCCGGTATTTTCCCTCTTCTCGCCTTGCTCGGCGGATCCAGCGCCCGTCTCGGTGCCCCGCGGTTCTTTCACCACGGGCTGCTAGGCGAGGTCCCCCAGAAACTCCAGCAGGAGCTGACTCGTAGTTTCCGCTTGTTCCTGCTGAACCCAATGCCCCGCACCGTCCACCAGGTGCACCGCACGCATGTCGGTACAGGCGACTTCCTGCATCCGCTCGAAGGACCCTGGGCTCTGGTAGGTACCCCAGTCGCTGGCGCCGCTAATGAACATGGACGGCTGATCGATGGTCCTGCCCGCGTACAGTTGCACCTCTTCCGCGCCGACACGGCTGCCGCCCCCGCGATAGCCGTTGAGGCCACCCTGAAAACTGGTGCGTCCATACTCTTCGGCATACACACTCAATGCCGAGTCGGGTAGCCAGGTATTGGCCGCAATGTGCGCGGCGGACGGCATGACGTCCGCCACCGTTTCTGCCATGCCCTGGTTCTGCTGCATGATGTAGTAGTTGGGCATCTTCGCCCATTCCTCTGCCGTCCGGGCGGCCAGTCGATAGGGCGTGTTGCCCTCCCAGTCCGCACTCTTGAAGTGGTAGTAGCCCCGAATGAAGTCATGAATGCCCTGGCCGGCGTGCCACATGTTTTCGTTGGCGCCCCGAGTCGTGTAGTAACGCTGATAGTGCTTTCTCGGCCGCGGGAGTGCGGCCAGATCGTCGTAGATACTCTGCCGACTGGCGGCAGGAGCTTGTGGTGGATCGTCCGCCGTCTCGAAGGGCAACGTTGATGTGCCGCCGAACGGCGCGCTCATCATCACCACCGCGGGGAAAATATCCGGGCGGGTGACGGCACACCAGCCGGCGAGGGGCGAGCCGGCATCATGACCGATGACGGCGGCGACAGACCGGTGGCCGAATGCCAGCACCAGACCCAGGGCGTCTCGCACCTTGTTGAGCCGACGAAATGGCGCGAGATCTGCGTCGTAGTCAGAGCTCCAGCCGGTGGTGCGACCGTAGCCGCGAACATCCGGGGCGAACACGTGATAGCCGGCCTCTGCCAGCGGCACCATCACGTTTCTCCAGCTGTAGGCTAGCTCCGGAAAGCCATGCAGCAACAACAGGGCTGGTCGATTGGGGGTCTCGTACCCCGCTTCCAGTACATGCACCCGCAGCCCGTTGATACTGTTGACGAATCGAGACCGGACGCCGGCAGGGAGCCAGGCGGAAGGATAGGGTTCCAACTCAACGCCCAGCCCGGTCGGCTGGGCAGACACGCTGCGAGACCCCATCGAGGCTGACCCCAGCGAAGCCAGCCCGAGTGAGGACAGACCCAACATTGCTTGCCTTCGCGAACATTCAGTCATCACGCTTTCCTCCGAAGTCCGAATCCGATACCGGCCGACCATGGTGACACGTTGGCGCGCAGCGCGTATAGCCCGTCGGGCCTCATCGACCGGCCTCAGTCGGTTCGCGGGATCCCCCGCCTGGGTCAGTGGCTAGATTTGCATGAGACAGGACAGTAAATATCCCCCGGCAAAGCCGGGGGCTTTAACTGTGAGCCGCTCAAAGCGGCATGACGTGACCGCATGTGCGGTCACTTGAGCCACCTGAAGGTGGCTACGCTAATCCAACGGCAGCCGGTCCAGCCGCCGATCTTCTCGTTCCTGCTGACGGATGTACTCGCGGATC
>CAUZAY010000049.1:0-18716 GCA_963577695.1 Vicinamibacteria bacterium | reverse complement strand
GCGTCAGCGGCACAGCGAGCCACGACGTCGACCAGCGGCTCGTCACGGGCCACGGACCCGATGCACCCCCGTAGCCGACCCTGATGGGTCAGCGTGACGAACGCGCCGGTGCGCCACGCGAGGCCCCCACGCGCGGGAGGAGTATCCCCGGCCGCCAGTGGTCGATCTTCCAGCCGCGCGAGTATCGCGGCCCGGGCCAGTGTCAACAGCGCCTGTTCTTCGTGTTGCTCCAGCATTCCTCAGGCTCACTCCTTCAGGAGTGCCGCAGCGAGATACCCGACCACCGCGCTCGTGTCCCCGGACACATCGCCGGAGTTGGCGTGGCGGAGCACTCGGGCCTTTCGCGCACCGAGGGCCGCCGCCGCTTTCATGACGGCCACGGCCGCCCCGCCACCACAGGCCACATATCGTCCCCGCTCGTGCGGCGGATATCGCTCGTACTCGGCCAGCAACCCGTCCGGGTCGTAGCGGGTGACATGGTCGATGACCACCTGGTCGAGCTCGGCCGCGCGGCGCGCTTCGAAGAAATGTGAGAGGTCGGTACTCGCCACCAGTAGGGGCGTCCTCTCGGCCAGCACCTCCGCCAGCGTGTCTGCGAGGGCGAGGATGGTGTCCCGCTCCTGAAACCCGATGAGCAGCGGCACAATCGGCGTGCGCGGCAGCAGATGGCGCAGGAACGGCAACTGCATTTCGAGCGAATGCTCCCGCTCGTGCGCAGTCGGGTGCCGCTTGATGCACGGGGCATCCAGCAACCGGGCCGCGATGTCGGTGGCGATTGGCGCGGGCCCCAACGGGGTGTCGAACGCCGTGTTGTCGGCGATGGCGACGCCGTCGAATCCGACGTGATGGGACGGTCCCACCAGTACCACGACATCGTAGGCTCCCTGCGCCGCGGCCTGGTACGCGCAGGCGGCCACGGATCCCGAATACATGAGCCCGGCGTGAGGGGCGAGAAGCCCCACGATGTCCCCGCCGGGTGGCGGTGTTGTCGATGCGAGGCACGACACGACGGCCTCGCGTAGCCCGGCCTCGGTCCCTGGGTACCAGTTCCCGACGACAGCCGCCGGCCGGGCGCCGGCCCACGAGGGGTCGCGACGGGCCGCCTTTGTACTACCGGTCATGCGTAGGGCCGCGCGGAGGGCTCCTGGTCGTCCGCCGGGCGGCGGTCATCCGTGTCAGAGCCAGGGTCAGAGCCTAGGTCAGACCCGGGGTCTGGGCCACGGTCCACGGCGGCATCGGCCACCGGCAGGCGCCGCAGGCGCCACGACAACGCGACTCGGACGCCGATGTACACGAAGAGCGTCAGGATGGCCGGGCTCCCCATGACGAGCCAGAAGGGGTCAATCGTCAGGCCAACGACGAGCGACATCACGCCGAGAATCAGCATGACACCCACCATCCATGGCGCATGCAGGAAGAGGGGGCGCTGGGTCATCCGGTGGTGCCTTCCGTCGTCAAACCGTGAGCCCCAGCCGTGCCTCCGGCAATCGGTCCGGCGCGATGCGAGGCGGACACTGATTCGGTACGGTGATTGTGGCATACCCTCGGCGGCGTGGGCACCGTTGACCGCGGCCATGGACTGTGGTTCGATACCGGCATGTCAATGAAGATTCGTCGGCTCGCGGTCTCGGTCCTGGTGGCCAGCATCGGGGTGACGGCGCTGGTCGGCGCGGCGAACGACTACGAGGCGGAAATCTCCGCGTGGCGAGCCGAACGCGAAATGAATCTGAAAGCGGACGACAGTTGGCTCACCGTCTCAGGGTTGTTCTTTCTCCGCGACGGGGAGACCAGCTTCGGCTCGAGTCAGCGCAATGACTTCGTCGTGCCCCACATCCCGGCCGAGGCGGGAGTGTTCGCACTGCGTGACGGACGCGTGACGGTGCGGGCTCCGGCGAGCGGCCGCCTGACCGTCGACGGCGAGGCAGTGGACGCCGCCCAGCTCTACCCGGCCGAGACACGCGCGACCGTAACCCTGGGCCCCGTCTCGCTGTGGGTCCATCTGAGCGGTGAGCGGTTGGCTATTCGCGTACGCGATACTGACACCGAGATTCGTAAGAATTTCACGAGCCTCGACTGGTTTCCCGTCGACGAGGCCTACCGGGTACGCGGCAAGTTCACACCCCACGCCGAACCGGTGACCGTCAAGACGCTGAACATCCTGGGCGACATCGAGACCTACACGAGCACGGGCTACGTGACGTTGACGGTGGCGGGGCAGGAAATGCGGATGCTACCGGTCAATTCCGGACGACGGCTTTGGTTCATCATGCGGGACGGGACGAGCGGAGAGGACACCTATTCGGCGGCCCGCTTCCTGTACGCGGACGCGCCGGATGCCGAGGGCTGGACGACCGTCGACTTCAATCGGGCCTACAACCCGCCGTGCGCCTTCAACCCGCACACAACCTGCCCGTTGCCGCCCCCGGACAACCGGCTCGACATCAGGATAGAGGCGGGCGAAAAGGCCTACCGCGGCCCCGGCGCCCACCAGTGAGGTGGGAGCGGCGACCACCGCGCGGCTAGGCGAATCCCACCAACTCGGCGGCAATGATCGTCGTGCATTCAGGGCAGGAGATCACGTGCCCCCGACGCGGCAACGTCGAGGTAAAGTTGACCCTCGTCCGCAGCAGCCGCGCAATCCGTAGCGCCTCCAATTCCGCCGCACAGTGCGGGCAGCGGGCCGGGTACTCCAGGGTGTATTCCGCCTCCGCTTGGCGGGCCGGATCGTCGGACTCTTCCTTCTCCACCACGTTCCCTTCCTCCAGGGCGCACGGACACACATCGGCGCCCGTAGACCGAACACCCGTGTTTTCGGTCGGAACAGGGCCGGGCGGCTACACTACTACGCGGCGCCGCGTCAACGTTCGCTGACCCGCGCATAGAGGTCGAGCAGACTCCCGGCCCGACCGGTTTCGAGTGCGGCACGAAACAGGCCGGTGAGCGCCGCGGACCGGTCAGAACGGCCCATCACTGGCGTCTCCCAGCGAACAACCTCGAATCCAGCGGCCTCGGCGACGAGGCATAGCGTGGCCGGGGTGAAGAACCAGAGATGGTGCAGCGCCGCATAGTGGCGCCATCGCTTTGACTTCAGACCCAGCCGGCTCTGCCAGCTTTTGAGCCAGGGGCTGACCCCCCCGACGTTCGGCACCCCGACGAGCAGGATGCCGCCCGGGGCGACCAGCGCGTTGGCGCAACGCAGTTCGAGCAGCGGATCCCGGGTATGTTCCAGCACGTGGTTGAAGCGGACGACATCGAATCGTGCGCCACCGAAGTCGATCGCCGGGAGCTCACCTTCCCACACACGCCCCCCCGTCGTGCGAGCCGCGTCGGTCACCACCATGTCGGTTCCATCCACCCGCCAGCCGGCTCTCTCGGCGAAACGCATGAACGCACCGGCGCCGCACCCCACATCCAGCACCCGGCGCCGGTCTGGGTCGAGATATTCCGCGAGCCGCGACAGCTGATGCGTGTAGTGGCGCTGGTGGCGGGCGTCAGCGACCGACTCGTCCGGGCGATGATAGTCGGCGCCGTAGACCGCGGTGGCCAGCTGCTCGAGCACCGGTCGAGGACTGTGGAATTGCAATCCGCACCGTCGGCACCGGGCCAGGGACAGCCCTTGGAAATCGGTAGCCAGCGGCGCTGGTGGTTGGCGGCACAGGGGGCAGACGACCGGCTCACGATCCGGGAGCGCAGCCGCGACTTCCGCGCGAGGACGACCGAAGAGCGATCGGGAGGGAACCGTACCTGACGGGCCGCTCACGACCCAGCCTTGATGGTAGTCACGCTTCTATGATGCCGGAGCCCCACCCTCCGAATCCACCGGCACCTCTGGTCCGGAGACGAATTAGGGTTGCGAACCACCGCGACCGGAAACTACGATCTAGCCTGTGCCTACACGGTTAACATCTGCCGATGTCGAGCGAATCGCAGCGCTGGCGCACCTGGAGTTGACAGCGTCGGAAACAGAACGGTTCACGCGGCAGCTTGGCGACATCCTCACCTACTTTGACCAGCTCCAACAAATCGACACCACCGGTGTGCCGGCGACCACCAACCCCGTGACGTCTGCGCCGGTGATGCGAGAGGACACCCTGAGGCCGTCCATGCCTCGAGACGAGGCACTGGCCAACGCGCCGGACCCGGGTGGTCACGGACTCTTCCGCGTGCCCAAGGTCATCGGGTGATGCCGGCCCCCGACGTGCAGACCACGGCCGACATCCGAGCGGCCATGGCCGACGGCGTGACGGCGGTGGAGATCTGCTCGGTCTATCTGGACCGGATAGCCGCACAGAACGACCCGATTCACGCGTTCACCCACGTCGCCGGTGAGCAAGCCCTTGCCGATGCCGCTGCGGTAGACGCCAGCGGGCACGGCCGGGACGCCGCGTTCCCGCTGGCCGGCGTGCCGATCGCCATCAAAGACAACATTTCCACCCGAGGGATGCCGACCACGGCGTCTTCTCGTATCCTGGCCGGATTCGTCCCACCCTATGACGCAACGGTCATCAAGCGCTTGCGAGCGGCCGGCGCGGTCATTATCGGGAAGACCAACTGCGACGAGTTCGCGATGGGCTCCACCACGGAACATTCCGTGTCCGGCCCAACACGCAATCCGTGGGATCTGGCCCGCGTCCCCGGTGGGTCGAGTGGAGGCTCGGCCGCGGCGGTGGCCGCGCGTCTCTCACCAATCGCACTGGGATCCGATACGGGCGGATCGATCAGACAGCCAGCCGCCTTCTGCGGAATCGTGGGACTGAAACCGACCTACGGACGAGTCTCACGATACGGCCTGCTGGCGTTCGCATCATCGCTCGACCAGATCGGGCCCTTCGGGTTGACGGTGGCTGACGCCGCCGTGTTGCTGGCGGCCATTGCCGGACCGGATCCCGCGGACGCAACCTCATCCGCCGAACAGGTGCCACCGTTCGCCGCGAGTCTGGGCGAACCAGTGGCACACCCCACTGTCGGGGTCCCGTGGAAACTGCTGGAGGACGGTGTGGACGCAGACGTCAGCACTGCCTTCACCACGGCCATCGATGTCCTGCGCAGCCAGGGCGCGACGATCGTGGACGTCCCGCTCCCGCATGCTGTCTACGCGGTCCCGACCTACTACGTCGTCGCGCCGGCCGAGGCCAGCTCGAACCTGGCCCGCTACGACGGGGTCCGCTTCGGGTTTCGCGCGCCCGCCGGGGCCGAGCGGTCCGACCTGGACACGATGTACAACCGCACCCGGGATGCCGGCTTCGGAGATGAGGTCAAGCGGCGTATCATGCTCGGCACATACGCGTTGAGCGCCGGTTACTACGACGCGTACTACGTGAAAGCACAGCAGGTACGGACCCTGATTCGCCGGGACTATGACACCGCGTTCGAACGTGTCGATGCGGTCGCCCTGCCGACCACGCCGACGGTGGCGTTCGGCCTGGGCGAACGCTCGGCCGACCCGCTGCGCATGTATGCGGGAGATGTCTTCACGGCAAGTGCCAACCTGACCGGGCTGCCGGCGCTGAGCGTGCCGGGTGGACGTGACCCGTCCGGACTCCCCGTCGGACTCCAGCTCGTGGGCCGGGCGTTCGACGAGGCGACGCTGCTTCGGCTCGCGGCCAACTACGAGCGAGACGCCCCGTGCTGGCAGGAGGCCCCCCCGACACCGGCCCTCGCGTCCGGCATCCCAGCCCCAACACGCTAGTCCCCTGTAACCGCGTTGGCTGCCCGAGGCTTCACGCCCGCGGAGCAGCCAGGCGGGCTGGCATGCGGTCGCGTCCGGACGCGGGCCGGATCAGCCTGACCACCGCCCACACCGCAAGCACCATCAGGGCCAGCGGCACCAACGGCACCAACGGCAACGCGAAGAGGACGAACATGACGCCCAGCCCCGCGACGGCCACAATCGGCAGCACGACCAGCCCGGCGAGCAGCCCGAAGAGGGACTTGAAGAGAACCACTGGCAGAAAAACGAGCCGTAAGCAGGCGGAGGGGCAGGAGAATCAGGCCGAGGACGAGCTTCATCATCAGCAATAACAAGACGCCGAACGCCAGAAAGCACAGCGCCGCCAGGGCGCCCAGCGCGATCAACCCGGCTATTTCGCTCATGATCCTCAGCCTGGTCACGACGGGGGATGAGCGCTTACGGTCGCGGGGCTTCCACGAGCCCGCGCGCCTCATCCGACGCGTCGTTATGAGACCTGACGACCTGGCTGTTCCAAAAGTTCCGGAGTCTGGAGCTGGTCGGCGGGACCACGGGGGACGTCTGGGGCGAGAAAACGGGCGCCGGAGCCGACGCGATCATCGAGGCTGCGTACCACCAGGCTCGATTTCCCGATCACCCGATGCTTGGTGAACCCGACGATGACACAGAACCCGAGGAAGGCCACCACCAGAAACACGGAGGAAATACCGAGCCTCTGGATCAGGCCGACCACCAGCGACTGAATCTCTGCCGGGGTCACACCTCGGTCTCCGGTGCCTTCGGCGGCGGGACGTCGTATTCGATCAAGCCCTCTTCAACTTCTTCCATCGCAATCCGCTCCAACCTCGCGGTCAACGGAGGGCGCTCGCCGGTGTTCGGATCCGGCCGCAACTGCTCGAGGCGAGGCAGCGCGCCGCGACGGAGCTGTTTGGCCCGCTGCGCCGCGACATCGACAAAAAGGAAGCGGTTGGTGATCCGCGGCGCCGGCTTCGCTGGCGTCCGTGGCATCGCCACGGGCAGCGTCGGAGCGGCGGGCATCGCGTCGGCGTCGACAAGCGCGTCATAATCGTCGGTCATAATCGTTAATCGTACCCCAAAAGCCGCACGCAGTCGACCCACATCCGCGCTGACACCGGCGTCACGCAATCTGGTCGCCGGTGAGCGCCCTGACTGGCGTGGCTGACCCAGCCCGGCTGGCCGACTCGGCCACCTGCGGTGGAAGTGGTCCCGGCGCGGCGACATACCACTCGCCGGCCAGCAAGTAGTGGGTCGGGCGGCCACGGGAGTACATCGTCAGGCCGCCATGCGCATCCCTGACCGGGACGATGGCCCTCGCATCGATGGCGCCCATATGCTGGCGGCGGATGCCTGGCGTCTCTTGACTCATACGCGGCCTCCGTGTGTGACGACGCGAGTTATCAGAAGCCCCGCGCGACCGTAGGTGCGGCCGCGCGGGGCGACTCTTCGACCACTATGCCGCCTTGACGGTGATGCGCTGTGGCTTCGCATCTTCTTTCTGCGGCAGGGTGACCCGCAGGGTCCCATCCTTGTGCTCGGCGGTCACGCCATCGCCGTCAACCGTGTTCGGCACGCTGAACGACCGGCGGAAGCTGCCGTAGGCACGCTCCGTTCGGTAGACGCGCCCCTTGTCACCGGCGTTCTCGAACTTGCGTTCGCCGGCGATGGTCAACAGCCCGTCCTCGAGTGTGACGCTCACGTCCTTCTGGGCAACGCCTGAGAGATCGGCGCTGACCACCAACGCGTGGTCCTCGGTCTCATAGATATCAACCGCCGGCGTCCAACTCGACTCGGTGCCGCCGTCCTCCGTGACGGGCCCGGGACGAAACGTCCGGCTGACCGGTGTACGAAAGACCGAAAGCTCACGAAACGGATTCCACTGAACGTATGACATTTAGTCCTCCTGCTAATGAAAACGGCCATCTTCGGTTCACGGCAGTGCCCGCCGATTTCCAATGCTGAAGGAATGATAACTCCATAGTGAGTGTATATCAATAAGTAAATATGATTTTCATACGCTCATATTTATATGCGTCCATTCGGACAGTGGGTCGGTACAAGTGTCATCACTGATAAAATTGGCGGATACCTCTACCGAGGCGCCGGGGGACGCCGTGCCGGTCCGAGGCTTCCGATCACCTGAAGGCTGTCCGTGGTCCACTACTCTCGACTGGTGAGCCGCGCCGACAGGTGGTGTGTCGCCCACCCCCGATGGTGTGCGATCATGTCAATGACGCGAGGCCGACACGTCGCCTCCAGAGCAATGGGCCCGAGTACCAATCGTGAAACTACTGTTTATCGGTGACATCGTCGGAAAACCGGGCCGGGCGCTGATCCGGGCCGGCGTCACGAGGCTCGTCGAGCGATATGGCATCGACCTCGTCGTGGCGAACGTCGAGAACGCGGCTGGCGGCAACGGCATTACCCGTGACATCGGCGACGCCATTCGTGATCAGGGTGTGGATGTGATGACGACGGGCAATCACGTGTGGGACAAGCGGGAAGCCCTCGAGTACATCGAGCTCGAGCCCCGCCTGCTCAGACCGGCTAATTTCCCGGCCGGCGCGCCTGGCTCCGGACATATCGTGGTCAAGACCCGCGCCGGCGACTCGGTCGGGGTGATCAACGCCATGGGCCGCGTGTTCATGGCGCCGCTCGACAACCCGTTCGTCGTGATACGTGACGAGATCGCCGCCGTTCGAGAGCAGGCGTCCATCATCTTGGTCGACTTCCACGCTGAAGCAACCTCGGAGAAGGTCGCGATGGGGTGGCACCTCGACGGACAGGTGACAGCCGTGGTGGGCACGCACACCCACGTGCAGTCGGCAGACAACCGGGTGCTGCCCGGCGGCACCGCCTATATCACCGATGTTGGCATGACGGGACCGCATGACTCGGTCATCGGTGTCGACAAGCGTGTGGTGCTCAACCGATTCCTGACCAGCATGCCCGGCCGCTTCGACACCGCGGCCGGAGACCCGCGGCTGCACGGCGTGATCGTCACCGCGGACGCCGCGACTGGCCACGCCACCGCCATCGAGCGCCTCAGCCTGATCCCCTCTGACCTCGAGGCGACGCCGGCCACCGGACCAGCGCGATGAACAGTCCGCCACGGCTCCCGTTCGGCGCCCCCTCGCGACGCAGCGCGCCTACCCGCAACGTTCTGACCGTGACGGCGCTCACGACCCAGATCCGCTCGGTCCTGGAATCGACCTATGCCGAGGTCTGGGTGGAGGGCGAAGTCACCAACAGCCGCCTCTGGAAAACGGGCCACCTCTACTTCACGTTGCGGGACGACCAGGCGCAACTCAAAGCAGTGATGTTCCGTTCGGCCGTCCGATACCTTCGCTTCAAGCCGGAAGACGGACTCAAAGTCATTGCGCGCGGCCGGGTAACGGTATACGAGGCGAAGGGTGAGTACCAGATCGTGTGCGAGCATCTCCAGCCACAGGGCGTCGGGGCGCTCCAGGTCGCGTTCGATCAGCTGAAACGCACGCTCGACGCCGACGGCCTGTTCGCCCCGGAGAGGAAGCGGCCGCTGCCACTTCTGCCCCGGCAGATCGGCGTGGTCACGTCGCTGGACGGCGCCGCGCTGCACGACATCCTCAACGTGCTGATCCGGCGACATCCAACCGTGCATGTCCTCATTCGCGCGGCCCGGGTGCAAGGCGACGGGGCCGCCGCGCAGGTCGCGCACGGCATCGCCCTGCTCTCGCGCACACCCGGTGTGGACGTGATCATCGTGGGGCGCGGAGGGGGGTCACTCGAAGACCTCTGGGCCTTCAACGAAGAACCGGTGGCGCGCGCGATCGCGGACGCCACGGTTCCGGTCATCTCGGCCGTGGGTCACGAGACCGACGTGACGCTGAGCGACTTGGTCGCCGATGTGCGAGCCCCGACCCCCTCGGCCGCGGCGGAGATCGTCGTCGCCGGTCGGGATGAACTCCAGAATCGCGTCGCCCAGCTCACTCGCGCGCTGGGCGTCTGCGCGGCGGACGGCATCGGTCGACGACGAACGCGACTGCTCGAACTGGACCGGCGCCCGGGCCTCGCGGCCTGGCCGGCCCGACTCGCCGGACGGGGTCGGCACACGGCTGAGTTGACGCACGCGCTCGCCAGCACCGGCCGGACCCTGCTGGCCAGTCGTCTGCGTCGTCTCCACTCGGCGCGCGCGCGTTTGGACGCCCACGAACCCGGCCGGCGCCTCGAGTCCACGAGGACGCGCCTGGCGACCGCGCGTGAGCGACTGCGTGCGGCCATGGCGCAGCGGCGTCAGCACCTGGCGAGTCGAGTCGGCGACGTCGCGGGACGTCTCGACGCGCTCAGTCCACTGGGAGTGCTCTCGCGAGGGTACGCTCTGTGCTGGAACGAGGAGCGGACCGCGATCCTGCGAGATGCCAGCCGGGTGTCGATCGGCGACGGCGTGACCATCAAACTCCGACGCGGCGAACTGACGTGCACGGTGACCGCAAAGAATGAATGACGGCGATGGAACAGAACACGAAAGACTTTGAATCAGCAATCAGCGAGCTGGAATCCATCGTGAAGACGCTCGAGGGTGGCGACCTCTCGTTGGAGCAGTCACTCGAACTCTACGAACGAGGCGTCCGGCTCTCTCGGTTCTGCCACACGAGGCTCGAAGACGCGGAACGGCGTATCGAGGTGCTGAACGACCGGGGCGAACGGGCTCCAGCGCCGGCCACGTTGACGCGTTCGGTCGAGGACGGCGACGACGCGTGACCGACGGCCAGGAGTTTGAGCGCTACCTGCGCGTTCGGCGTACCGAGATCGAGAGCGCGCTGGACGCAGGGTTGCCCACGCCCCCCGCGTGCCCGGCCCTGATCGCCGACGCCATGCGATACAGCCTGCTGGCTGGCGGCAAGCGTCTGCGCCCCATCTTGACCCTGGCCGCCGCCGAGGCCGTGGACGTTCAGAGTGACCCTGGCCGTGACCCCACCGGATCGCCGTCTGCGATGCCGGCCGCGTGCGCAGTGGAACTGATTCACACCTATTCGCTCATCCACGACGATTTGCCGGCCATGGACGATGACGATGTGCGCCGCGGGCGACCCACCGCGCATGTCGTGTACGGGGACGCGGTGGCGATACTGGCCGGCGACGCGCTGCTCACGCATGCCTTCGGGGTGCTGGCCCGTCCCGATGCTGAGGACACACCAGCGCGTCTGGCCCGACGGCTCCGAGCCATCGCTCGACTGGCCGGGGCGGCCGGCGCCGCCGGCATGGTCGGCGGACAAGTGCTCGACATCGCGGCCACCGGCGACCTGACGAACGTGGCGAACGGGGGGGAAGCACCTGACACGGGTCGCGAGGCCCTACGCGACATCCATGAGCGCAAGACTGGCGCGTTGATTGGCGCCGCGGCGGCCATGGGGGCGATCATGGCGGGCGGCGACCGCCCCACCATCGCGGCCATCGACGCCTATTCCACCCATCTCGGTTTGGCATTCCAGATTGTCGATGACATTCTCGACGTCGAGGGCAGTGTGACCGACCTGGGCAAGACCGCCGGCAAAGATGCCGCGGCCGGCAAGCCGACCTATCCCGCACTGCACGGCGTCGTACGATCACGGGCGCTCGCGGCCAACGCGGCGGCGGCGGCCAGGGACGCACTCGCCGAGGCGGACCTGGGTGGCCGACTGGGCGAGATCGTCGACTGGGTTGTCTCCCGACGCCAGTGAACACGCACCGGCGCCATCACCACCCGACACACTGACGATGCGATCGGCGACCGTGGGTTCCCTACCTTCCCTCCCTCGTGTCCGACTCGACACCTTGCTCCTGGAGCGCGGGCTCGTTGACTCGCGTACCCGCGGCCAGGCGCTGATCATGGCCGGACAGGTACGGGTGGACGGCCACCCCGCAACGAAAGCGGGCGCGCTCGTCCACGCTGACGCCGAACTCACACTCGTCACGCCGGACCATCCCTACGTGGGGCGCGGCGGCTTGAAGCTGGCTGACGCCCTGGACCGGTTCCAGATCGACGCAACCGGCGCCCTGGCGCTGGACGTGGGTGCGTCAACTGGTGGATTTACGGATGTGTTGCTGCGGCGCGGGGCGACAACGGTCGTGGCCCTCGACGTTGGACACGGCCAGCTCGACTGGCGTCTGCGCCGCGACGAGCGCGTGGTTGTCCTCGAGCGCACGCATATCGCCACCGTCCCGCCAACAGCCTGGCCGACGGAACATCGGCAGTTCGACATCATTACGGTCGATGTGTCCTTCATCTCCGTCCGGTACTTCGTCGACCGACTCTCCCAGTTGCTTCGGCCCAACGGGGACCTGGTCGTCCTGGTCAAACCGCAGTTCGAGGTCGGCCGCGCTGACGTCGGCCGCGGCGGCGTCGTGAAAGACCCACGCATGCACGAACGAACCGTGGAGCATGTGGCGGCGGCAGCCGCTGCGGTAGGATTGACCCGAGTCGCCATGGCGCCCTCGCCAATCACGGGCGCCGAAGGCAATCGAGAATTTTTCCTCCACCTCCGACACGCCGCTGCATCCTGATGTGTGCCGACGCACCCGTGCCACCGTCTCCGGCTACGCTCGCCCCGATCAGACGCGTTGGCATCGTGGCGCGCGCGCGTCTGCGCGAAGCGGCCCCGGTGGTGCGGAACGTGGTGGCCTGGCTGACTCAGCGAGGGCTGGCGCCGACCGTCGAACGAGCCACCGCGGAGCTCGCCGGACTCACATCCACACCCACGGCCGACGCGGCCACATTGCCCGAGGCGTCGGACCTCATCCTGGTGCTCGGGGGCGACGGCACGCTGCTTGGGATGGCGCGCCGAATCGCCGCGACCGACGTGAACCCACCGATTCTGGCGGTCAACTTCGGCAGCCTCGGTTTCCTGACCGAAATCACCTTGCCCGAGCTGTTCGACGCGCTCGCCTCGGTCGTCGACGGGACCGCCGGGATTGACGAGCGCAGCATGCTGCGATCCCGTACTGTCCGGGGAACGACCACCCTCGACGAGCAACTCGTGCTGAACGACGTGGTCATCACCAAGAGCGCGCTCTCCGGCATCCTGGACCTGTCGGTCTCTGTGGGAGACCACTTCGTCGCTCGGTTCCGGGCGGACGGTTTGATTGTCGCCACCCCGACCGGGTCGACCGCCTATAACCTCTCTGCGGGGGGACCGATCGTGCACCCCCTCGTGAACGCGGTCGTGCTCACGCCGATCGCCCCGCACGCGTTGACCAACCGACCGATCGTGCTCCCCGATAGCAGCGCCATCCACATCCAACCGGAGCTGGCCGCCCGACCAACCGATGCGTTCGCCAGCTTCGACGGCCAGACCGGATTCAAGCTGGAGCATGGCGATGAGGTCATCGTGGAGGCCGCGAGCCGCTCGTTGCGAGTGATTCGCGCCGCGTCGCGCCCGTACTTCGCGGTGCTACGCGAGAAGCTCCGCTGGGCGGAACGGTGAGACGGACGCGACATGACAACCATCGACCTGGACGGGCTCACGCCCCTGCCTCCCCGTATCGCCCGACTCGGCGAGTTGGCGCTCGACCTGTGGTGGACGTGGAACCCGAACGCCCGCGATGTGTTCAGGCGGCTGGACTACACCCTGTGGCGCACAACCGACCACAACCCGGTGCGGATGCTCCGTCTGCTGCCGGCCACGCGTATCTCGGACGCCGCTCAAGACCCAGTATTTCTCGATCTGTATGACCGTGCCCTGACTGAGCTCGACCTCACGCGGCGCGCGTCCGGCAGTTGGTGGAGCGAGCGAATGCCCGTGTTGCCGGGCCGATCGGTGGCCTACTTCTCGGCCGAATTCGCGCTCCACCAGTCGCTCCCCATTTACGCCGGTGGTCTGGGCGTGCTGGCGGGTGACATCTGTAAAGAGGGCGGAGACCTGGGACTGCCCCTCCTCGGGGTCGGGTTCATGTACCCGCAGGGCTACTTCCACCAACGGGTCGCGGCGGATGGGCGACAACAGGAAACATACGAACGACTGACCTGGGCCAACGTGCCCGTCACCCCAGCGATCACCCCAGGGGGACGACCGTGTGTGGTCACGGTACCGCTGGGGCGCCGCACGGTGAAGGTCTCCGTGTGGCGAGTCCGGCTCGGCCGCACCAAGCTCTACCTCCTCGACACCGGCCTCGACGAAAACGCCCCATGGGATCGAGAGCTGTCGGCCCGTCTCTACGGCGGCGACACCGAGACTCGCGTGCAGCAGGAGATCATCCTCGGCGTCGGCGGTGTGCGCGCACTCCGGGCCATGGGCTCTGACCCGATGGTCTGGCATCTCAATGAGGGCCACGCGGCATTCGTCGTGCTCCAGCGGATGCGGGAGATGATCGACCACGGCGACAGCTTCGATGCGGCCCTGGCGGAGGTGCGCCGAACCACGGTCTTCACCACCCATACGCCGGTACCGGCCGGTCACGACAACCTTCCCGTTCCAGCTCGTGGAGTCGCACCTGGCCGGCTGCTGGGGCACGCTGGCACCCCATCGGGACGCATTCCTGGCACTGGGCCACTACGACAACGGTGCGGGGCCGCAATTCAACATGACGGCGCTGGCGCTCCGCACGGCGGGACAGGTCAACGCTGTCAGCGAGCTCCACGCCGACGTCACCCGAAAAATGTGGGCGCCGATCTGGCCGGAGGAGTCAGGCGCTGAGGATCAAGTTCGGGCCATCACCAATGGCGTCCACGTCGGCACGTGGGTCGCACACCGCCTCGCGCTGCTGTTCGACCGCTATCTCGGCCCGCACTGGCGGGACCAGCGGGACGACGCCATCTGGGACCGCGTCCTCGACATTCCGGACGCGGAACTGTGGCAGGTGCGGCAGGAGCTGCGACGGTATCTCTTCGACTTCATTCGTGAACGCGGCCGCCAACGGTGGACAGAGGGCGGGGTTGACGCCGCACGCGTGCTGGCGGCGGGGACCCTGCTGGACCCCAATGCGCTCACGATCGGGTTCGCCAGGCGATTCACCGGATACAAGCGCCCGGAGCTCATTTTCAGCGACCCCGAGCGACTCGGCCGTATTCTCGATACCGCGAAGCGACCGGTCCAGCTGGTCTTCGCGGGCAAGGCCCACCCTGCCGACGACCCCGGCAAACACCACCTCCAGCGTGTGTATCAACGGGCGCTCGACTCCGGCTTCGGCGGTCGCGTCGCGTTTGTCGATGACTACGACCTACACGTTGCCCACTTTCTCGTGCAGGGCTGCGACGTGTGGCTCAACAATCCGCGGAAGCCGCTAGAAGCCAGCGGCACCAGTGGCATGAAGGCGGCGCTCAACGGCGTCCCGCACCTGAGTATTGGTGACGGCTGGTGGGCAGAGGGCTACGCGGGCGACAACGGCTGGCTGATCGACGGTGGCACGCATCCTGATGACGCGGCGACCGACGCCGCCGACGCCGAGGCCCTGTACACGCTACTCGAACGCGATGTGGTCCCCGCATTCTACGACCGGGACAGCGACGACGTCCCGAAACGATGGCTAGCCCTGGTGCGCCAGGCTATCCGTACCGTCGCCCCTCGCTTCACGGCCCGTCGCATGGTGAAGGAATACGTCGAGCAGATGTACGCGCCTGCCATCCGTGGGACTGCCCCTTGACACGCACAGGCGCGCACATGCGCGCCTCGCGAGCGCGGAGTGGGACACTCGGGGTCCCCGCGTAGCCCCGTCTAAGTAGTTACCTAGAAATCGGCGGGTGATAGATGATCTGAATGACGTTGTCATCGGGATCGAACAGGTAGAGCGACCGGGCGCCGTCTCGATGGGTGCGTGGCGGCGCTTTCAGCCGCACCCCATACCCATCGAGATACGCGGCCCAGCGGTCGACGTCAGCCGGCTTTCGCACCAGCAGACCCAAATGGTCGAGTGGTCCATCCGCCGTGGGCCGGTCAGGATCGGCCCGATGCAGCGCCAGATTGTCGCTACCCGAGGTGAGGTAGACGTTGTCGGCGTCAGGTTTCCACTCGACCTCGAAACCGAGCCGATCGACATAGAACCGGGTCATCTCCTCGAACGCCCTGGTGAACAACGCCAGATGACGCAGCCCCATATGCGTCGGTCTCTCGGTCATGAATTCAGTCTAGTTGGTTTCCGAGCGAGGCGTCCGGAAACCGCACTGGATGTCGCCTAGGCGCGCACGTGCGCGCCTCGCGGACGCGGAGTGGGGCACTCGGGGTCCCCGCGTAGCGGTCGCGTGGGGTTCGGGGCGGCGCCCCGTCTAAAGAGGTCGCGCCCGGAAACCACCCGTCAGCGTTTCACCAACCTGGAAGTCTCCTACCGGTGATTCGCTGCATGCCTGGCACCCTGCTAAGATCGGCATGATGGCTCCACGCTCGGCGGCTCAGCCGCGATGTGCGCTCTGCGGCGCGAAGGACGTCTCTGAACCGGGCGGCGACGCGAAATACTGCCCGGCGTGCTGGGACAAGAAGATCGCGGTGGAGGATATCGTTGCCAGGGAATTCGCGCTCAAACGCTACATCCGGGCCCACAGCGCCGAGAAGTACCTCGTGTACCACTCCACGATCAAACGCCCCTGCGGCCAGGTCATCGTCGTCGACGATGGGTACGATCTCTTTCTGACGCTCGTGCTCTACCCGAGTTTTGGGTGGGAAGAGCCGGCGTACCACCTCGAGGGCGACCCCGAGGGGCGCTCGTTCGCCGAAATCCTCGTGGACGTCGTCGCGGCGGAGATCATCGAGCCGTGGGGCGGAGGCAAGTGGCACTTAGAGATTTTCCGAACCAGCCACGCCGAACCCGAAGACTGGAACGGCGAGATGTGACCCACGCGATCTCCTTGTTGAGGTTTTTGGCCGTGCGCCATATAATCCGCGTTCACAGTTTGATCATGATGCAATCCGGAGGTCAGCAATGAGACGCCTGAATGTTGCGGCGCTAGTTGGTTTTCTTGTGGTCGGAGTGGCCGCGGTCGGATGCGGCGGCGGGGCTGAAGCCGAAGAAGGGGCGCCCGTGGTCGAGATGTCGGCCCCGACGGTGCAGATTCGTCCGATGGTCGAGAACGTCGATGCCAACTCCCGACTCGTCGCGGTGCTGCGGGGCCCAGGCCAGATCGGCTATCTGCCGCCGCGCTCGAGGCGGCAGACTGGTGAAATCGTCACCACCTTCCGCATCCAGAACGTCTCTACCGGCCCGCTGGCCGGGTTCAAAGTGAACGAGTTCTGGTACGACGACAACGGCGATACCCTGACCGGTGGGACGTATCGAATGAAACGCCCGCTGCTCGTGGACGAAGTCATCGAGGTGACCCTGGTGGTGCCGCGGAATTCGCGTGCGACCCGCAGCAACTACGAATTCAGTCATCAGGGCGGAGTCATCGAGGCCACCGAATTCGAAGAGATGGACGAGCCGACCGCCATCGTTGAGGATGGTGTGTTGACCGAGGTAGAGCCGGAAGAAGAAGAAGCGCAGTAGGCGTCGTCCTCTCGAGCTGTTCCATGGCGCCCGCGAACCCTTGCCGTTCGCGGGCGCGACTTATGTACAGAGCGGTATCCGGGCGCGCGTCTGGAGCGCCGGGCGCAGTGAGCCGCCCGTCCCGAGGACCGCCTACGACGCCGTACCGACCGTCTCCTGCAATCCTGCGTCATAACCAATAGCGGCCATGATGGACCGACGGCTGGTCGGTACGGTTGCCACCATGCCCGCTGCTATACTCGACCCCATGGCCTTCGATTTGACCGCCGTACAACAGGCGCTTCGGGAGCATCGCCTCGACGGCTGGTTGTTGTATGACTTTCACGGGTCCAACCCGATCGCCCGACGGATCGCCGGGTTGAACGACGGCGCCAAATTGACGACGCGACGGTGGTACTACCTCATTCCCGTGGAGGGTGTTCCGCGCGCCTTGGTGCACGCGATCGAACGGGACCGGCTCGAACACCTCCCGGGCGACACCGTTCGCTACGCGAGCCACGGCGAGCTCGACGCCGGTCTCCGCGAGCTCGTGGCCGGGTGCGGTACCGTGGCCATGGAGTATTCCCCTGGCTGCGCCATCCCGTACGTGTCGCGCGTGGACGCGGGTACGGTCGACGCCGTGCGTGCGCTGGGGGTCGACGTTCGCTCGTCGGGAGACCTGGTGCAGCTGTTCGAAGCGGTCTGGGATGACGCGGCGCTCGCCTCACACAAGACGGCCGCTGCCGCGCTGTACGACATCAAGGACCGAGCCTTCGCGATGGTCACGGACCGCATGCGCAGCGGACACCCGGTGACGGAATTCGAGGTCCAGGGCGCCATGGCCGGCTGGTTCGGTGACGCCGGACTCGTGAGTGACTCGCGTCCGGTGGTGGCGGCGCAGGAGAATGCGGGCGACCCACACTACCTGCCGACAGCGCAACGGCACCGCGTCATCGCTGGCGAGGAGGTGCTGCTCCTCGACTTGTGGGGCAAACTGAACGTCCCTGGCGCCGTCTACGCGGACATCACCTGGGTGGGATACACGGGACCAACGGTGCCCACGCGATACGCCGACGCGTTCTCGGTCATCCGAGATGGTCGCGATGCCGCCGTGACGTGTGTGCGCGAGGCCGCCGAGACCGGCCGTCCGCTACGTGGCTGGGAAGTCGACCGGGTGGCCCGCGACCACATCGACAGCGCTGGATACGGCGACCAGTTTCTTCACCGCACCGGGCACAGCCTGGGCGAGGAGGTGCACGGAAACGGCGTGCATCTGGATGACTTCGAGACCCATGACAACCGCCGGCTACTGCCGGGGACCGCGGTGACGATCGAACCGGGAATCTATTTCGAAGACTTCGGCGTACGCACCGAGATCAATCTGCATGTCAGTGAACATTCCGCGACCGTCACCGGTCCGCGGCAGACGGAAATCCGAGCGTTGGTATAGGGTATTGGTTGTAGGTATGGGGGTGGAGGCACAAGATGGCAACAGGTAGGCACACGCTCTTTTCGGGGGCCCTGATCGCCGTGACGTCGTTGGCGGTCGGTGCGGTGATCACCGCGAGGCTCGATCTCGTCTCAAGTTCGGCAGCTCAGACCG
>CAUZAY010000048.1:0-18729 GCA_963577695.1 Vicinamibacteria bacterium | reverse complement strand
CGGCCCCACGGTGTGTCGCGCTTCACCGTCTATGAGGAGATTCGCCGCGACGCGGTCCTTCACGGCACCGAACGGGTTGTACCACTCGAGCTTGGCGTAGACCTCGGTGTGCTGAAACGGGCTCACTTGATTCAGCCGCACCAACGGGGTGGGGTTCTCGACGTCGCACTGGAGACCAAGAATCGAATCGTAGACACGGCGCGCGTGATCGTCCATTACCTGGTCAGTCCTCGTATGAGCGTGTCTCCAGCACCGTCGTTTGCTGGCAGGACACTAGAACCGTATATTTTATGCTGCCCTCTGGCGGGCTTCAAGGTGGCGCAGGAGCGGTCGCCACGGCCGCCCCACCGGTTACACTTGTGAGACGCGTCACAGTCGCGCTCAGATCCCGGCACTGCCGTCACACCCCACGGCCCAGGTAAGCGAACACAGTGGACACCGTCTCGATGCTCGTAGGAGTGGCCCTTGGTCTGGCCGTGGGCGGCCTCACCGGCTGGGGGCTGGGACGGCTGGCCAGGGTGCGGCCGGACCACAAGCCGAAGCGGCGGCGGCCCGCGCGCACGCCGGCGACCAGGCCGAGCGGCTGGTCCGCGCGACCGCCGAGTTGGACGGGGAGCGCCGCGTGGGCGCCGACCGGATCCAGCTGCTCGAGCAGGCGGAGCGCACCCTGCGCGAAGCGTTCGCATCCGTGTCGGCCGATGCGTTGCGGGCGAACAACCAATCGTTCCTCCAACTCGCAAAGACGTCGCTCAGCGAATTCCAGAAGCAGGCCGCGGTTGATCTGGACCATCGTCAGCGCTCCATCGATGGGCTGGTCAAGCCGCTCCAGGAGACGCTGGGTCAGGTCAACGCCAAGCTGCAGGAAGTCGAGACGGAGCGAGCCAGCTCGCAGGCGCAGATGCGAGAACAGCTTCAGACCCTGGCCACGTCTCACCTGGAACGAGCGTTGCAACCCCCCCATGTGCGCGGTGGATGGGGCGAGGTGCAGTTGCGACGAGTCGTCGAGCTGGCCGGCATGATCGACCATTGCGACTTCTCGGAAAAAACCACCGCCCAGACCGCCGACGGCAAGCTGGTGCCCGATATGGTGGTGAAACTGCCGGGCGGTCGACACATCGTGGTCGACGCCAAGGTGCCCTATGTCGCGTATCGAGAGGCGGCCGAAACGGAGAAGGACTCCGAGCGGGTCGCCAAGCTGCGCGAACACGCCGGCCAAGTGCGGGCCCACATGATCCAACTCGGCAGCCGCGCGTAATGGACCCAATTCCAGCCCGCGCCGGAGTTCGTCTTCATGTTCTTGCCCGGCGAGGGCTATTTCAGCGCGGCGCTCCAACACGACCCGGGATTGATCGAGTTCGGCGTCGGCCAGCGCGTGATTCCCGCGAGTCCGCTGACGCTGATCGCGTTGCTCCGGGCGGTCGCCTATGGCTGGCAGCAGGAACGTATCGCGCGAAACGCGGAAACCGTGAGTACCCTGGGCCGGGCATCTCGACGAGCTCGGCCGGGGGATCACGCGCACCGTCGATGCCTACAACAAGACGGTGGGCACCATCGAATCGCGGGTGCTGGTGACCGGGCGGCGGTTCAAGGAACTCGGGGTCAGCGCCACTGAACCGATTCCCGAGACCCCGCTCGTCGAGCGAAGACCGCGCCCATTGCAAGCTCCCGACATGGCCGACCTGTTCGGCGATCTCGACGCTCCGCCGAGGTCCGACGATCGGGAAGACTGATCCCTGAAGGCGACAGCGTCTCCGACATCATGCCTTTCGAACCGTTCGCACTCGAGCGCTGGCAGTCCAGGTACGAACATACGGTTGGCATCAACCTGTCTGAGAGCGGCGTGCACCCGCTTCGAGTTCGTGATCTGCTAGAGCCCGATGACGTGGACTCGCTGCTGGAGCAGTCACTGGAGTACACCCAGACCAATGGCACGATCGCCCTGCGAGAACGCATCGCCACCCTCTATCAGGGGGCGACACCGACTGACATCCTGGTCACCAACGGTGGCTCGGAAGCGAACTTCGTCTCCTGCTGGAAGCTGATCGCACCGGGCGACGAGGTCGTCAGCATCCAGCCCAACTACATGCAGATTCCCGGATTGGCCAGGGCGTTCGGCGCCACCGTCCGCGAGGTCTGGCTGCGCGCGGAGCCGTCCCGCTGGACACTCGACCTCGACGCCGTGCGAGCCGCGGTCACCGACCGGACCCGCCTGATCGCCGTCTGCAACCCGAACAACCCGACCGGCAGCCGCTTGAGTGAGGCGGACGTGACCGAGCTGTGCGACATCGCCGCCACCCGCGGGTGCTGGGTGCTGGCGGACGAGATCTACCGAGGGGCGGAACTCGATGGACGGATGGCGCCGACCGCCTGGGGCCGATATGACCGGGTGCTCATCACCGCCGGCGTGTCGAAGGCCTACGGGCTCCCGGGACTCCGTATCGGATGGGTCGCAGGTCCGTCGGACATCATCGACGACCTGTGGGCTCGGCGAGACTACACCTCCATCGCGACCGGCGCCATCAGCGATCTGCTGGCGCGAGCGGCACTTGAACCGGCGCGACGGGACCTCCTGCTGCAGCGTACGCGTCGTATCCTCCAGCAAAATCAGGAGACGGTCGCCGCCTGGGTATCCAGACAGCCCAACCTCCACCAGATTCCTCCAGAAGCCGGCGGGGTCACCCTGGTAGGCTATTCAGGGTCGCGGGACTCGACGGCGCTGGCGGAAGCGATTCGCGTGGAGCATGACCTGCTCGTCGTCCCCGGCGCGCACTTCGGCCTGGATTACCATTTCCGGCTGGGCATCGGCGGCAAATCGTCACCGCTGAGCATCGGCCTGGAGCGGCTTGGGCAAGCCATCGCCGCCCAGACCTGACTACAACGACCTGAGACAGAGAGACACAGACATGATGAGCGAGACCAGTGCTACGTCCACACCCGTCACTGGCGGGGCCCTGGCCGGGCTGACAGTGCTCGATCTGACGCGCGTTCTGTCCGGCCCGTATTGCACGATGATGCTCGCCGATATGGGGGCCCGGGTCATCAAGGTGGAGCAACCGGGCAAGGGCGACGACACCCGCGGGTGGGGACCACCGTTCCAAAACGGCGAGAGTTCCTACTTCCTCAGCGTCAACCGAAACAAGGAGAGCGTGACGCTCAACTTCAAGCGCCCCGAAGGACGGGCGGTGCTCGACAAGCTCATCGCCAACGCCGACGTCCTGGTCGAGAACTTTCGACCCGGCACGCTCGATCGACAGGGCCTCGGGTACGACGCCGTGTCGGCGATCCATCCCCGCCTCGTCTATTGCTCGATCTCAGGCTTCGGACAGACCGGACCTCGCCGTTCCGAACCAGGCTATGACGCAGTCATGCAGGGCGAAGGCGGCCTGATGAGCATCACCGGGCCAGGTGGTGGCACCCCGTATCGTCTCGGCGTCGCCATCGCGGACATCGTGTCCGGCATGTTCGCGGCCTACGGTGTGGCCATGGGTCTCCTCGCCCGCGAGCGTATGGGACAGGGCCAATATATCGATGTCGGGATGCTCGATTCCGTCGCCGCGTTGCTCACCTATCAGGCCGGCATCTGTTTCGCGACCGGCCAGGCGCCACCTCGCCTCGGAAACCAGCATCCGACCATCGTGCCCTATGAGACGTTCACCGCCTCAGATGGCGACATCGTCGTCGCGTGTGGGAACGACGGGTTGTTCGTCAAGTTCTGCGCGGTGGTAGAGGCGCCGGACCTGGCAAAAGACGACCGTTTTGTCACGAACAAGAGTCGCGTCGAGAATCAGGACACCCTGCGACCGTTGCTGGCGGAGCGCCTCCGCACCCGGTCCAGAGGCGCGTGGCTCGACGCGCTCAAGACCGCCGGCGTCCCCTGCGGGGCGGTGCGCGACCTGGCCGAGGTGCTCTCGGACCCGCAACTGATCGAGCGGATGATGGTGCTGCCGATGAACCATCCCAAGGCGGGCGACATCAAGGTACTGGGCGTGCCCGTCAAACTGGCGGGCACCCCCGGGAGCGTGCGGATGCCACCGCCGGTCCTGGGTCAGCACAGCCACGCGATACTCGAAGAGCTGGGATACGACGCGGCCGGTATCTCCGCGCTGGAACAGGAGCAGGTGATCTAGTGGGGCGCAGACCGAGTGCGGATCGCGGGACTCATGTTGGCGGGTGGTGGCTGTCCCTGCTTGTCAGCATGCTGGTGGTTCCGGGTGTGACCGACGCGCAGCAAGTCGTCGGTATCAGCGTGGGCCAGTTCTCGGTTGTCTCCGAGAGCAGCCGTTCCACCGACGACGTTCTGAGAGCCAACCGGGGCTTTCAGACGTTTGACATCGGAGACTTCGACAACATCATCGTCGGCGGGGACTGGATGCTGGCCTTCGGCGACTACGTTGAGGCCGGCGCCGGCCTCGAGTTCTATCAGCGGAGCGTGTCAGGCGCGCAGCCCGTCGACGAGGCCACGACAGGGAGCAGCCTGGCCGTTGACATGACCGTCCGCACCGTCTCGGTCCCGATCACGGCACGTCTCTTTCCCCTGACCCGGGACGCGCACGTCCAGCCATACGTCGGTGGTGGTGCCACCGTCCACTTCTGGCGCTACACGGAGGAACGCGTGCTCACGGTCGGGAGCTTCTCGGGCCAGTCCAGTGCCATTGACCAGGGCATCACCGCGGGACCAGTGATCTTCGGCGGTGCGCGCGTGCCGGTCGGTGCTGTCAGCATCGGTGGCGAAGTACGTTATCGAGCCAGGGACGCCCGACTCAATGGACCGGTCTTCGCGGGAACCACGCTCAAGCTGGGCGGGATCAGCACGGTCGCCACGATCCAGTTCCGCATCCCGTAGCCCACCCTCTGCCGCGGTGGTCCGACTTGTGGTGGCTGACGAGGCTCGACGGGGCGTCGTGCGGCGGGAGCGTGCATCCCGGTCCCGCCGCCCGCTCCAGACCGAGAAGCAACGCCAGTGAGGGTTTCCTGGCGAGGTGTTCGGCTCCTGAGGAAACGGCGGCCGTGGGATCGTAGCAAGCCCCTTCAGGGGCGCTGATCGTTCACCGGGCCTAAAGGCCCTTGCTACGGCCGCCAGCTGGGCGTGACCCGTTTCCAGCCCGCGGCGTCACGCCCCACACGGGTGACGGGCTGGCAAGGCGCAACGAGGGAGCAGGCAGGCGGCATGTGACCCCGGTAAACCGAAGCTGCGACGTCCGCCCCTACGGGCACCTCGCCAGGCAACCTAGCGCTCTACGAATACGGGGAGTGCCTCAAGCAGAAACTCGAGCACGTCTTTGTCGGTGAGCTGGTCAATCTCGACGCCGGGACGCAGCGGGCGTTCCGCCGTGGACACCCGTTTCCCACGTAGGTGACTCACGGCCGTCATGATGGTCACCGGGTCCTGGGTGGTATCGACGGCCAGGTCGATGAAGTCTTCGTGACGAGACTCCGACACAAGCCGAACCGCCCCGGCAGGTGTCGACAAGCGAAAGAAAAAGCCCTCTGACTTGAGCACGGATGCGAACTGGCGCAGGACCGGCGTGGCCGTCAACTCCAGGAACTCTCGGGCGTGTGCTCCGTCGCGTGCGGCCCGCGCGCGACGATCCGCCGCGTCCGACCGGGCTTGTTCGATGGTGGCCCGCACTCGCCGACTGACATCGGACATCTCAGACATCGTCCGGTGCCTACCGCGACTCGGAACCCGCCTCGTAAATCCTGACGAGCTCGACGAGCTTGTATCCGCGAGTTTGATAGGGCGGCACGATTCGCTCCGTTCGTAGGTACTGCAGCATCTCGGCGTCGGCGTAGTCGGGCGGTCCGACCTCGTCGATCTCGCATAACGCGCGCTCGAGATCGTTCACGGTCATCACCGGTTCGGTCACCGTCCTGGTGACCGGCACAATGCCCAACATCTTGGCACGTACCTGTCGGTCGCGGGTGCCGAACCGGAGGAACAGCTCATTGCTGATGAAGTTGAACTCGACGTCCGAACGCGACGACGACGCATCCTCTACGCGAAGCAGGGATACCTGCTCGACGGCGTCCAGCGCGTCGATCAAGGTCTGGGTGAACGTCCCCTCTCCAGACCAGTTGGTCGTATCGAGTTCCATCGCGCGGGGCGTTCGAAGATTGGAGGATGGCCTGAACGTCGCGAGTCAGTCGTCGTCCACGACTTCGATGATGCCGCGCATCATCTTATCGTGCGGCACACAGACGTAGACCTGACGGCCGGGTCGCGCGGGGGCGCGCACAAGCACCGTCGTCGACGCTTCGTTCTCGAGATAGCGAGTTTCGAGGCCCCAGGCCTCGACGGCGAGGTTGTGGGTCAAACCAGGATCCCGATTGAGGACGGTGAATCGCACCTCTTCGCCGGCTCGGAGCTGAATCGTGGGGTTTGGCTCCGACTCGCCTTCCAGATAGAAGGCCATGTCCCGAGTGACGAGCGCGATCTCCCGCACAGCCGTGCTCGTGCTCGCGGTCAATGGCAACAGCAGCACTACACAGAGCAGACCGATCGCGGCGACGAGCACCGCCGCCACCGCACCTCCGGCCCCGTGTCCCAATCCAGCGCGCTCATGCTCCACCATGTCTCTACCCTCAGCTCGACCGTCAAACATCCGCAACCACCCTCATCCAACAATCAGCCCAGTCACGTACATCACGGCCACCCCGGCGAAGAGACCGCTCGCGACCGGTGCGGTCGTCACATACCTGGCAAATGACCCGTCACCGACCATCTGGCGCGACAGCTGGACGATCACCTGGGCGATGGCCCCCGCGCCGAGCGCGAGACAGAGCACCGACCAGATCGGCGAATAGACGAGCCCACCGATCCAGGCGCCGACGATCGTCGGCCCGCCGCCCAACGCGCCCAGGCGGACGAGCTGAGAGAGCCGGACCCGCTCGTGCGCCAGCGGCGCGACAATCGCCAGCCCTTCGGTGGTGTTGTGCAGCGTGAAACCCACCATCAACACGGTGCCCAGTGCCGCCTCGCCAAGCGAGAACGCGGCGCCAATCGCCAACCCTTCTCCGAAGTTGTGCAGGCCGATGCCGGTAGCGACCAGCAGGGCCAGGACCCACCCGCGGTCGGCCTCACCGGTCTCCGCCCGTCGACCACGTAACCACCCGCCTACCATCTCGAGTCCGATGAACGCAGCGAGCGCGCCGAACGCGAACAGCGCCACCCCTTGGAACGACCCGGGCGCCAGCGCCGCCGCCTCCAGCCCGTCCTGGCCCGCCTCGATGAGCAGGAACAGCAGCAGACCGACCGTCAGCGCCAGCAGGAAGTCGAGACCGGTTCGGCCCGTCCGCGAGACAAGCGGGAGCCAGAGCAGACCGATGGCGACCGGGATGACCCCGACATACAACCCGATCAGCGCGAAAATGCCGAGAAACCGCGCATCGGCCCGCGGTGTCTCGACCGCGACGGCGACCTCGTGGTCGAGGGTGACGCCGGTTGCCGTCACGACCCGCACCACATGCGTGTCCCCCTGCACCCACGGATAGGGAATCGTCAGGGTCGTGCGCCCGAGATGCGCCAGCGTCGTGCCCGGATCGGCGGAAAACCCCCAGAACGCATCGTCCACCTGTACCTGGGCGATGGTCACCGGGTCGGGACCGTCGTTGAACACGGTGGCGAGAATGCCGTCTGGTCCGAGCGTGACCCGTTGGAACGCCAGGTCCTCGACCGGTGGGTACGCTTCGCCTCGGAGGGCGTCGGCCGGACCGGACCACAGCATCAACCCCAGCAATCCGCTAAGCAGAACCAGAGGCAGCGCCGCGAGGGCCCAGAGCAGCGGTCCCCGCACAGGTCGGTCGGCGGCTGGGGCGGCCGCTCGCGCCTCACGCGGCATTTCGGGTCTCCGCTCGAAACAGCCCCATCCAGCCCAGCTCCGCGAATTCGCTCTGGTGGGCGTGGAACATGAACTCGCCGGGATAGCGGAACGTGGTTTCCAGAATCGCCCGCTCGCCCTGACACAGCATGATGGTGTCAGTCGACTCGGAGGAGGTCATGGAGGTTCCGGTCTTGAACACATCGAAGAACATCCCGTGCAGATGCATGCTGTTGATCAGATCAAACTCGGTGAGGTTGACCACATACATGCGAACGAGCTGGCCCACCCGGACGCGTATCGGTTCCTGCACATAGAAGCTGGCCACCGTGTTGGCCGCATACACCTCGTTCTCGGAGTCGAAATTGGTGTCGAACGCGTTGAGCACCATCACCATTTCGTCGGCCGGCGGCCGTGGCGACGTGGCCGGAGGATCGATGATGAACGCGCCGTATAGTCCTTTGTGTACGTGCCGCTTCAGCGGATTCGCGTGACAGTGATACAGGTGCACGCCGAACGGGTCCGCATCAAACTCGTAGAGAAAGCTCTCTCCCGGCAACACCTGGTGGGCTGGCAGCGACCCATCCATATCCGGCTGATGCCAGCCGTGAAAATGCAGCGTGTGCGGGTGCGACCCCTGGTTGATGAAGTTGATCCGGAGACGGTCACCGGCGGTAGCCCGGAGGGTCGGACCTGGCACCTGCCCGTTGTAGGTCCACGCCGGAAAGAACACGCCGGGCGCAATCTCGATGTCACGGTCAATCGCAAACATCTCGTATTCGCGCAGGGTGGTGCCGTCACTCCGGGGCGTTTCGCGGTAGAATCGCGCCCGCTCGTCAGCCGGGAGATCCGAGAAGTTCCAGGAGCGTAAGAACCGGGTTGGGTCGAACGTTTCGGTGGACACGCGGCCGACGGGGCCCATCGCACTGCCGCGATGATCCGGCCCGGAGACGGCCTCAGGTGTCTCTTGACCACCCACTGTGCCTTGCGCCACGGCGGCGACGCCGCCGGTCAGCGACCCAAGCCCGGCCAGCCGCAGCCACGCCCGGCGGGACCAGGGTTTGGTTTGGGCACCGTCACGATTTCGTATTTGAGTCATTGACAGCCGAGTTTTGACAACTCAAAATATAGAACTGGCAGAGTAGAAAAGTCAATCAAATCCGCAGCCCATGCTTCCATCCAGCACCGTCGAGAACTACTTAAAGGCGCTCTATCAGGCCGAAACCTCGCGAGGGAACAAGGCGCTGGTGCCAATGGGGCAGCTCGCGACCGCCGTCGGGGTCGCCCCGGGCACGGCCACGACGATGGTCAAGGCGCTGGCCGACTCCGGGCTGGTCGACTACGAACCCTACGTCGGAGTCCGGCTGTCATCGGCCGGAGCCAAACTGGCAGCGTTGGTCCTCCGGCGGCACCGTCTCGTCGAACAGTTCCTGGTCGAAGTCGTGGGGATGAGCTGGGCCGAGGTCCACGAGGATGCGGAACAACTCGAACATGTCGTGTCGGACCGCTTGATCGAGCGGATGGATGCCATGCTGGGACATCCGGCAGTCGACCCCCACGGCGACCCGATACCGACCCCGGACGGCAACATCGCCGCGCCCGACTACCACTCGCTGCTGACGTGCCCGCTACACGTCGAAGTGACGGTGACACGAGTCACGGATCAGGACGCCAGCTTCCTCACATTTCTGGAAAAGCAGGACCTGAAACCGGGTCAGTCGCTCGAGGTGGAGGCGCGAGATTCAGCGGCTGACAGTGTGCAACTGCGGACCGGCACCGGAGACCAGGTCACCATCGGCACTCGGGCCGCGTCCAAAGTCCTGATCGAGGTGTCGGAGGCGTAGGCAACGCCGGCTGCTAAGGCCTCTGACCAGAATAAGCTTGCCATCTTGCGGCGTCGCGGCGCCCGTCCGGCAAGGCGCGAGGAGTGCGCATACCGGGAGTATGCAAGCGACGAACAACGCAGACGGGCGGGATGCCCCGGCGGCCCAGTTGGTAAGTTTATTCTGGTCAGAGGCCTAAGACCGAAGCCGGGAATAGGTCGCCCGCGACGAAGGGGTCTCCCACACCGTTACGCGCGCTACAGGAAGCCCCGCGGACTCCGTCTGCTGGAAGATCAGCCGTGCGATGCACTCTGCCGTTGGATTGTCGTCAACGACATAGACCGGTTCTCCCGCGGCGGTGAGCGGGGCCACCATCGGGTCGTCGCGTTGGAGGATCATCCGGTGGTCAAGCTCCCGGTCGATCCAGCCCTTGACGACCCGCTTGATCTCGGCGAAGTCGCAGACCATGGCATGGTCATCGAGTGCGGCGGAGCGGATTTCGACCTCGACCACGGCGTTGTGCCCGTGAAGATGCTTGCACGGCCCATCGTGGTCGAGCAGCCGATGGCCGTAGCAGAACTCGATGCTCTTGGTCACCGAGTAGATGGGAACAGATGGAGGCGGAAGCTCTGACACGTTGGGCCAGATCCTAATGTCCTGCCACGTCATTCGCAACATCAGTCGCCAGCGGGGCGGTTACCGGACACGAGCCGAGCGCATAACACGCGGTCAACCGGACCCGTCGGCCGTCTGTTGCGCGCGCGCCTGCCGCTCCAACTCGGCCATCATCTCGCCGCGACGGTCCACGAGGCGTCGAGGCTGACGACGGTTGTGCTCCGACCCCACGACATACTCACACAAGATCGGAAATGCGATGGTCGAATCGCAGTAGGCAACCACCGTGTCGGGCAGCATACCCGGGTTGATTTTTCCCCAGCTGACCGCCTCCGACGGCGTCGCACCGGAGAGCCCGCCCCAGACCACCTGATCTGTCGTGATCTGGACGAAATAGTCGTTTCCACCCTTGGGAATTCCGTAAATTTCCCACAATGTCGGTTGGCCCTGGAGGTAGAAGTTCTTGGGCGACCCTCCCCCGAGAATCACACAGCCGTTGCGTGTGCCGTCGAGAATGATGGCGGCCACCTCATTGACGTCGCGGTTCGAGTCGATCTGACAGCCGCCTCCTCCGAGGAGCTCGTGCGACGCCAGATTCATCCCAATCGAGCTGTCGCCCGGCGACGACGTGTAGAGGGGCACCCCGGTGGCCGCCGCGCAGGCCACGACCGAATACGACTCGCACCCCGGGTGCCGTGCCATCAGGTCCTGGCCGATCGCGTCATGCAGCGCCGCCGAGGCGATCGGACCGTCGAACTCGTGCCGAGTCAGAAAATCGCGGATGTAGGCGTCTGTCTCGAGCAGCACCTGGGCGGGAAAGAGCACGTCGTAGATGCGAATGACGCCGTCCGCGTGCAAGGCCACGTCGTCGAGAAATGGCGATCCACGATGCAGCGTGAAGTTCAGGGCGTAGTGCAGGTCGTGATACAGGTTCGCGCCGGTGCTGACCACGAAGTCGACCAACCCTCGCTCCATCAGCTCGATGACACATCCGCCAAGACCGGCGGGGGTCAACGCCCCGGCGATTGTCAACCCGATCGTGGTATCGCTGGCGGGGGCGAGCATCTTGTCGGCGTAGACGTGGCAGGCTTCCGACAAACGGCCCGCATTGAACGCCTGGAACCCCTGATCCACAAGACGTCTGATGTCAGCGCTACCTTGGGGCCGATAACATTGGATAGCGTTGCCGGTCAGGTGTCGCGCGGCGGACGGAGAAACAGCTGGACTGGACGGGCGATGGGGCACGCGGGGCCTCCGACGCGGCGCAACGATCAGCCCGAGCAGGCCATCGGCGTCGCGGGTCGGGAGTGTAGCATCGTTTCACCGTCGGCTTGACAGAGTATATGAGGAAGGAAATGTTACTCGGGTGAGCACGACCATGCCATCAACGGGCACCCGAGAAGTCACGGACCTGCCAGGCCGCTTCCAGTGGCTGGTGCAGTCTCCGCTTCGCTCGGGCCTGATCCGTTATCTGCACTCCAGAACCAGCGAAGCCTTCAGGGTCGAAGGGTTCATGCAGCGCTTTGGCCGGCTGCAACAGGACGTCGAGAACTTTGTGCGGGAACTCGTGGCGTTCGGAGTCGCCCGCCGGGCACCGGGCACACCGGCTCGGTATGAGGCAGCACGGCCCGGCGACCCGGCCGCGGCACGATTGCTCGACGGTTTCCTGGCCGAGCAGGGTGTCGTCAGCCACGAAGACCGCTCACCGGCGGTGCAACGCTTCCGCGAGATGATCGGCTCCGACGAAAAGATGCTGCTCGTCTTCGAGTGGATCCGCACGGCGGCTAAATCAGACATCTCGGTGCTAATGCTTGGCCCGACCGGCTCCGGCAAGGAAGTCGTGGCCCGGATGATCCACGAACTTAGCCGCCGAGGGTCGGGGCGGTTCCAGGCGGTCAACTGCGCCGCGCTCCCGGATACGTTGTTCGAATCGGCATTGTTTGGCTATGAAAAAGGCGCGTTCACCGGCGCGCACGAGCGAAAACCGGGGTGCATCGAACTCGCGGACAACGGCACGCTCTTTCTCGATGAGATCGGCGACTTGTCGATGGTGGCCCAGGCGAAGCTGTTGCGGGTGCTCAAGGACCGGCGAATCGAGCGACTGGGCGGGCGCGAGAGCATCGAGGTGAACTTTCGGCTGATCTCGGCCACGAATCGACCGCTCGATCAGTTCGTGCGCGACGTCCGTTTCCGGGAAGACCTGTATTACCGGGTCAACGCGTTTTCGATCCGGCTCCCGTCGTTGCGGGAACGCGTGTCCGATATTCCGCTCTTGGCGCACTGACTGTTAGCCCGCTACTGTGACGCGAACGGTCTGGCCGTCGACAGCAAGACCATCGAGCAGGGGGCGCTGGATCTGTTTGCCTCGTATCACTGGCCCGGCAACATACGCGAACTCGAGAGCACGGTGTCCCGGGCCGCGGTCTCGGCCCCCGGCAACGTGATTCGGGCGGCTGACGTGCAGTTTCTGCATCCGGCCGAAACTCCAGTCGTCAAACCGCGCGAGCCGTTGACCTCGCTACGCGACGCTGAGCGGGTGCACATTCTGCGGGTGTTGGAACAGCTCGGGTGGAACAAGAAACAGACGGCGAAGGTGCTTGAAATCAGTCGCGGCACCCTCTACCGCAAGATCTTGGAATACGAACTCGAGCCGAACCAACCAGAGCCACACCCGGTCGCCTGAGCACCATCGCAGTTGTGGGAGGAGGTCGCCGTCTACGCAGGCGCCTCGTCGGAAAACCCGGGCCCTACGGGTCGTCGGGGTCGACCCAGTCCGGCCGCCGACCGGCGAAACCGGTGAAGACGAGTGCGGCCCCGGTCGCGCCCAGGATCAACCCCAGACCGTCGGTCACCCAACTCTCCCAGGTGTAGTCTCCGGTGGCCGTGGCCGCGGCCGGCAACAGCAAGGCTAGTCCGACCAGAACGGCGGCGGGGCGGCTGAGCGCAAGCCGCAACAGCGCGCCGCGGGTGCGTCGGATGGAGGTCACCGGACTAGTGTCGTGCTCGGGCTAGCGAAGGAATCAAGGCGACCAACCGCAGAACACTAGCGCGAACGACCCTTGCTGCGACTGCGTGGCTGGCTCCGATTCGCGCGGTCAGGTCGCTCGGAACGGTCGGGACGGCTCCCCGCCGCCCGCGGCCGATGAGACTTCGCGCCATTCTTGCCTTGGTTAGGTCGGGCGGACTGGCCCTGATGCCCCTCGATCCGATTGCCGTTGGGCTCGGCGCCGGGCCGGCCGCCGCTCCGCCCTTTGCGACCCGGCCGGCCGCCACGGTCGGCGGCGCCGTCGCGACCATTGTTCTCACGAACAGTGAACACAGGAGCCTGGCGAACCGGAGGCGGTGTGCCCTCGGGTCGTTCAAGGGTGGCGCGTATGAGGGGTCGCTGTACCGAGTCGATTCGCAGCGGGATGGTCGATTCCGTCGCCTCGGGCGGTGCCGCGGTGGCCGAGGCCACCATCGGGGTCTCCGTCTCGGCCTCGGCCTCGACGTCACCCTTGGCGTTCGGCCCCTGCAAGGCGGGGGCTGGGCCATCGGGGTTGGCACTTGCCACCGCCGCCACCAGCTTGGCCTGGCGCCGAGGCGGCACCCGCGCCGCCTTGTAAGGATGCTCGGTGTCACAGGTCGTGCATCGGGTCAACTTGACCTCGTTGCCGACCAGTGCGACCACGGCGTGATTGGTGACGCGACGCTCGCGCGTGCAATAGTCGTCTAGAACGTCACCCAGGCGAACCTGGCGCTGCTCCATGAATCCCTCTCAAGCAATAGAATAGGTTGGTTAGATGTGGCGGAACCGTTCAGGGGATGGGTGCATACCGTCGGTATCAGGACAGACCAATAGCCGCTATACCGCGGCGGTGACGAGCCGTCAGGCACGGGAGACACACACCCGAGTCACAAGACTGAGAAGCACGTAGTCCGTCGCTTCAAGGAAGAAGAAGTGCGCTGCGCAGCGGGACAGTCACGAACGGCCTAGGCGGCAGCATCTTCTCCGTGTGGAGGCCGCCCGGCGGCTGCGAAGCGCAGTGAGGCTATTCTACTACTCCTGCCGCTTCCCGTAAACGACGATTAATTGCTCGCGGGGGTTGACGCCTCCACCCACGCCCGCGCATCGGCCAGGGCGGCCGCTACCGCGTCGGGGGCCGTCGACTGCGGTGTGCGGCGGGCTTCCACCGAACCCCGCGCTGTGATCCGGCTCGCCGCGTCGGCGTCGAGCGCGGGGTGATACCCCTGCCACTCCTCGTCCGTCATCGCGGAGAAGTCGCGCTTGGCGGCGAGCAGATCCCGCACCATGCGGCCGACCACTTCGTGCGCCTCCCGGAACGGGACACCCCTCGCAACGAGTGCATCGGCCACGTCGGTAGCGAGCGCGAGACCGGACGCCGCCGCCTCGGTGCGCTTGTCCTGCAAACGCAACGACCGGACCACCGCGGTCACCGCGCGCAGCGACCGCGCCACGGTCTGGTCGGTATCGAACACCGCTTCCTTGTCCTCCTGCAGATCTTTGTTGTAGCCGCTCGGAAGTCCTTTCATCGTAGCGAGCCACCCGCTGTGGTGGCCAATCACCCGACCGGCCTTGCCACGCACCAGTTCGAGCGGATCAGGATTTTTTTTCTGCGGCATCAAGCTACTGCCGGTCGTGACCGCGTCCGACAGCCCGAAGAACGCGAATTCCTCGGTGGTAAAGATGATGAAATCCTCGGCCATTCGGCTCAAATGCACCATCGTCAATGCGCTGGCGTGCAGGAACGTCGAGACGAAGTCGCGATCCGCGGTGGCGTCCAGACTGTTGGAGACGACACGCGCAAAACCCAAGCGGCGCGCTAAGGCGGCGGTATCGATGGGATAGCTCGCCCCGGCGATCGCCCCGGATCCGAGCGGCAGTGCGTCCGCCTCGACAAAGGCCGCCGCGAACCGGTCGTAGTCCCGCCGGACGGCCGCAATGTGGGCCAGCAAGAAGTGCGACACCAGAATCGGCTGAGCCCGCCGAAGGTGTGTGTAGGACGGCATCAGGGCCGAGCCGGCCGATGCGGCCTGACCGGCCAACGAATCGACCAATGCCACGAGTTCCCGCTGGATCACGCCAATGCGGCGTCGCAGATACAGGCGGACATCGAGAGACACCTGCTCGTTCCGCGACCGACCGGTGTGCAGCCGTTTCCCGGCATCGCCCAACCGTTCGATCAGTTGGCGTTCCACGAACGCATGCACGTCCTCGTCGTCGCCATCAACAAAGCTGGGGTCGGTCACACCGCGCTGACGGATCTCCTCGAGCGCGGCTCGGATAGCCGTCGCGTCTTCGGCCGAGAGCACGCCTGCCAAGGCGAGCCCCTCTGCCCACGCCAGACTGCCGTTCACATCGTCCTCGAACAATCGACGGTCGAAGGCGAATGACGATTGAAACTCGAAGACCTCTTCGTCTGGCGCCGAGTCAAACCGGCCGGACCACAAATGTGCCATCAGTTCTCTTGCTCCCCTACACGCAGCTATGCCTTGGCCCACTGCTCGACCCGACGTTGCAGCGCGATGGCGTTGCGTTCGTTCCGCGTCACCACGAGAATGGTGTCGTCGCCCGCCACGGTGCCCACCACCTCCGGCCACCCGGCCTGATCGACCGCGAGCGCCAGCGATTGAGCATGGCCGGGGTCGGTCTTGAGGACCAGCAACTGCTGCACTCGCTCGGCGCGTCGTAGATTTTCCACCACAGCGCGGCGAGCCCGGTCGCCAGTCGCGAGCTGCGACCGAGCCATGTCCTGACCGGCCAGGTACGCACCATCGGCCGCCCGCTTGACCAGCCCGAGCTCCTTGATGTCGCGCGAGATGGTCGCCTGGGTTGCCGTGATACCCAGGGCGGCCAACTGCCGACGCAAGGCGTCTTGGCTGTGGACGTCCTGCTGTGACACCAGGTCGAGAATGGCTGATTGGCGATAGGCCTTCATAGTTATTCAGAGTTATGCATTATCATACATCAGCACGTACAATACCAACCGCGTGACGTCGACGCACCACCCAGTTTTCTCTTGACGCGTCGGAGTTCGTTTCGTATAAATAGTCATATATTGGTATAAGTATTCATGGCACCCGTATCCATCGGAGTCGCCGGCGCAACCGGGTACGCCGGTCAGGAACTCATCCGACTGGCGGCCAGACATCCCTTCATTCGGGTCACGACGGCCATGGCCTCCGGCTCGACTGACGGCGCGCGGACACTGCCGGCACTGACTAGCGTGTGGGACGGTCAGATCACGCCGCTGTCGCTCGACCAGCTGGCGGCCGAGACCCAGGCCGTGTTCATGGCCTTGCCGGACTCGGTGGCCGCGGAGGTCGGACCGGCGCTGGTCTTGAGAGGCGTCCGCGTCTTCGACGTCGGAGGCACATTCCGTCTGCGCGATCGGACAGTGCGTCACCAGTGGTATCCGGCGACCCCGGATCTGGAGACCCCGGTCGTCTACGGCCTCACGGAGCACTACCGTCGTGAATTGGTCGATGCGCGACTGGTCGCCTGTCCCGGCTGCTATCCAACCGCGGCCCTGCTGGCGCTCCGCCCGCTCATCGACGCGAACCTGGTCGACGGCGACGTGATCATTGACGCAAAGTCCGGCATCTCCGGCGCCGGTAAGAAACCATCCGAACGAACACACTTCTCGGAGTGTCACGGCAATGTCGCGGCATACGGAGTGCTGGGACACCGGCACGGCGCGGAAATCGAGCAGGAACTGCGTCAGACCGTCACCTTTACCCCGCATCTGGTACCGCTCGACCGTGGCCTTCTCGCCACCAGCTACGTGAGAGTGCGCCCGGATGTCGATGGCGCGGCCATCGCGGCGACATTTGCCAACGCGTACGAAAGCGCGCCATTTGTGCGAGTCAGAGGCGACGCGCTTCCCGAAATCAAACACGTCGTGCACACCAATTTTTGTGACATCGGCTGGAAGTTCGACGCCGCCTCTCGCCGTCTGGTGCTCGTCTCGTGTCTCGACAACCTGGTCAAGGGCGCCGCCGGTCAGGCGCTGCAAAACCTGAACGTGGCGTTCGGGTGGGACGAAACGGCGGGCCTGTCATGACCGCCGACGGGGCCGGGGTGCTCCTCAAACTCGGCGGTGAGCTCCTCGAACAGGCGGGCGGACGGAGAGACATCGCTCTCGCCATGCATCGGCTCCGGGACTCCGGCCCGCTGGTCGTCGTCCATGGCGGGGGTCGCGAGGTGGATGCGGAAATGGCCGCCAAGAACATCCCCAAGCGCGCCGTCGACGGACTACGGCTGACGGACTCGGACACCTTGGAGGTGGTCGTGGGGGTGCTGGCCGGGCGGGTCAACACGCGACTGGTGGCGGCCGCGCGTGTCGCAGGAATCCCGGCGGTCGGGCTGACGGCCGCCGACGCGGGTGTCTCGCCCGTGCGGCGCGCCGACACCTATATGGCCGCCGACGGCACGGAGGTGGACCTCGGATGGGTCGGGCAACCGGTCGGCACCGAGCCACCCGTTCTGGTCACACGACTGTGTGACGCCGGGTTCGTTCCGGTCATCGCGAGCATCGGAGCCGATGCCGATGGACAGTTACTGAACGTGAACGCCGATACCCTGGCGGGACATCTGGCGGCACGCTTGTCCGTAGAGCGGCTGGTCATCGCGGGCGGTACCGCCGGAGTGCTCGATGAACACGGCGACACCATCACGTCCATCACCGGAGGCCTGCTGGAACAACTGATCGCCGATGGGCGAGCCCGCGCGGGGATGGTCGCCAAACTGATCGCGTGCCGCGAGGCCCAACGCGGAGGGGTGGCCAGCGTGCGGATTGTCAGCGGCAAGAACACCACCAACCTGGATGACAGCCCGGGGACGACGGTCGGCGGGCAATAGCGCTCGAGCGACACCGCACCGGAAATCTGACCCGTCCGACACGAGATCGCGGAGTAGAAAGACATGGGGACGCAGGAGCAGCAGATCAAAGACGTAGAGGCCGAACACTTGTTACAGGTGTACAGACGGATTCCGATCGTGTTCGCGCGCGGGGAGGGCAGTTATCTGTTCGACACCGACGATCGCCCGTATCTGGACTTCGTGTCCGGCCTGGGTGTCGCCTCGCTGGGACATGCCAACCCCGATCTGGCCGAGGCGGTGGCCGACCAGGCACGCACGCTGGTCCACACATCCAATCTGTACTATCACCCGCTGCAAGGAGAAGTCGGTCGGCGACTCGCGACGCTCTCCGGGCTCGCACGAGCCTTCTTCTGCAACAGCGGGACGGAGGCGGTCGAAGGGTGCCTGAAGTTTGCCAGACGGTTCTGGCACACCCGTGGTGAGCCTCGCGCCCGCTTTGTGGCGCTGGAGCGGTCGTTTCACGGACGCACCCTCGGGTCGTTGTCGACCACATGGGAGCCCGGCTATCGCTCGCCTTTCGAGCCGCTGCTCGACGTGACCTTCATCTCCCCGACCGATCCAGACGCGCTGGCGACGGCCTGCGGTCCGGATG
>CAUZAY010000047.1:0-19456 GCA_963577695.1 Vicinamibacteria bacterium | reverse complement strand
CCAGCCTCGGCATCCCGATCTCGTTTTTTGGCGCACTGTGGATGATGCCGGGCCTCGAGGTCTCGATCAATGAGATCTCGCTCTTCGCGTTCATTCTGGTGCTGGGTATCGTCGTCGACGACGCCATCGTCGTGGGGGAGAACATCTACACGCACCAGGAACGGCATGGCGAAGGGCTGCGAGGGGCCATCGAGGGCGCCCACGAGATCTCCACGCCAGTGATCTTCGCGGTGCTGACCTCGGTCGCCGCGTTTGTCCCCCTCCTGCTCGTGCCTGGCATGATGGGCAAGATCTTCCGGGTCATACCGCTGGTGGTCATCCCCTGCCTGCTCTTCTCCTTGGTGGAATCACTCCAGATCCTGCCGGCGCACCTGTCTCATATGCCGAAGCGGCGCTCCCGGCGTGGGCTATGGAGCCGATTCCAGGGCTTCTTCGCCAACGGGCTGAAGCGATTCATCCAAATCGCGTATCGCCCCACGTTGGACCTGGCGCTGCGATGGCGATACTCGACGGCGGCGGTCGGCGCCGCCATGCTTATCCTGACGGTCGGCATGGTCATGGGGGGGTGGGCGAAGTTCCACTTCTTCCCCTCGATCGAAGCAGACTTCATTTCCGTGGCGGTCACGATGCCCCAGGGCACGCCCGCGACCGAAACATCCGAAGCGATCGCCCGACTCGAACAGGGCGCCGAAGAGTTGCGGGAGGAAATGATCTCGCGAGACGGTGTCGACCCGTTTCTCCATGTCTATTCGTCGGTGGGCGACCAGCCGATGGCCGCACAGGGTGGAAGCCCGTTCGGCGCCATTTTCAACATGGCGTCGGGCAACGTCGGTGAGATTACGGTGGAGCTGGCCCCATCGGAGCAGCGGACCACCACCAGCGAAGCATTGGGTAATCGCTGGCGAGACCTTACTGGGCCGGTGCCCTCCGCCACCGAGGTCAAGTTCACCGCCACGGTGATGAGCCCGGGCGACGACGTGGACGTGCAGTTGACGGGCGGCGACATCGAGCAGCTCCGGAACGCAGCGGACGCCGTGAAGGCGCGGCTGAACGGCTATGCCGGGGTATTCGAGATCTCGGACTCGTTCCGCCAGGGCAAGCGCGAGATGAAGCTGGGAATCAAGCCGGCGGCGGAGACCCTGGGACTGACTCTCCAGGACCTCGGCCGGCAGGTGCGCCAGGCGTTCTACGGCGAAGAGGCGCAGCGGATCCAACGCGGACGCGACGACGTGCGGGTCATGGTTCGCTACCCCGAATCCGAACGTCGCTCGCTCGGCAATCTCGAGAATATGCGGATCCGGACACCTGATGGCGGCGAAGTGCCGTTCCGACAGGTCGCGGAGGTCGAACAGGGCCGCGGATTCGCCTCGATCAGGCGGGTCGATCGGCAGCGCGCCATCAACGTCACCGCGGTGGTCGACGCTACCGTGACGTCATCGCAGGAGGTGATCGCGGACCTCGAATCACGAATCCTGCCGCAGGTATTGGCCGAGTTCCCGAGCGTCCGCTTCTCGTTTGAAGGTGCGCAAGCGGAGCAGCGAGATGCGGTGGGTGGACTGCAGCAAGGCTTTGGTCTGGCCCTGCTGATGATCTTCGGGCTGCTCGCGATCCCCTTGCGCTCCTACCTGCAGCCGCTGATTATCATGGGCGCCATTCCCTTCGGGCTCGTTGGCGCCGTGTGGGGACACATCGTGCTCGGTTTGGACGTGACGATGATGTCGATGTTCGGGCTGGTCGCCCTGACCGGCGTCGTCGTCAACGACAGCCTCATCATGGTCGACTTCATCAATCGCAAGCGGCAGCAGCACGCCACACTCGATGAGGCGGTGCGGGAAGCCGGCGCGGGCCGGTTTCGGCCCATCATGCTGACATCCCTGACCACGTTCGTCGGTCTGGCACCGCTCATCATGGAGAAGAGCTTTGGAGCGCAGTTCATGGTACCCATGGCGGTGTCGCTGGCATTCGGGGTCGTGTTCGCCACGTTCATCACGCTCATCCTGGTGCCGACGTCGTATCTGATTCTGGACGACCTCACCCGAGGGACACGGCGGCTGCTCGGCCTTGGGGACGTCACGGCCGAGGGCGAGGAGCAGGAACGGCTCTCGGCGATGACACCACGTCCCACCCCGGCCGATGCCGTGGCAATGGGCCCCAGCAGTACCTAGCAGGTTGCCGAAAACAGTTGGCGGGTCGTTTCCGGGCGAGGCGTTCGTCTGGCCAGGCGCAAGGAGGGAGCATGCAGGCGGCATGTGACCGACGCAGCAACGCCGCCAGGCGGACGCCTCGCTCGGAAACTTAGGCGCCGATGATCTCGGCGACCACCTGTTCGGCGAGCGGCAAGCTGAATCCGCAGGACGGGTCGTTGATCCGACACTGCGCCAGGGTCAGTCCACACCCGCAACTGCAGCCTTCCTCGTTCAGTCGCTGCAGGGCCGTCGCGCGCTGTTCGGGCGTCAACGTCGTCAAGTCCAGACCGGGGATTTCGGTGGCATGGGCTGCGTTGACGAGTCGGCCGTGTGGGTCCTCATCGACCAGGTCGACGGTGATGTCCGGGTCGAGCGCGGCGAGAAACCGGGTTTCCTGTTCCAGCACGCCTGCGCTGATCAATCCGACATGGGTCTTCACCACGCGACCGTCTGGGTCGATGATGAACGACGTTGGTAACGCCATGACGCCCGGAAAGGCCTGGTTCAGCTCAGGCGTCATCATGACCACGGGGTAGTTGATTCCATACTGCGTCGCGAAGTCCGCAACCATCTGCGTCGGCCCCTCATCGGTGGACACGCCGATGACTTGCAGATGGTCCGAATAGCGCTCCTGCAACTGAATCAGATCGGGAATCTCCGCCTTGCAGGGCCCGCACCAGGTCGCCCAGAAATTGATCAGCGTCACTTTGCCGCGCAAGTCGTCCGTCGTGAGGGTGTTCCCCTCCAGGTCTTCCATCGACACCGCGAGTACCGGAGACGGATTCGCCACGAGCTGAATCGATGTGGGACGTTGATCCGCGCCGAAGATCGGCTCTGGCGCCATGGGGTCTGAGGTACCGGCATCCCCGCACCCGACCGCGACGCCGGCCGTTAGTATCAACATCCCGATCAGCGATCGCCTACGACTTGTCATGACCTCTCCCCAGGGCCGACATAACCCCATCCTGCTATTCTAGTGCACCGTGACGTATCCGAGTCGCCCAACCCAGTTCCCCTCAGGCAGTTAGGACGCCGTGACGTGCCCGAACGATTCTCACCCCGAGCGAGTGTCCCCCCCCACGACGAACGGGCGACCGAATCGGATGTGTACGCCGCGTACCGCTTGATCCTCGGGCGAGAGCCGGACGTCGTGGGGCTCCGCCACTACCGCGACCTGGTCGCCGACGGCCTTCCGCGTAAGGCCTTGGCCGACGCGTTCCTCCACTCTGAGGAACATCATCAACAGCTGCAACAGGAGCACCGAGCCGGCGAGGTCGCCGTGGACCTGGGCGGATATCAGGTCATGGTCGACCGGAGCGACCCTGACTTCGGGGCGGACATCGCGCACTGGCGCATCTACGAGGAACCGGTCCGGCAGGCGCTCCGCGAGCAGCTCGCGGCCGATGACATCTGTCTCGACGTCGGGGCCAACGTCGGGGTGATGACCTTCCTGGCCGCGACGGTCGTGGGCCCGCAGGGACGGGTGATCGCGGTGGAGCCGAACCCCGACAACGTCCAGCTCCTGTATCGAGGCCTGCTGCTCAACCGGCTCGACAACGTCGACGTGCTTCCGCTGGCGGCCTCGGACCAGCGATCGGTCTTTGCGCTGTCCGGACATTCGAATACCGAGCTCGAGGACGCCGGCCCGCCGGATGCCAACCACCGCCTCGTGCAGGCGGTCGCGCTGGACGACCTGCTCGGTGACCTGCCGCGACTGGATCTGGTGAAGCTCGACATCGAAGGCTCCGAGCCCGCCGCCCTGCGAGGACTCGAGCGACTCGTCACGACCTACCGGCCGACGTTGCTGGTCGAATTCAATCCGCGGTGCCTGACGCGGCGGGGGGAAGATCCGTCGGTCTTCGCGGCGCGGCTCCTGGAACTGTACCCGGCGGTGCGGGCGATCAGTCATTTCGGCGACGACGAGCGCTTCAAGCGGGCCGGCGACCTGCTGTCGTTCTGGCGTCGGCGAGCGGATGAGGTGACCGCGGCCGGCCGGCTTCCGCAAGACCTGCTGCATTTCGATCTGGTCACAGAACGACCATAATCAGGGGAACACCATGCGACGGGCATCCTTCTCCTCGTGCGTTGCGGCGGTCCTCGTTGGTGCAGTCCTGCTCGCTCCAACCGCGGCCGCCCAAGACCGTGCGACGGCCGAGAGGCTCGAGGCCCTCAACCAAGAGACGCGCAAACAGCTCAACGGCTCGGGCGTCGCCGACTTCGTGTGGTGGCTCCCGACCGAGTGGTGGCGGCTGGCGCTCAGCGGGAATGAGACGGTGTCGGAGCCGTTTCTTCAGCGCACGGAAGCCGCACTCGCGCGTTACACACTGGTGCTCATTGCGCACGGGAACGCCGGTCCCGACACGCTGACCTGGACGGATGAGACGGCGCTACGCGCCGAGGTCACGATTCTCGACCGAGACGGGCGGGACTATTCGCCGATCGCGACCGAGCTGGTCGCGGAGGATGCCCGAGCTGCCGTCGACGCGATCCGCCCCAGCTTTGCCAGCCTGCTCGGCCCGGCCGGCCGCAACTTCCACTTCTTCTTTTTCCCCTCCACGACGGACACCGGAACCGCGATCGCCGACCCGCGGTTGCCGGGAGAAATCTCGGTCCGCGTCGTCGACCAACGGTATCGCTGGCGCTTGCCGCTGGGGTCGTTGCTCCCCGAGAAACGCTGCCCCGTCGATGGTGAGCGGCTGAACGGCGGATGGCTCTTCTGCCCGTGGCACGGCGACCGTCTGGTGGCTATTAATTAGACGGGGCTGCGCCCCGAACCCTCGCGCGGAGCCAAACGCAGGCGCTAGTATCCTGCGCGTCAATATCCCCACTGCGCGGCGAGTATCAAGGCCAGAATCGCCACCAGATACAGCTTCACCAACAGCGGGACCACGAATCGGAGCCAGCGCTGATAGGGAATCCGCGCCAGCGCCAGCATGCCCATCAACACGGGGTTGGTCGGCACGACCATGTTGGTGAACCCGTCGCCGAACTGATAGGCCAGCACCGCGGTCTGCCGGGTCAGGCCGGTCAGATCGGCGATGGGCGCCATGATCGGCATGGTGATGTAGGCCTGGCCCGACCCGGACGGGATAAACAGATTGCACACGGTCTGCACCGCGAGCATGCCGACGGCCGCGACGTGCCCGGGCCACGACTGGAGCGGCGCGGCGAGACCGTTGATGACCGTGTCGATCACTTGGCCCTGGGTCAGCACGACCTGGATCGTGCGAGCGAAGCCGACGATGATGGCCGTCGTCGTCAGTTCGGCGGCGCCCACGCAGAACTCACGAGCGACCCGGTTGGGCGACAACCGGGCCACCGCCGCGGCCACCAGCGCGATACCGAGGAACACGGCGGTCAACTCGGTCAAGTACCACTCGCGCGCACCCACCCCGTACACAAACAGCCCGATGCCGGCGGCGAAGACTGAGATGATCGCCACCCGCACCGGTGTCAGTCGGAGGTCGTCCGGAAGCTCGAACCCCTCGGCGTAGGAGACATCCGTCACCAGGCTGCGGGTGGGATCGGCCTGCACGCGCCGCAGGTAGCGAAGGATGTGATGGGTCCCGATGGCTAAACAGATGGCCAGCAGCAGCCATCGGACACCCTGGCCTGAGGTCAACTCGACGCCGGCAATACTCTGCCCAATCAACACGGTGAAGGGATTGAGCGCGGCACAGGCGTAGCCGACCCCGGCCCCGACGTAGACGATGCCAAGGGCGACGACCGCATCAGCCTCGAGGGCGAGACACATCGCCACCAGCAGCGGCACGAATGGCACGTACTCCTCGGCCATGCCGACCGTGGACGACCCGACGGCGAACAGCATGACCATGCCACCAACGAGCCACACCGGCCGGCCGCCGAGTCGGCGAATCGCCAGCCCGATCAGCGCGTCGATGGCGCCGGTGGCGCGCAGCACCCCGAAGACACCGCCAACGATGAAGATGAAGAAGATGATGTCGGCCGCTTCGATGAGGCCGACCGGCACCGCGGTCAGGAATGTGAGGACAGGCAGCGGCTCGGCGTCGACTGCGTGATAGCTCCCACGTACGACCTGGCGCCCCTCACGCTCGAACTCACCCGCCGGCAGGACGTAGGTCGCAAGCTGGGCCAGGAGGATCAGCCCAAAAATCAGGACCAACGAGTCGGGCACGCCTGACGGACGAGACGCGCTCACTCCTGTCTCGTCGGATCGTCTGACACCCGCACGAGCAACTTACCGAAATTCTCGCCGCGAAGGAGCCCCTGAAACGCCCCAACCGCGTTCTCGAATCCTTCGACGATGTCCTCGCGAAACTTCAACTCGCCGGACCGGATCCAACCACCGACGTCACGGATGAAATCGGGCTGGCGAGCCACGTGGTCGAACACGATGAACCCGCGAATCATCACCCGACGAACAAGGACCAGCCCCATCAGTTTGGGTACCTCGTTTGGCCCGGCGGGCAGCTCGGTCATGTTGTAGTTCGCGATGCGCCCGCACACCGGCATCCGGGCAAAGTCGTTCAGCAACGGGACCACCGCGTCGAACACCTTCCCGCCGACATTCTCGAAATAGAGGTCGATGCCGTCCGGACACGCCGCCCGCAGGTCGTCCGCCAGGGTGTCGCTGTAGTGACTGACACAGGCGTCGAACCCAAGCTCGCCCGTGACGTAGTCACACTTCTTCTGGGCGCCGGCCACGCCAACCACGTGACACCCCTTGATCTTGGCGATCTGGCCCACGACCGCACCCACGGCCCCGGACGCGGCGGACACGACCACCCGGTCACCGTCCTTCAGTGCTCCGACATCGAGCAACCCGACGTAGGCGGTCATCCCCGGCATGCCGAGCACCCCGACGGCGGTCGAGATCGGAGCCACGGTCGGGTCAAGCTTCCGCACGCCTTGGCCGTCCGACACGGCGTATTCCTGCCAGCCGTTTGCTGACAACACGAACTCGCCTTCCGCGAACCCACCGTGTTTGGACGTAACCACCTGCCCAACCGTCTGTCCGGTCATCACGTCACCCACCTCGACGCCTTTAGCGTAGGAGGGGCCTGGGCTCATCCGCCCGCGCATATACGGGTCGAGCGACAGATAGATGGTGCGGATCAGCAGTTCGCTGTCACCCAGCGCTGGGACCGGACCCTCGACGAGCGCGAAATCGGTGTCGACGGGAGCCCCGACCGGATGGGCATTCAGCACGATCTGACGATTGACGAGTGAGGACATATTGAGACTCTCGGTTGACCGTAGTAAGGCCCGTCGCCGCGGGCGACCATCGCGCGAGGCGCGATTGTACCCCGGGGACGATCCGAGGCGCGCGGGTCGGAGCCAGGACCGGCGAACGGCCTCGCGAGCTGCGCGGAGGCCGGATCGAGCTGGGACCGCGAGGTGGAGGTTGAACCCAACAGCTACCTGCGCGAGATGGCCGGTGGGCGCCACACGCGGCATAGGGTGGACGTATACTGGACGAGGATATGGACCCTGGCGTGCCAGCGCCTAGTGAGAGCAATATGGACATTCGACAGACATCACTCGTGACCGCGTCGATCACCTTGGTCATGCTTCTCGTGGGTACTGGGTCCGCCCTCGCTCAACATGAAGAACTGGAGCGGCTCGAGTCCGCCATGACCGTCTTCGACGAGATCATGGACGCGCCGGACAACGCGATTCCCCGCTCCATCCTCAAGAAGGCCGAGGCTGTGGCCATCATCCCCAACACCGTAAAAGCCGGGTTTATCTTTGGCGGCCACCGTGGCAAAGGCGTGATCAGCGCCCGGAACGAGGACGGCGATTGGTCGCAACCTGCGTTCTTGACACTGACGGGCGGTAGCTTTGGCCTGCAGATCGGCGGGCAGTCCGTCGACCTCGTCCTGGTGATCATGAACCGCAAGGGTCTCGAGAAGCTGCTCCAGAACGAGTTTAAATTCGGCGGTGACGCCTCGGCCGTCGTGGGGCCAGTCGGCCGCGACGCCGAAGCGACGACAGACCTCTACCTGCGGGCCGAAATCGTCAGCTACTCGAGAACACGGGGACTGTTCGCGGGCATCACGCTGAAGGGCTCCACCCTCAAGGCCGATCGCGACGCCAATGAGCGGTTCTACGGCTACCCCTACGGCACCGGCCAGATCGTGCTCGAAGAGGAACCCGCCACCCCGCACAACGCCAAGGCGGTGTCGAACTGGCGTAGGACCCTCGCCGAAGGGGTGCCCGCCAAATAGCGGCTAGCCGGCCTTCTTGGCGGTCCAGGTCCCGCCCCCAGCCTCGCCGTAGTCGTAGGTGCCAGTGACGGTATCGCCATCCTGGGTGAACACGAAGGTGGGTTCGCCCGAACCGAGGTCGAGTTCCACGACGGCATTCCAGGTGCCAGTTACGTCGGTCTAGGCCGAGACGGTGACCGCGACGAGTGCCACGAGCAGGCCGGCCGCGATGAGTATTCTTTTCAACATGTGTCTTTCCTCCGGACGGGTCTGAAGACCCGCGGCTACGTATACCGTGTTGACCGTGGCGGCCACAGCTCGGGGGCTATGTGGCGTGCTTTCCGTCGGCCTGGGCTTTTTCGATCCTCGCCCAGGCGTCGCGCAGGGTTACCGTGCGGTTCACGACAAGCCGACCCTCGCTCGAATCGGCATCCACACAAAAGTATCCCGTCCGTTCGAACTGATACCGACTCCCGGGCTCGGCCCCGACCAGACTTGGCTCCACCTGACACCGAGGCAACGTCTCGAGAGAGCTGGGATTCAGGGCATCTTTGTAGTCACCGCCCTCGTCCACGTCTTCGGGGTTGAGCTTCGCGAACAGGTGGTCGTACAACCGTACTTCCGCCTGGACCGCATGGGCGGCCGACACCCAGTGGATCGTGCCACGCACCTTGCGTCCGTCTGGTGCGTACCCGCCCCGCGTCTCCGGGTCGTAGGTACAGCGCAGTTCCACGACCTCCCCGGTCTCCGAGTCTTTCACGGCCTCGCGACAGGTAATGAAATAGGCATAGCGCAACCGCACTTCTCGGCCCCGCGCCAGGCGAAAATACTTCTTCGGCGGATCTTCGCGAAAGTCGCTCTGCTCGATATAGAGCTCGCGGGAAAACGGCAACTGCCGTGTCCCCATCGTCTCGTCCTCGGGGTTGTTCACCGCCTCCAGATGTTCTACCTGGCCCTCAGGGTAGTTCTCGATGACCACCTTCACCGGCCGCAACACGCCCAGCACGCGCGGCACACGCTGGTTCAGATCCTGCCGTACCGAATCCTCGAGTTGCGCGACCGCGATCCGGCTGTTGGACTTGGCGACACCGATCCGGTCACAGAAGTCGCGAATCGCCGCCGGCGTGTAGCCGCGCCGCCGGAGCCCGACTAGCGTCGGCATCCGCGGGTCATCCCAGCCCGCGACGTGGCCCTCGTCCACCAGCTCCAGCAACTTTCGCTTGCTGAGCACCGTGTAGCTCAGGTTCAGCCGGGCGAACTCGATTTGCTGCGGCTGGCAGGGTACGGCGACATGCTGCAGGAACCAGTCGTAGAGCGGTCGGTGATCCTCGAACTCGAGCGTGCACAAGGAATGGGTGATGCCCTCGAGGGCGTCCGACAGTGGGTGCGTGAAGTCGTACATCGGATAGATGCACCAGGTATTGCCCGTCCGGTAGTGCGGGACCCGTCGGATCCGGTAGATCGCCGGGTCGCGCATGTTCATATTCGGCGACGCCATGTCGATCTTCGCCCGTAGCGAACGTGCCCCGTCCTCGAACTCACCGGCCCGCATCCGGGCGAACAGACCCAGGTTCTCTTCGACCGTCCGGTCACGGTTCGGACTGTTACGCCCCGGCTCGTTCCACAACCCGCGATACTCGCTGACTTCACTGCCCCGCAGGTCGCACACATACGCGTGGCCGGCCCTGATCAGTTCGAGCGCGAAGTCATACAACTGGTCGAAGTAGTCGGATGCGTGGACAAAACGGTCCCCCCAATCGAACCCGAGCCAACGTACGTCGTCCTCGATGGCTCGGACATACTCGACGCTCTCGGTGGTGGGGTTGGTGTCGTCCATCCGCAAGTTGCACACGCCCCCGTGCTCGGCGGCCAGACCGAAATTGAGACACATCGACTTGGCGTGGCCGATATGCAGGAAACCATTGGGCTCTGGCGGAAACCGGGTGTGCACGCGACCCTGGTGCTTCCCCGCCTGCCGGTCCTCGGCCACGATCTGCCGGACGAAGTCGAGTCCGCTCGTCGCCGAGGCGTCGACGCCTCCGCCTGCTACCGTGTCGGTCGTCATCTGGTACCCAGACGGGGCTGCGCCCCGAACCCCACGCGGCCGCGGCTTCTGTCGATGAGCGGTCATTGGTTCCAACTTTGTTCGTGATCCTACCGGTTCAGACGAGTCGATCGAGCGCGCGATCGATACGCGCGAGACAGGCTTCTCGACCGAGGATGGCGAGCCCCTCGAACAGACCGAATCCCACCGCTTTCCCGGTGACCGCGACACGAACCGCGTGAATGATCTGTCCAATGCCGATGCCCTCGGTGTCTACGAAATCGTGCATCGCCTGGTCGAGGGTCGGGGCATCGAACACCTCGAGGTCGGCCAGCCGCGCGCGGAACCGCCGCAACCGCGTGTCGACGCCCTCCTTGCGCACCCGCTTGGTGAACGCCTTGTCATCGTACGCGACGTCGGCGTCCGGCTGAAAGAACTCGGGGTAGTCGAGGATGTCACCAGCCACCTTAAGTCGCTCGCCAGCCGCCCGCACCACGTCGGTGACCCGGGCGCGCTGCGGGTCGGTCGGCGGCGAGTCGACGAGTCCGGTCCCTTCGAGGAACGGAAGGACGCGGCCCACGCGCGCCTCGATCGACAGCGCCTGCATCCGACGTTCCTGGAACGCCAGCAGCTTCTGCGGATCGAAACTGGCGGGGGACCGGTTCACCCGCTCGAGCGAAAAGTGCTCGACCATCTGCTCGCGCGTGAACGTCTCGGTGCGGTCGTCGAGAGACCATCCCAGGAGCAGCAGATAGTTCACGAGCGCGTCCGGCTCGTAGCCGACGGCTCGATAGAAATCGACGACGACCGGGCTGAACGTCTCCGGCGTCACTACCCGTCCCAACGCTTCGGCAATGGCGGCGCCGTGGTCGTACGCCTTCTTGAACTCGTGGTGCTTCAAATACTTGCTGAGCTTCCGCTTGCTGAGCTTCTCGGCGCTTCCGGGCTCTGCCACATACGGCAGGTGGGCAAACGCGGGGGTCTCGTACCCGAGGGCCGTCGCGATGAACATTTGCCGCGGCGTGTTCGACAGATGCTCAACCGCGCGGATCACGTGCGTGATCGCGAAATCGTGATCGTCGACGGCACTCGCCAAATGGTAGAGACACGACCCGTCGGCGCGTTGCACGACATGGTCCTGCTCCAGAGCCCATTCGAACTCGACATCGCCTCGCACGAGGTCGTGGAACGCGCAAGACCCCTCGCGAGGCATTTTGAGTCGCACCGCCGCGCTGCGCCCCTCAGACTCGAATGCAGCCGCCTGCGCGTCGGTTTCAGCCATCCAGCGGCGGCTGTACAGAAACCGCCGTTTCTCCTGCCGGGCGGTATCGCGCTCGACCTGAATCTCCTGCGGCGTCGCGTAATCGCGATAGGCGGCCCCGCTCGCCAGCAACTGCTCGGCCGCGCCGCGGTGTCGCTCCACGCGCTGCGACTGGTAGTAGGGCGCGTATGGCCCGTCCACGTCGGGTCCCTCATCCCAATCCAGACCAAGCCATCGAAACCCGTCCAGAATCGGCTGGAGCGCTTCGGACAGGTTCCGTTGCGCATCCGTATCGTCGATTCGCAGCAGGAACTGCCCGCCATGCCGACGGGCGAACAACCAGTTGAACAATGCGGTGCGCACACCGCCGATGTGGAGATAGCCGGTCGGACTGGGCGCAAAACGCGTACGAACGGTCATGGGTGCTCCGAATCGGAGGTCCGATACACGTGCCCCGAGCGGGCATCCCACCTGACGGCGTTGCTCCTCGGTCACACATGCCCAGCGTGCTCCCTTGTCGCGCCTGGCCAGGCGGGCGCCGCGCGTCGGGCCCCGGGCATCGGACCTCCGACTCGGAACACTACTCAATGATTATAATGACGGCCGGTCCTGTCACGTGCCCAGAGGTGCGGTAGCATCCCTGCCAGGCGCGCGACAATGCGCGCCCCGCGGCCGCGGAGTGGGGCACTCGGGGTCCCCGCGGAGGAGCCGCGTGGGATTCGGGGCGCAGCCCAGAATAACAACTGAGATGGGAGACAGCCCCATGCACTGGCTCTTGACGACGGCGCTCCTCAGCACTTTGGCTCAACCGGCCCTGGACCAACTGGAACCGGGGCTCCGCAACGCCTCGATGGACGTCGAGGGGGTCGGCACCGTCACATTTGGCATCTGGGTCCCACGCGACTACGACCCGGAAGAGCCGCGGCCGTTGGTACTCGCGCTGCACCCGGGTGGATCGACCGGTGCCGGCTACGGCGCCCAGTTCTTGCGCGGCATCGTCGCGCCGGCTCTGCAGGACTGGGGCGCGATCATCGTGTCCCCGGACGCACCTGGCCGTGGTTGGGACAACGACACCAGCGAGCGCGCCGTCCTGGCGCTCCTGGACGACATCAGGGGCCGCGCCACGATCGACCCGGAGCACATCCTCGTGACCGGCTTCAGTATGGGAGGCCGCGGTACCTGGTACATGGCGTCGCGTCATCCGGACCTGTTCAAGGCGGCGATCCCGATGGCGGCTCGCTCCAACAGCGAAGACGCGGAAAAGGTCGGGGGCATGCCGGTCTTCATCATTCACGCGCGGGACGACGAGCTCGTCCCATTCGGACCCGCGGAAGCGCTGGCGCAGGAAATGGAAGAACGGGGCCAACGCGTGTCGTTCCTGCCCCTCGACGGCGTCGGCCACTTTCGCATGGGCGTGGCACCGCTCATCGAGGGTGGCGAGTGGGTCATGCAACAGTGGGGAGAGCAATAACACATGAAGTATCGGCGGCTCGCAAGTACCGGTATCTACGTCTCCGAATTGTGTCTCGGAGCCATGACGTTCGGCGGCACCGGCCTGTTCAAAGCGATTGGCACGCTGGGTCAGGAGGCGGCGGATACCCTGGTACATCGATCGCTCGATGCCGGTATCAACTTTTTCGACACCGCCAACGTGTACTCGACTGGCACCTCGGAGGAGATGCTCGGGAAGGCGCTTGGCGTGCGTCGCCGTGACTCGATCGTCGCCACCAAGGTCCGTGGGCGCATGGGAGACGGCCCGAACGAGATCGGCCTGTCGCGTGTGCACATCATGCAGCAGTGCGACGACAGCCTGCGACGGCTCGGGACCGACTACATCGACCTGTATCAGATTCACGGCCACGACCCGGTCACCGATATCGAGGAGACCCTGGACGCGCTCGATGCGCTGGTGCGCTCGGGGAAGGTGCGCTACATCGGGTGCTCAAACCTGGCCGCGTGGCAGCTGATGAAGGCGCTTGGTATCTCTCGACAGCGAGGACTCGCCGAGTTCATCAGCACGCAGTCGTACTACTCGATCGCGGGGCGTGAGCTCGAACGCGAAATGATCCCGCTGGTTGAAGACCAGCGCATCGCCGTGCTGCCGTGGAGCCCGCTTGCCGGTGGGTTTCTGTCGGGCAAGTTCACCCGGGACGCGGAAGCTGACCCCACCGCGCGACGCGTAGTGTTCGACTTCCCGCCGGTGGACAAGAACCGGGGCTACGACATCATCGATGTCATGCGAGAGGTCGCCACTGCACACGAGGTGTCGGTCGCCCAGATCGCCCTCGCCTGGCTCTTGCGCCAATCGGCCGTGACCAGCGTGATCATCGGCGCCAAGCGACTCGAACAACTCGATGACAACCTCGGTTCGGTCGACATCGCACTCACTGACGATGAAGTGGCACGCTTGAACACGGTCAGTGCGCTCCCCAGTGAATACCCGGGCTGGATGCAAGCCATGCAGCACAGCGACCGCGCCCCGGGCACCGCACGCGACTGGGAAGCGTTCTCGAAAAAGTGACCTGGGTTGCCGGGCTAGGCGTCCGGCTCTCAACGAAACGTCTCCGTCGCAGCGGTGTTCTGGCCCCGCGTCGAACCGGCCGGTGGAGGTCTGGTCAGGCGCGCAAGTGCGTTCGGGCGATGGGAGCGGGCATCTCGGTCCGCGAACCGGTCGACGAGCCCAACCCTCCTCACCTTGGCCCCTAGAGCGCTTGGCGCGGGCTAACGGGTGCCTGATCCCGACACCGAGGGAAAAGCGATCGCGAAGCTAGTCCCAGACCCGGCGCTAAAACTCCGCGCCGCGCACGGTCCTCGCCGGCGGCACCCCCGACACCCCGGCTCGTCTCCGACGGTTCCCGGACCGAGATGCCCGCTCCCACCGCTCGCCCAGACGTGACCGCCAAGCCACCCCGTCCGCCGTCTGGGCCGCTGCAGCGCCTCGAGCGAATCAATGCGCCTCACACGGCGTAGTACAACAGAGAAGCACCGCACCGCGAGCGTTGACTTTCGGACCGACACGCGTGTTTGGGACTACAGTAACGATCCGGCTCGAAAACACCCGTTGGCAACAGCCACTGAGAAGGAGAACCGATGGACGACCAATTTCGCGTCGTTGACGTAAGTAAATTCAAGATACCCAAGATCCCGTGGCGCACCGCCGCGGCGGGCGTGGCGGCCCTGCTCGTGCTCGTGGGGCTGCTCGGCACCGTCTACCAGATTGAACCCGAGGAAGTGGGCGTGGTCCTGCGATTCGGGAAATACGTTCGCACGACCGAGCCGGGTCTGCACTTCAAGGTCCCGCTCGTCGAGCAGATGCTGCGGGTCCCGGTCCAGCGTCAGCTCAAGCAGGAATTCGGGTTCCGGACCACCGCGGCCGGCGTGCGCACCGAGTATGCCGGCCTGGACGGTCGACTCGGAGAAGAGTCGATAATGCTGACCGGGGACCTCAACGTCGCGGTGGTGGAATGGATCGTTCAGTATCGCGTGTCGGATCCCTACGAATACCTCTTCCGGGTTCGAAACCTCGAAGACACGTTCCGGGCGATGACCGAAGCGGTGATGCGCGAGACGGTCGGTGACCGGACCGTGACGGAAGTCGTGACCGTGGGGCGCCAGGAAGTCGAAGCGGCCGTCAAGGCCCGGCTGCAGGCGATGACCAACCAGTACCAGATGGGGATCGCCATCGACCAGGTGGTATTGCAAGACGTCAATCCACCGGACCCGGTGAAGCCGTCCTGGGACGAGGTCAGCCAGGCGCAGCAGCAGCGCGACCGCCTCATCAACGAGGCGCTCGCCGAGTACAACGCCGTCATTCCGCGTGCGCGCGGCGAAGCGGAGCAGACGATTCTGCAGGCCGAGGGCTACGCCCTCGACCGCGTGAACCGCGCTCAGGGCGAAGCCTCACGGTTCTCGGCGGTGGAAGCCGCCTACCGTCAGGCACCAACCGTCACCCGACAGAGGCTCTATTTGGAAACGATGCAACGAATTCTGCCGGCCGTCGGGCGGAAGGTCTTCGTCGCCGATGGTGCGACCGGCGTAATACCGCTCCTCTCGCTTGACAGCGGAACGCGAGCCGCGACGGCCGCGCTGACCGGCGGGACCCAGCAGACGGCAGGAGGTGGCCAGTGAACCGCAGTCAACAACTCGCGATCGTGCTCGTGCTGATCGTCCTCTTCCTCCTTGGCGGCTCGGTGTACACAGTCAGCGAGGTCGACCAGGCCATCATCACCCAGTTCGGCGAACCGGTGGGCAACCCGGTCACCGAGCCGGGACTGCACTTCAAGATCCCGTTCATCCAGACGGCGAACATGTTCGAGAGGCGGTTCCTGGAGTGGGATGGATTCAGGAACCAGGTGCCGACTCGAGACCGACGTTTCATTTGGGTCGATACCTACGCGCGCTGGCGCATCACGGACCCGTTGCTGTTCTTCCAGAGACTGCGTGACGAACGGGGGGCACAGTCGCGCCTCGACGACATCCTGGACGGTGAGACGCGCAACGCCGTCGCCAGACACGACCTGATCGAGATCGTGCGCACCAGCAACCGAGACCCGCTCGACACCGCCACGACCGGTCTGGAGGAAGCGGAGGTGCTCGAACCGATCAACATCGGACGCGAGCAAATCACGCAGGAGATCCTCGCGGCGGCGGCCGAGGCGGTGGGTGATCTCGGCATCGAGCTGCTGGACCTGCAGTTCAAGCGGATCAACTACGTGGCCGAAGTGCAGCAAGACGTGTTCGCTCGCATGATCGCGGAACGACAGCGAATCGCGTCAGAGTTCCGTTCCGAGGGACAAGGTGAGTCGGCCCGTATCCAAGGTGAACGAGAGCGCGACCTGGCTCGCATCCAGTCTGAGGCGTTTCGGTCGGCCGAGGAGCTGCGAGGGAGCGCCGATGCCGAGGCCACCGCGATCTATGCCGACGCGTATGGCAGCGACGCGGCGTTCTATGCGTTCACGAAGTCGCTGGAGACCTACGAGAAGACGATGGATCCCGACACGTTCTTCATCCTGGGGACCGACAGCGAGCTGATGCGGTATCTGGAAGGACCGAGGTAGCCGTCCGGACGGGTGGGGTCGCGTACCGACCCCGCCCTCCCCGGGTTGCATCGAGCATGCCGGAGGCCAGACCATACTGGCATGCTCGAACTCACTGTCGTTGTCGGGCTCGTCGTGCTGACCTCGGGCGCGTGCTCGCTATTCGAGGCGGTGCTGTACTCCGCGCCGCTCGCCGAAATCGACGCGCTCGAGCGGGCCGGCCGGCCCAGCGGCGCCATCCTCCGCAGGTTGCGTTCCCAGGTCGACCGGCCGATTGCCGCGATCCTGTCCCTGAACACCGTGGCCAACACGGGCGGAGCGGCGCTGGCCGGCGCGATCGCCGCCCGGGTACTAGGTTCGGTGTCGATCGGCTATTTCTCCGCCGCCTTCACGCTGGCGATCCTGCTGTTCTCGGAGATCATCCCCAAGACCACGGGTGTGGTCTACGCACGGCGCCTGGCGGGCCCCCTGGCCAGACCGATCGAGATACTGGTCCTGGTCTTCACGCCGGTGATCTGGCTCAGCCGTGGAGTGACGCGACTGGTCGCCTCCGGTCATCAGGCGGAACGGGTTTCGGACGAGGACCTGCTGCTGATGGTGCGGCAGGGCTTGCGGTCCGGCGACCTCAAACCGCATGAGGCCGACGTCATCAGCAACGTGTTGACCCTCGAAGGCAAGACCGCGTCCCAGGTCATGACCCCGCGGACGGTGGTGTTTGCCCTCCCGACCAGCACCAGCCTGGCCGACGCGGCCGGCAACGGTCAGCTACTGCAGCACAGTCGCGTGCCGGTCTACGACGATGACCCCGACGATGTCGTTGGCATCATCCACCGCCGCGACATCTTACAGGCCGCGGCGAAGGACGAGTTCGACACCGCCCTCGATCAACTGATGCGCCCGGTGCACTTCGTGGTCGAAGGCGCCAAACTGGACCAACTCCTTCGCGCCTTCCTCGAGCAACGCCAACACCTGATGGTGGTCACCGACGAGTTCGGCACCGTCAGCGGCATCGTCACGTTGGAGGATGTGCTGGAGGAAATTCTCGGCCGAGAAATCGTGGACGAATTCGACCAGGTCGCCGACCTCCGCGCCTTCGCCCGCCAGCAACGCGGCGCCGGTCGGGACACCGTGCCGACCGACCCGGACGTAGGCTGAACCGCTGCCGGCGGCCTCGGGTTGGCTCGCTGGGGGTCTGAAGTCGGGGCATGGGGGCTCGGCTCGGCCAGTTGGCGGGGCTGAAGACCCGCGGCTACGTCGCTCTGTCGCACCAAGGCCAGTGCTTCGGACGCCTGTCCTGTGACGCGACCAGTACGGAATGTCATACGCTGCTTCTGATCTCGCGACGGATGGTGGTTGCGAGACGACCAACTCGGGTCCATGAGGTGAGAGATGGCGGACGCCTACGATGCAATCGTGATCGGCACTGGGCAGGCTGGACCGACGCTGGCGGCGGACCTCGCCGGTGCGGGGAAACGGGTGGCCATCGTCGAGCGCCACCGTTTCGGCGGCACCTGCGTGAATGTCGGCTGTATTCCGACCAAGGCGCTGGTCGCCAGCGCCCGGGCCGCGCACGTCGCGCGTCGCGCGTCGCGCCGCGGAGTACGGGGTCGTAATCGACGGCGAGGTGCGTGTCGACATGGCGCGGGTCAAAGCGCGGAAAGACGCGATCGTCCGTCGGTCGAACGAGGGTGTGGAGCGTTGGCTGAAAGCCCTCGACAACTGCACCGTCGTCGAGGACCATGCGCGTTTTGAAACGCCACACCAGATACGGGTGGGCGACCAGTTGCTGGGCGCTGACCAGATTTTCGTGAATGTCGGCGCCCGGGCCTATATTCCACCGCTGCCGGGACTCGACGATGTCGCGTATCTCACGAACTCGGGGATCATGCGTGTCGATACCCTGCCGAACCATCTGGTCATCATCGGCGGCGGGTATATCGGGCTCGAGTTCGCGCAGAGGTGTCGGCGGTTCGGGAGCCGGGTCACCCTGATCGAGATGGGCGACCGCCTCATTCGGCGGGAGTCCGAAGACATCTCGACCGCGGTCCGGGACATTCTCGAAGCAGAGGGGGTGGAAATACGGCTGAACGCCGAGTGCCTGAGCGTCGAGCCGCGCGACGGCGGGATCGCCGCGGGCGTCGCCTGCGCGGACGGAAGCCCCCGCGTCGAAGGGTCCCACCTGCTGCTGGCGATCGGCCGACGCCCCAACACTGATGCTCTCGGGCTTGACGCGGCCGGGCTCGACACCGACACGAGAGGGCACATCCGGGTGGACGATGGGTTGCGGACGAATGTGCCCGGCATCTGGGCGCTTGGCGAGTGCAATGGCCGCGGCGCCTTCACCCACACCGCGTACAACGACTACGAAATCGTCGCGGCCAACCTGCTGCACGGCGACCCGCGGCGCGTGACAGACCGCATCGATTGTTACGGCCTCTACATCGATCCGCCGCTCGGGCGGGTCGGCATGACCGAAGCCCAGGTTCGCGAGTCGGGCCGGCCGGCCCTGGTGGCGACGAGGCCGATGAGCCGAGTCGGTCGTGCCGTCGAGAAGGGTGAAACCCAGGACTTCATGGAAATCCTCGTCGACGCGGAGACGGAACGCATCCTCGGCGCCGCCGTCCTCGGGGTCGGCGGCGATGAGGTCGTGCACTCCATACTCGACATCATGTACGCGAAGGCGCCATACACCGTCATTCAAAGAGCGGTCCACATTCATCCCACCGTCTCAGAACTGATCC
>CAUZAY010000046.1:0-19766 GCA_963577695.1 Vicinamibacteria bacterium | reverse complement strand
GGCGACATCGTTACCATCCGTCCGTCGGTCAACGCCCGATACGGTGAAACCCTCAACCTGTCGCTGAGCTTCAGCCGAAACGACATCAACCTGCCCAGCGGCAGCGTCATCACCAACCTGACCAGCCTCAGCGCCGCCTACAACTTCACCCCGCGGCTCTACGTGCAGTCGTTGCTCCAACACAACGACAGCGCCGACCTGTACGCCGTGAACTTCCGTGTCGGTTGGCTGCAAGACGCCAACACCGGGCTCTTCTTCGTCTACAACGAAACGGAGGGCATTGGCGACTTCATCCCGACCGGCGCCGGGCGCAGCGTCATCGTGAAATACAGCTACCTGTTCGACGTGCTTGATTAGCGGAACCTGAGGCCCAGGGTCTTCACTGCCGGTGGTGCCGCGGATGCCCTCGATCTACAGCCGGATCCGTCGACGCGCGGCTCTCGCGCAACTCGCCAGGGTCTTCGAACGTTCGGAGGCGTCGAGCCGGCGCGCGCTGCCGATCCGGAAAACCGGCCGCGGTATCCATGTCGCCACGCCGGTTCGGGTCATCGCGGAGGCGGTCGAGACGCTACACGGGCTCGGCCTTCTCGGTGAAGGGCGGCGGCCGGGCCACGTGATCGATGCGGGCACGGGCGACGGTCGGATTCCAGCCGTTCTGGCCGCGGTTGACCCGTCACGGCGTGTCTACGGCATTGAGGCGGACCCGGCGCTCTACGCCGAAGCCGTGACGAACTTGCACACGCTCAACGCCAGGGGTCTCCTCGACTCGTCTGAGGTGCATCTGCTCGAGGCCGACTACCGTGACGCCACGACCTACGAGACCCGTGGAATCTCCCTTCACGAGACCGGTCTCATCTTCAACTACCCCGATGGCAACGAGCATCACCTGGCGCGGTTCGTGGCGGACCACTGTGGACATGACACGGTCCTGTGTCTACTCACGCACAACCGCACGCTCGAGCTCGACGAGCTGGAGCGGTGGGCGTCCCACGACGTGAGTGACCTCGCGGGTCTCCGGTGGCGGCTCTCACTGTACAGCCGGACGTCGGGGCAGAATCAGAGACAACTCCAGGAATCTCAAGACCGGTAGCCGGGAGCGTGGCGCACCGGCAGCTCCTGCGGGACGTACTAGCAGCCCGTGGTAGAAGTCGCGCGTTGCACCGAGAGCGGCGCTGGACCGGCCGGCAAGGCGAGAAGAGGGAAAATGCCGGCAGTATTTGACCGATGAACAACGCAGATCGGCCGGATTCAGCGTCGGTCGCATGCAGCGGGACTTCTACCACGGGCTGCTAGGGTTTCCGACGGGGCACCCGTGTGGCGCAGGCCTTCAGGCCTGTGAGGTAAGGCTGAAGCCTTGCCCCACGACTGTCGACTCAACCCAGGCCGCCTGCCTGCTCCCTCGTCGCGCCTAGCCAGCTGGGCGCCGCGCTCCGAAACCCGCTCGACATCGTTCTTCAGCACCCTCCTAGGCACTCGTGCCGGACCGAGACGTGGTGACCGGCTCGGCCCACGAGGCTCCGCCCTGCGCAAGACCGGCGCGACGGTCGATTCGAGGCATCGAGCCCTCCGAATCGGCGGCCTCTGTGGCCTTGACGATATTGACGACATAGAAGGGCTTGCCGTCGTCGGTCTCCGCGAAGGCGCGAACACGCGCTGGAAATCCGCTCTCCGCGGGGGCGACCGCAGCAATCGCCGAGACGATGTCGTCCACTTCGTCGGAGGTGAGCGGGTCACCTCCGCCTCGGTACCATCCAAGAAAAAGGACGAAGACGAGGACCAGCCCCGCCCACAGAAATCCACGGCTGTTGATGAGGTGCGTGAGACGACCCCCTTCCATCCACTACGGATTGGCCGTCAGCCACGTTCCGACGTCAACGCGAGACCGTCTGCGTCAGTACGCCTTCTTGAGGTGGACCGGCTGCCGGTGCCGAATCCGCTGATTGATCAGTTCCACGAAGACCGAGAACGCCATCGCGAAGTACAGATAGCCTTTCGCAATCTCCTGATGGAAGGCCTCAGCGACCAGCGAGAACCCCACCAGCAGCAGGAAGCTCAGCGCGAGAATCTTGACGGTGGGGCGCTCATTGACGAACGCGCTGATCGCCTCGGCCGAGAGCAGCATCACCGCGACCGCGATGATGATCGCGGCAATCATCACGCCAATCTGCTCCACCATACCGACGGCCGTGATGACCGAGTCCAACGAGAAGACGACATCCAGAACCAGGATCTGAAAGATGACGCTGGCGAAAGAGGCGGCGACCTTGTCCGACTTGTGGCCCTCCTCGCCTTCGAGACTCTCGTGAATCTCGAAGGTGGACTTGGCAAGCAGGAACAGGCCCCCGACGAGGAGCGTGAGATCGCGGCCTGAGAAGTCGTGCCCGGCCACGGCGAACAACGGCTCCGTCAGGCGGATGATCCAGCTGATGGACAGCAGCAGCCCTACCCGCGCGACCATCGCCAGAACCAGACCGAGACGTCGCGCCGAGCGCTGTTGCGACCGCGGCAACTTGGCGGACAAGATCGAGATAAAGATGACGTTGTCCACCCCGAGCACGACCTCGAGGACGGTTAACGTGACCAGGGCAATCCAAATTTCCGGGTTGGACAACCACTCCATAATCGGCCTCCGACGAACTCAAGAATGCAGCGGGACTAGCGGCGGTCGACGCGCACCGCCAGATCCGGCCAGCAGGACTCGCCGGCGTGGGTCAGACCCTCCGACCACGGGTCGGGCAATCCGGCCACGAGGTCGAGGTCGTACGCTTGGACAAGATCGGTCTGTTCGGACGACGAGTTGGGCCCGGTCGGTGGCCGCAGGGTCCGCGCAATCTGGTCGCGAGCATCTTCCAAGTGCAGGGTCGTGGCGCGGTCGGCGGCTCGAGTCAGCGCGGCGTCGATGGTCCGGTCCAGTGCGCGCAACTCACCCCGGAGGAACGGTCGGGCATCACCGTCGGCTGGTGAGCGCCCGTTGAGCTGGGTGTCGATGACCTCCAGATACACCCGTTGCACGCCACGACGGTAGGCATCGGTGCGCACCTGCGCGTCGTCGAGCTCCCGCCAGAGTCCGGCCCGCACGTCGGCGAGAAAATCGGTCGGCGCGTAGGCAGTAGGGCCGTCGACCGCCTCCTGCTCGACCAGTCGCTCGATCCGGTCCGCGCTCAGCAGCGCTCGGAGCACGCGGGTCTGGCCGGTCCGAATGCGATCCAGCACGCCGACCGGCTCGATGCGGCGGAGTATCTCCGGGTCCACGAGAAACATCGGAGTGACGAACGCGTTGTCGTTCAGAAAGGCCACCGCGTCCGCCTGGACGTCGCGGGGAATCACCGTGAACCGGACGCCGTCCTGCCCGAAGTGCTTCTGCTGCGAATTGAAACCTCCCACGACGGCGGCCACGTGGTTCATCTCGGTCGCCCACTGTCCCACCAGCCGCCCATACAACTCGTCCAGGTCGTCATACGGGTCGCCGGGCGCGTTGGTCGCGTCCAACAACATCGCGGCCACTCGTTCGAGATTCTTCAACCCCAACGTGGTCGCCTGCACCGCGTCCGCGTCTCCTACGGATTCGGTCAATTGGCCCGGGTCTGCGCCTCCGGTCCCCGGGGTCGAGAACCGATACCAGGGCGTGTCATCCTGCTCACGCGCCCACTCGTCCAGGGTTGATCGTTCGTCGTCGGCGCTGGTCGCACCTGGAATCGGCTTGTAGCCCCACATGGTGGCCCAGGTGTCATAGGGACCGATTTTCGGAATCAGATCCTCCGGCGGAATCCCATCCTCAGGCTGCGCGACATAGTTGAACCGGGCATAGTCCATCAACGTCGGCGTGTGGCTCATGGTGGCGACCCATCCCGGGTCCCGTAGCTTCTCGACCGGATACAGGGAGCTGGCCTTCATATTGTGCTGGAAACCCAGCGTGTGACCCACCTCGTGCGTCACCACGTAGGCCAGCAGCTCACCCATCAGGTCGTCGGGCAGCGGCAGCGACTGCGCCCGCGAATCCAGCGGCGCCACCTGCACGAAATACCAGTCACGCACAAGGTTCATCACGTTGTGATGAAACTGGATGTCCGTCTCGAGGATTTCGCCGGTTCGCGGGTCGTGCACGTGCGGTCCCGAGGCGTTCTCCGTGGTCGATGGTAGCCAGCGGATGACGGAGTACCGCGCGTCCTCCGGGTTCCACTCCGGATCGTCGTCGGGGGACGGCGCTTCGCGGGCGATCACCGCATTCGAGAACCCGGCGGCTTCGAAGGCGGGCTGCCAGGCCTCGACGCCCTGCTTCATGTACTCCACCCACTTCGTCGGCGTGGCCGGATCGATCCAGTACGTGATGGGCGTGACCGGGTCCGAGACGGCCGCATCAGGGTCCTGCTTCTCCAGTCGCCACCGGGTCACGTAACGACGGTTTGGCGACCGATGCTCGTCCCGACCGTAGTCGACTTGCCGCACCGAAAAGTATCCGACGCGTTCGTCGAACAATCTGGGCTGCATCGGCACGTCCGGCAGCTTCACCATGCTGTAGTGCAGCAGTACCGTGGCGCTGCCGGGACGCATGCCACCTCGGCGGGTCTGTCGCTGTCGCCCCGTCGGCGGAGTGGAAGGCGGGGGGAGCGTGTAGGTGTGTGTCGTCCGTACCTCGATGTTGCGGGGGAAGGCGAGTACTTCCTCGACGAAGGACCGATCGCGTGCGAACCCGCGGGCCTGCAAGCGCGACCGGGCGCTGAATTCGGGCACCTCTGACTCGAACAGCGCGGTCACATCGATGACCGGTGCCTCCTGGTCGGACAGCGCTTCGATGTCGAACGCCTTGACGATCGTGTCGTTGTTCGACGAGGCGACCGCCGCGGCAATCGGTGCGTCCTCGTCAGCCACAATCGCATACGACACGCTCTTCAGCAGCACCTGGTCGCCGCGACGTTCCCACTTCACCACGCGGTTCCCGAGGGCCTGCCCGCCGTACCCCACCCCTTCGGTCGTTCGCGCAATCCGGCTGACCCACAGAAACTCTCGCCCCAGCTCAGACGGCGGAATCTCATAGAACACCTTGTCGTCGAGCCGATGCACGGTGAAGACCCCTTCGTCGGACTCGGCCTCGTCGGTAATCACCTCGTCATAGGGTTTGGGCCCGTCGTCGTCCCGATCCTGTCGGCCAGGTCGGTCTTCGTCTGCGTCGTCCTCGTCATCCGCATTCGCGGCCGTTTCCGGGTCGTCGGGTGGTTGATTCTGGGCGGGCTCCCCGGGCACGGCCACACCGAGCACAAGCAGCAGGATGACGAGCGCGCGCGAGGCGAATCGAGGACAGACGCTAGGCGACATGAGGGGCCTCCACCTGAATGACCGGCTTGAGAACACCACGATACCCCACGCCTCGCCCTGATGGGACGCGGCGCGGGGCCATGTGATCGTAGACGTGCGGGTCGGGATCAGTGTCCGAGGGCGGCGACGCGGTCAGGCCGCGGATTTCTCGGCGGCCTGCGGCTGCGGGGTCACCGGCACCGGCAGGTGCGGCATGGGTGGTGCCGCGAACATCTTCTGCAGCAACGAGAACCCGATCCCGCCCAGCTTGGTCGCGCGGGACGCGCGGGCGCTGTCGGTCGACAGACCGGTGTTCCCAAACGCGTTCAGCATCACTTTGGAGGCCACGACGAACGCGACACGGTTCCTGAACGACTTCAAGATATCGGACCGTCTCCAGCTCGCCTTCAGGCTGTAGAAATTATTCCAGACATTCTGGGTGCCCTGGCGGATCTGTTCGCCCGACATCACGGGGTGCGGCGTCAACAGCTTGGGTCGCTTCGCCTGCGGGATTAGCCAGTGGCGCGAGACGGGGATGCCGTCAACTTTCGCCATGTTGTCACCCTCTTCGCGTTCCCACTGTTCGAAGTCCAGGGTTCCCGGGAACGGGGTCAGGGTGACGAACTGCGCGAAGGTGATGTCGGCCCGCTTGGCCAACTCGGCCGTCGCGTCGAAGGTGTCGGGACGGTCGCTCGGTAGACCGAAAATAAAGGAGCCGAGAATGTAGACACCGTGTTTCCGGAACATCTGCAGACGTTCCACCAGGTCTTCACCCGCAAGGTTGAAGTCCTTGTAGACGTCCTTCAATCCTTCCGGAGTGACCGCCTCGATACCGACCAGGGCGCCTCTGATGTGCGCCCTGTTCATGGCGTGGAGAAACTCTGGGTCCTCGGCGGACTCCATCGTGATCTGGGTGAAAAAATTCAAATCACTCGGGAGCTGCGCCATCAGTTCCATTAACTCGAACCGCTCGTCACGTAGCGCCTTGAGTTCGTTGTATCGGGTCTTGTCCTCCCGCCGGCCGGCCATCCTGAGGTCCTCAAGCGTGACCGGATAGAAATTGTCGTCGGCCAGCGCGATGAACTTGAAACCCATCCGCCGCAGTTCGACAATTTCCTCAATGACTGGATTGACCTCGCGCTGACGGGGCTCCTGGCCGTCGGTGCGCCAGACCGAGCAGAATGAACAGTGCTTGGGACAGCCGCGCACGGTCTGCACTGACGCCCACACATAGCTCTCGCGCTTCATCAGATCCCAGCGCGCTTTCCGAAACTTGCCCGCGTCCACGCGCCCACCGTCGTAGATCCGCTGCGGTGTGCCGTTGACGCAATCCTCGATCGCCTGGCTCCAGGTGACATCGCCGTCCCCCTTGACCACGGCGTGCGCGCCTCCGCGCTCGTGTGCCTCTTCCGGGAACAACGTGGGGTGACTGCCGCCGTAGACCACCCACGCCCCGCGCGCTCGGGCACGTGCCCCCAGTTGGTACCCGACCAGGGCGTTGCCGGTGTGCAGACCGATTCCGATGACGTCACCCTTCTCGAGCCGGTCAGTATCGAACTGCTCGAGCGACTCGTCGCTCAGGATGGGATCACCCCATTTGGCCGGTGTGGCGGCCGCGAGCACAAACATCCAACGCGGGGTGATGAACCCCGTGCCGTAGGAAAAGTGACTCGGATTGACGATATGTACGCGCACGGAATCTCCCCCTCGACAGCGCCGGACGCTAGGTTGTTCGCGGAAGCTGACCTATCCGCGCCCAGCTTGTTCGCAACCTGACTGCAACCTGGTTGGCACCGAGTTGGAGCCTAGTTTCAGCCTGGTGGCAAAATTTGGTCAACCGATGGGTCGGACACTGTCGAAGCTCGTTATTTTAGCCGCTCGGGCGGTGCAATCACAACTGCCCATCGGTACACTCGGGCGATTGCGATACGCTTCGAGCCCGCTCGGACTCCAGGCGTCTTGCAATCGGAACCCGTTCAGAATGCGCGGTCTGCTCGAGTGATGGCATCACGAAGCGGGGACACCGGACGAGACGTCGTAGCGGAGTCGGCGCAATACCGGCAACGCCATGCTGAGCCGGAATCGAGCGTGGCGTCACTGTGCCCCGGAACATTCGACTTCGTGTTCGTCGTGCCGGTGTATGGGGAGTCGCCGGACTTCGTCGACGGCTTCCGAGCCGCCGCGAGACAGGCGGGACGCCTGCTGTTGGTGGCGGTGCTCAATGGCCGCGACGGGGCGACGGCGACCGTGCACTCGTCGAACGACGGCTGCTTTCGCGCACTCAGCCGACGGTTTTCCCTGCGTGCGCTCGGCCCTGGTAGCTGGCTCGGCCACGAAACCGACCCGACGGGCACTGCTGGTGCGCCCGAGTCCAAGCTGAGCGTACTCGTCGTCGACCGTTTCACACCCGGTCGTCGGCTCCCGGCGCGCCAGGGCGTGGGGCTGGCTCGCAAGATCGGTGCGGACGTGGCCCTCGAACTAATCGTGGCGGGCCGGGTGCGCCACCCGTACATCGCGATGACGGATGCTGACGCACGTCTACCAGAGGACTACTTTACGCGTATCGCGGCGATCGAGCCCGGGTGTTCCGGGGCGATGTTTCCGTTCTGGCACGAGCCAGGCGGTGAGCCACAGATGGATCGCGCCACGGCCCTGTACGAAATACGACTCCGCTACTTCCAGCGCGGGCTCCGGTGGGCACGCTCGCCCTACGCGTTTCACACCGTGGGCAGCACGATGGTGGTGGATGCACTCTCATACGCTCTGGTCCGGGGGGTGCCCAGACGCCGGGCCGGGGAAGACTTCTACCTGCTCAACAAGCTGAGTAAGTTGCGCCCACTCGCACATCTGCAGGGGGCGCCGATTCGGCTGCGCAGTCGATGGTCCGAACGGGTGCCCTTCGGAACCGGTTCGGAAAGCGCCAAGTTGGTTCGTGGAGCCGAACTCGAGCTGTACCATCCCGACTGTTTCACGGCCGTTCGGCAGCTCATCCAGGCCCTGCGGCGCCTCTCCGGGGCCGGAGCGGCGCCGGGTCCTTCGGTGTCCCACCCGGTCGTGTCCGACCTGATCGCGGCGATGAACCCGACCGCGCGGCGCTTCCTGGAACGCCAGGGCGCTCTCGACGCCTGGCCGGGAATCATCGCCCAGGCGCCGAGTCCCGCCGCCAGACTCCGCCGTTTACACGACTGGTTCGATGGATTCCGCACGCTGAAGCTGATCCACCATCTGCGAGACGGTGGGTCGCCGTCGTTGCCGTGGAAAGAGGCGGTCCGGCGCGCACCGTTCATGGACGACGTCGATCTCGATGACGACGGGACGACTCTGATGACGACTCGAACCGGGTTGCTACGCCTCGAACTGGATCTGCCTCAGCTGATCGGGCCTAGTGTCCCGTCTCAGAAGTTCGAGGAATGATTCACGGCGCGGGATCCACGATGACCGCGACCCGGTTGCTCCCTTCGCGCTCGCCGTCGCTCGCCCACAGCTCGAGCTCGTAGGCGCCTGGCGCATCGAACGAGGCCAGCGTGCGTGGCTCATCCGGCGCACTAAAGGAGACGGTGCCCGGGCCGCTCAGCATCCGCCAGGTGGTGACGAGCGCGCCCGCTCTCGGTAGCCCTTCGTCGCGGACACTGCCAAACAACTTCAACTCGGCGCCAACGGTGGTGGCGACCTCGGCCGGTGCCCCCTCGGGCCCGTTCCGCAAGCCGAGAAAACGCACCGTTGGAGACCGGTTCAGGCAGACGCCGTGAGGCGCCTCACTCGGCTCAACATCGCGCAGGGCGTTGCGCACCGAGCTCGCTTCGAACTCCCAGTTGTACTGCAGCATGTCGTCGCTGGTCGTGGTGGTGACCCCGGCGTGGTCCAACGTCCAGCGCAGACCGCCGTCGAACTCCGACCCCATCACCATGATGCACTGGAAGCGGTGATGCCCCGGAAGAAACGTCGTGGTCTGCTGGCGATCGCCGGGGGCGGTGCCAAAGCTGTTCAGCGGACCGACCGGTATCGTCACCGTCTCGAAGTTGTGGCTGAAGTAAGCAAACGCCAGAACGTGGAGTCCCTCATCGGTGACCATGAAGCCGTCATACACCGCATAGACCGGCTCCTGCTGCGCGGCGGCGGGCGCCGTGAAAGGCCCGGCCAGCGAGGCAACGGAAGCGAGCGCCGGCAGGACGCGCCAATCGATCATAGTGCTCTCCAGGTGTCGGCCAGCCCCGCGGAGCCAACCAGTCGCGACACGATCTATCACGAGGTGGCGTGTCACCACAACCGGTTGTGCCGCCGAAGCAAGACGGGCGCGACGCGAGATCCGCCCGGGAATCCTGTTGCCATCTCCCGAGCCGGACCACTACACTGACTCCGTAGCGAACCCATTTGGTATCACCCTGGAGGATTGCTCATGCGCGCTGTCTCGACAGCCGTCGCCGTTGTCGCTCTTTTCGCCATCGCCGCCTCGCCATCTCCGGCCACGGCGAAACAGGCCAGCCAAGCGAGCGACGGTGCGACGTTCACGCGCGACGTGCTCCCGGTACTGCAGCGCTCGTGTCAGCAGTGCCACCGCCCCGGCACGGGGGCGCCGATGTCACTGCTGACCTACGAGGAGGCCCGACCCTGGGCCCGCGCCATTCGGGATCGCGTCGTTGCGCGGCAGATGCCACCCTGGCATCTCGATCGCAGTATTGGCGAATACGTCGCGGACCCCTCACTGAGTGACGACGAGATCGCGACGATCGTCTCCTGGGTCTCGGCGGGCGCGCCGCGCGGCAACCCCAGCGACGCGCCAGAGCCGCTCGAATTCGCCAACCTGAATGAATGGACCTACGGCGAGCCAGACTTGATCGTGCAGATGGAAGAAGGTTTCAAAATTCCGGCCGAAGGCGAGGACTTCTATCCGTCCGAAACCGTCGATCCGGGACTCACTGAAGACCGCTACGTGAAATGGGTGCAGATCATTCCTGAGGCGTACTGCTGCGTCCATCACTCCCATGTGTATGTGAGCGTGCCCGAGGATGTCGAGAACCGGGAGGAATTCCGGCTGGGCATAGGGTCGAACACGCGTGAGATCGACCTCATCGAGTACGCGATGGGCAGCACCGGCCAGTTCTATCCAGACGGCACGGGGCGCAAGCTGCCGGCCGGCGGGCAATTCCGCTTCGCGCCGCACTATCACCCGTGGGGCGAGGAGACGGTCGACCGCCAAAAGGTGGGTATCAAGTTCTACCCCAAGGGCGAGGTGCCCGAACTCATCGTCACGGCCCACCGCATCCGCACCGGAATCGGGCATGACTGGAAGCTCAACCGCGAGGCGGTCGAGGACCGCCTGTTACGGGCCGGAGTCGACCTCGACCTGCATGCGGACCGGATGCCGACCGGGGCACTGATCGACGACAACACACTGAACGGCGTCGCGTTGATGAGCATCCCACCCGGTTCGGTCGCGCGACACGAGCGGTTCTGGCCGCTGCCGCAGGCAGGGCTCGTGCTCAGTTTCCAGCCGCACATGCACTTCCGAGGCAAACGGATGCTGCTCGAGGCGATTCATGTCGACGGCCGTCGCGAGGTGCTGACAGACGTGACGGACTACGAGCAATCCTGGCAGATCGTCTATGCGTTCAAGGAACCTCATCTGTTCCCGAAGGGCACGGTCCTGCACACCGTCTCGTGGCACGACAACACCGCCAACAACCGCCATAACCCGGACCCGACGGCTTGGGTGGGCTGGGGCTCGCGCACCATGGACGAGATGGGGCACGGCTGGACAGATATCGCCTTCATGTCCGACGAGCAGTACGAGGCCTATCTCGCGGGCAAACCGTTGCGTGGGGTCTCGACCGAAAACAACGAGTAGTGCACCTCCGGCCTGATCCCGAAAACGAGATCACGCCGACACTTTTGCGCTGTCGATCCCGCTGGATACAGATCCAACCGACCGATTCTGGTCGCTCCCTCCACCACCCAGACCACCCCAAGCCCAGCGAATTGGCGGGTCGTCCCAGGTCTGACCACGCCTCGGCGTGAAAATTGCCCTGCACCCCACTGGGGAATAGCACGTCCTCCGCTGGCGGCCCGTCGTTGGGCGGACCGCCCGTGACGATCTGGGCTTGAGACGCCCCGCCGCCGTGCGGGCGTTTGCCGGACACGCGTTGCGGTGCGCCGGGTACCACGTGCTGGACGCCGAGTTACCCGAGGCGGCTCTGCGGGTGGCGGCCGAGACGGACAGTGCGATCGACGGCGTGCTGACCGACGTGATCATACCGGGGATGAACGGGAAGCAGATGGTGACCCGGCTGGAGCGGATCTGCCCCGATGCGAAAGTGCTCTACATGTCGGGCTACAGCGGCACGACATACTTCGACCCGAGCATCGTGGACCCCGCGCGAGAACGCCTGCTCAAGAAGCCGTTCCCCAGGGACACGTTGCTCCAAACGATGCGAGACGTGCTCGAAGGGACTGTTATGATCAGCCCCGGTGACCGCCTCGCCTGAGTGGTTCCGACAGCGTCCAGCGCGGCCATGGTCGGGAGACATCGGCGACCGAGCGCGGCCGTATTCATGACCGGGACCACGCCCTCCCCCACCATTCGCGTTCTTGACCAGCACGCCCGCCTGAGCCTCGGCTCCAGCCATGAGGCGATCTACCGCTGGTCGCCACCGCTTTGGCTAGCCGGAACATCTCCGGGCATCGACTCATCGATATCGGGTGTGGCGGCGGTGCGCTCCGCCGTTTCGTGGAGGATCGGTTTCAGGAGTATGTCGGAATGGACGGCGTGCGGTATGACGCCTTCCCCGCCGACGCCCAGTTTCACCAAGTGGATCTCGACGGCGACGAGCCCCTCCCGGCCAGCGCGGTTGGCGCCGACGTGGTGACCGCAGTCGAGACCATCGAGCATCTGGAAAACCCGCGCGCGCTCGTCCGGCAGCTCGTTCGGCTGGCCAAGCCCGGCGGCTGGATCCTCCTGACGACCCCAAATCAACGCAGTGCCCTGAGCCTCGTGACGTTGCTTGTGAAAGGGCAGTTCTCGGCGTTCCAGGACACGGATTATCCAGCCCACATCACGGCGCTGCTAGAGAGCGACCTGCGCCGTATCGGCGGCGAACTTGGCCTCACGGACGCCGCAATCGAGTACACGGGGCGGGGTCGACTCCCGCTCACGGCGTGGCACTATCCGCGAGCCCTGACGGCGCTCCTGCCACGCGCGTTTTCTGACAATCTGCTGTATATTGCCCGAACACCAGCCTAGGTTTCCTGCCGAGGTGCCCCGGATCGTTTTTTCGCACTAGACGGGTGCTGAAGAACCCCGTGAGGCGGCTAGGGACCGGCGCCGGCGCCTACCAGCGCTAGCAATGTGAGGGCGAGGACCTGGGTGGCCAGCTTGATGTCGTCGACGCCGCACCATTCATCCGGCTGGTGGGCCTGCTCCAGGGCGCCCGGACCATACGCCACACACTGCTCGATACCCGCGATGCGGGCCACGTGCTTGTGGTCATAGGTCCCTGGACTGGCCACCAGCGTCACTGAGCCGGCGAGGCTCTCGACCGACGACGAGAGCGCCCGCACGAGCGGCGAGTCGGCTGGCGTGCGCAGCGGATGCACCAACATCCGATCTCGCAACGCGCATCGTAGGCCCGGATGCTCCTCGGAGAGTTCGGCCAACAGCTGCTCGATCTCGGCCTTGACGGCGTCGAATTCTTCCTCTGGCAGAAAGCGCCGATCGAACGTAGCCACGCACCGATCCGGCACGCAGGGTGTCTGGGCCCCCGTCCCGGTCTGCCCGCCAGTGATGCTGTTCAGATTCAACGTGGCCTGCCGCGCCAGCGTGGGCACGACCGGCAACACGGTCGTGCGTAGCGCGAGCGTGGGCGCAAGGCGGGTCCGGATCGCTACCAGTACGGTCGTCATGTGGTCGATCGCATTCACACCCAGGAAGGGCATGCTGCCATGGGCCGTGTGTCCGGTGGTCACGAGGTCGAACCAATACACGCCGCGGTGCCCGACGCAGATGCGATCGGGCCCGAACGGTTCCGGAATGATGACGTAGTCCGTGTGTGCGGCAGACAAGTGCCCCTGCTCGGCCAGCCAGGCGACCCCGGCATGGCCCCCGCTCTCTTCGTCGACGGTGCCGCTGATTTCGATCCCACCGGCGAGCGGGATGTCGGCTCGACGCAACGCCTCGGCGGCGTAGACGGCAGCCGCAATGCCTGCCTTCATGTCGCTACTGCCCCGGCCATACAGGCGACCGTCGCGGACGACGCCGCCGAAGGGGTCGCACGTCCACCCCTCACCCGGAGGCACGACGTCGAGATGCCCGTTCAGATGTACGACCGGGCCGCTCGCATCACCCGCGCGCCGCCCGAGCACATTGACCCGTGGATAGCGCGACGAGTGCTCGACACGGTCCTCCGGCACCAGATCGCGAACCGTGAAACCACACGTGCGTAGCCGGTCACCGAGCAGACGAGCGCACGCCTCATAGGCTTCACCGGGGGGATTGACGGTGGGAACCCGAACGAGGTCGGCCGCGAAATCGACGACCTCGTCAGTGGCCTGCTCGACCTCGTTCAGGACACGTTCGATCGCGCGCCCGCCGCTTTCCGCTATCATCGGAAGGACCGATGCCGACCGACGCCCCGCCCCGATCGCGCCACGCCGCTGCCCGTCGCGTCAGTGCGAAACATGTGCGGGAACATTGGTTGGGTCGCCTCGTCATCACCACCGCGTGCATCGCGGGAGGCCTCATGGTTCAGCCGAGCACCTTCGCACAGTCCGGGCGGGGCCTGACCGCGGTTGACGGCATCAAGGTCGGCCATCATACCTTGGCCGAGCGGCCGACCGGCTGCACGGTCATACTGACTGAAGCCGGGGCGGTGGCCGGGGTCGATGTGCGAGGCGGCGCGCCGGGCACGCGTGAAACCGCCCTCCTGGATCCCGCGAAGTCGGTGCAAGAGGTACATGGCATCGTGCTGGCCGGCGGGAGCGCGTTCGGGCTCGACGCGGCGAGCGGCGTCATGCGCTATCTCGCGGAGCGGGACATCGGCTACGACACGCGTGTCGCGAAGGTGCCGATCGTACCGGCCGCCATCCTCTTTGATTTGAGCATCGGCGAGGACCCGACCATCAGACCGACGGCCGACTGTGGCTACCGGGCCGCCGAGGCGGCGACCTCCGACCCGGTGCCCGAGGGCAACGTTGGCGCCGGCGCCGGCGCGACCGTCGGCAAAATGGGCGGCCCCGGCCGCGCCATGAAGGGGGGCATCGGGTCAGCCTCCATCTCCATGCCGGGCGGGCTGGTCGTGTCCGCGCTAGTGGCCGTTAATGCGGTCGGCGATGTCATTGACCCGGCCACCGGACAGGTGGTGGCGGGCGTACGCGGCGAAGACGGCCGCACGCTCGCCGACGCACGGGTACTCCTGCGAGCGGGACGAAGCAATCGGAGCCGACCGGGAGAAAACACCACCATCGGCGTCGTAGCCACCAATGCCCGTCTCACGCAGGCGCAAGCCACCGTCATGGCGCAGATGGCCCACGATGGATTCGCGCGCGCCATCTCGCCGTCGCACACCCCGAATGACGGCGATGCCATTTTCGCGCTCGCTACCGGCGTCTATGACGGACCGACTGGCCTGGGCACCATCGGTGCGCTGGCCGCCGATGTGATGGCGGAGGCGATCGTCCGGGCGGTGCGGGCGGCAACCAGTATCCCAGGATATCCGGCCGCCCGAGACCTACAGGCGGGCCGGTGAACCTGCCGCTCGTCATCCTCCTGCTCTACGCGGCCGTACTGATGGCGGTCGGCCTGTGGATCGGTCGCCGGGTCCAGACCTCCAGCGACTTCTTCGTGGCCGGCCGCCGGCTCGGCCCCGGCCTGATTTTCACGACGCTGCTCGCCGCCAACATCGGCGCCGGTTCAACGATGGGCGCTGCCCAACTTGGCTACAGCGATGGTCTGAGCGCCTGGTGGTGGGTTGGGTCGGCCGGGTTTGGATCGCTGGTCCTGGCGTTCTGGGTCGGTCCGAAACTGCGCGCCGTGGCGGCGCGTCACGACCTGCGCACCGTCGGCGACTATCTGGAACTCCGATACGGCCCCCAAGTGCGAGTTACCGTCGCGGTCCTCCTCTGGGCCGGTGGGCTGTCCCTCCTCGCCGCACAGCTGAAGGCGATGGGCTACGTGCTCAATGCCGTCACCGGGATCGACCCACGACTCGGTTCCGCCATCGGCGGACTGGTCGTCACCGTGTATTTCACGGCCGGCGGGCTCCTCGCCTCCGTCTGGGTCAACGCCGTACAGCTCGGAGTCTTGTTGGTCGGCTTCGTCATCGCGTTCCCGGTCATTTTGGGATCAGTCGGCGGTCTGGCCCCCGTCGTCGAGGCCACACGCGACATCGATGACTTTTGGAACTTCTGGCGCGGCGGCAACTCCGGTTGGATCTATCTCGCCAGCCTGGGCCCATCGTTCATCGTGTCACCCGGCATTCTGCAGCGGGTCTACGGCGCCCGCGACGACCGCGCGGTGCGAATCGGGGTCGGCCTGAACGCTGTGGCGCTCCTGATCTTCGCCGCCGCGCCAGCGTTGCTCGGCATGATCGCGCGCATGGTGGCACCTGACTTGGCCGACCCGGACCTGGCGCTCCCAATGCTCCTGCTCGAGACACTGCCCGTGTTGTTGGGGGCCGTCGCGCTGGCCGCGATCTTCTCGGCGGAAGTGAGCTCGGCCGACGCGATGTTGTTCTGGTTGGCCACCTCGTTGTCCAAGGACCTCTATGCGCGATTCGTCCGACCGGATGCGGGTGACGCCGAGATTCTTCGTGTCGCCAGGAGGGCGGCGATGGCGGGAGGGGTGGCCGGAATCGCCATCGCGATGATCTCGAGATCCATAGTCGACGCGATACTCATCTTTTACATGCTCCTCGCGGTCAGCCTGTTCGTGCCAGTGATCGTCGGGCTCTACTCCGGACGGGTGCGCACCCGCGAGGCGATGGCCTCGATGGTCGTGGGGGTGCCAATCGCGGCGGTCGTCCAGCTCACCGACCTCGGTGGCCTCGGCCAGTTCGCGGCGCTACTCGGCATTGGAGCGGCCCTGACCGCGGCACTCGCCGCAGCCTTGACAGGACGGCACACATCGGCGGAGGTGTCATGATGGAAACGCAGTTGTTCGGGCTCGAAGACAAAGTGGCGGCCGTCATCGGGGCTGGGTCCGGAATCGGGGAAGCGGTAGCCATGGGATGCGCGCGGCAGGGCGCTACAGTCCGCTGCCTCGATGTCGATACGGAGGCCGCGTCGCGGACCGCGGAGGCCATTGTTAGTGAAGGCGGCGCGTCCGACGCGGCTCGGCTCGATATCACTGACGGAACCGCGGTCGATCAGGCATGCGACGACGTCGTCGAGCGACACGGGTCGCTGGACGTCGTTGTCTGCACCCCAGGCGTGAACGTGCGCAAACGGCTGGTCGACTACACAGGCGACGAGTTCGACCGGGTCGTCGGGCTGAACCTCAAGGGCAGTTTTCACGTCCTACGCGCGGCCGGCCGGATCATGATGGCCCAAGGCAGTGGCAGCATCATCTTGTTCTCATCGATTCGGGCCACGGTCGTCGAACCGGGCCAGTCGGTCTACGCCTCGACCAAGGCCGGCATCGTCCAGCTCGTCCGCACCGCCGCGGCCGAGTTCGGCCCGTCCGGCGTGCGGGTGAACGCCGTCGGCCCCGGCGTGGTGACCACACCGTTGACCGCGCAGATCCAGAACGACCCGGACTGGCACGGCGCCTACGCGGCCAAGAGCGTGTTCAACCGGTGGGCCACGGCGGAGGAGATGGTCGGCCCCACCGTGTTTCTGGCGTCTGACGCCGCCAGCTTCGTGACCGGCTCCCTGCTGATGGCCGATGGCGGATGGACCGCGACGGATGGACGGTTCGCCCCACCTGGGATGTAACCTCGCCCAAGGCGTCGCCTGGCGGGCCGAGCTGGGACCGCTGCCGTAGGCCACGACCGAGGCGGTCCACTACTGCCAGGTTGCCACGCGCGACCACCACGACCACCGTGCTTGCCACCGATCCCTCAACCCACTGCGGTCGACTTTCTGTCCACGCAGATAGACCATGTTGATCCGTCTTGTGTTCGCGATGTCCTCCAAGGGATTCGCGTCCAGAACGATGAAATCCGCGCTCCGACCAGCCTCGATCATCCCAATGTCATCGCGCCCCAAGGCTCTCGCTCCGTTGGACGTCGCGAAGACTATCGCCTGGCGTGGTGTGAAACCCATCGTCACCCAGTTCTCAAACTTCAGCTGCCCTTACCACCCGAACCCGCGACCGGCCGATCCGTTGTCACTCCCATAAACCATGGTCATGCCCGCATCGATGAGCTGCCTCGCAACGTCTCCCGTGCTCATGGAGCTCAAGCGGGCACTCCTGATGGCCTCAGGCGTCCGTTCTCTCCCCCCAAATACAGCCCGGGCCTGCAGAACGCGGACTCGGGCCGGAGCGAGCATCTCGGACAGCACAGGATCCTCCCACGCCTCGTTGCCCAAGGCATCAATGGCACCTGGGTCCGAGAACCAGATCGGCCGGTCGCTGCTGGCCACCAGGTCCCGCACGATCCCAAGCAGTTCCTGGTCCGGCACGTCCCCGCCCCGAACCGGAAGGTGAACTGCCCCCACCATGCCCGCCCCATACGCTCCTTCGCATCCGCCAGCGTGACGGTATGGGCCGCAACCGAAACCCCCAGCTGAGTTGCGTCATCGATCACTGCTCGGTAAAGGGGCGGCGACAGTGTCTCCACACGGTCGCCTCGATCATCCACCCATATCTTGATGAACGGGAGCTCGAGATTCCTCGACGTAAACGAGCTGACATAGTCCCGAACAGCCCTTCGAGCCTCTGCCTCCGTCCCGACTGGGTACATGACGTCGTTCCGGGCCTGGTGGCCGCCGGCTCCCCCGCCCGGAAAGGCGACCGCCGGACCAGTCGTGAAGAACTGCGCTGCATTGGGGATGATGTCTCCGTGGAGCTGCAACGGTACATCCCCCCACGGTTGGCGCTCACCCACCGCTGGCACGTTGATGCCGGAGCGGGGAGTCTGATAAACGTCGAGATGATCCCCGGGGAAAACTTCCCGCTCCATCAGGTCGGCGATGCTGACTACCGTGCTAAACCCCATGTATGCGAGTCGCTCCAACTGCTCGATGCAGTTCTCGCGCGTGACGTTCGCTTTGGCGGTCGTTCCCTCGACCACGTCCTCATAGCAGAGGTGCCCGTGGAGATCGATCTTGGCTGGCATCACGGTCTTCCCGTTCAAATCCACATGCGTCGCCCCCTCCGGGACCTGCACGTCACCCTGCTGACCTACGAGCATGAACCGGCCATTCTCCACGACGAACACGGAATTCTCGATGGCAGCGTTGCCGTCACCTGGGATGAGCCGGGCCCCCTCGAAGACCATCGCCCCGGCTCCTGTTTCGCCCCCCAAGACTGCGGGCCCGCTCCCGCGCTCTGAATTACACGACGCAGCCAATAGCGTCCATGGCGCAAGGAGCACAACCGCACCACGGACTGCTAGCGTGAGCCGCATGAGTCCCTCCCTAGAAAGACCGGGCCAAGTCGGCCTGTTCGCACGCGGGTTGTACCACACGAAGAACACATCCACGACAAGTTCAAACTGGCAAAGGACACGTCGAAGCGTGCGTGCCAACGCCGCCGTCGGCACGCGGTTCGTCGCGCCGCGCGCACCGCAACGGTCGTTCGCGGTGTGGCGGTCGGCTTCAACCCGGCGCTTGCGCGACAAGCGCGATTGGCGCTAGTCACCCATTTGTGAAAAGGTTGCGGCCGTACGGACGAGTAGCACCTACCCGTGACCATGCCTCGAGACCAAGATCGCGGGTTGTACTACTTCGTCGCCGCCGCGGCGCTCCTGGCGGTGGTCCATCTACTGCCGACGCCGGCGCCGCTCGAGCGGAGCGGTGAGCTGATCGCACTGACGGTCGAGGGTAAGACCTGCCTGGCGATTCTCCTGTTCGCCGTCACGCTCTGGGTCACCGAGGCGATGCCGTTCCCGGCCACCTCGCTGCTGGTCCTCATTCTGATTCCGGCGTTTGGCATCACCGATTTCGCCTCGGCGGTGCGAGCGGGATTCGGCAATCCGCTGGTGGTCTTCTTCATCGGGGTGCTGTTCCTCTCGACCGGCTTCACGATCTCCGGTCTTGGCACCCGGATGGTGTTGCACGTGCTGCGACTGTCCGGCACCCGACCGGACCGCGTCCTGCTCGGATTCATCACGTCCGGCGCGCTGCTCTCGATGTGGATCACCGACATGGCGGTGGCCGCCGTCATGCTGCCGCTCGGCGTCGGCGTCCTCAAGGATGCGGGGTTGAAGCCGCTCGCGAGCAACTTCGGCCGTGCGCTGATGATCTCGTGCGCCTACGGTCCACTGATCGGCGGCATCGCCACGCCAGCCGGCACCGCCGCGAACTTGATCGCACTGAGCTAT
>CAUZAY010000045.1:0-19778 GCA_963577695.1 Vicinamibacteria bacterium | reverse complement strand
CGGCTGGGTGCGGACTCGAATGCGTTCACGACCGACGATTGGACCACGTACCACACGGTGGCCAGCGCCGACGCGCTCGAGACCATCATCGAGCTCGAGTCTGACCGGTTCCTGAACTTGAGCTATTCGGAGGAAGACTACCGGACCGAGGCCGGCGCCATCCTCGGTGAGTACAACCTGAACTTCTCGAATCCGATCTCACTGCTACGGGAGCGGCTGCACGCGCTCGCGTTCACCAGTCATCCATACCAGCACACCACCATCGGATTGCTCGAAGACATCCAGGCGATGCCGGAGCACTACGACTACAGCGTCGAGTTCTACGACCGGTACTACCGACCCAATAATTGCATCGTGGTCGTCGTCGGCGACTTCGATCAGGTGGAGCTCGAACGGCTGGTCACCGACTCCTACGGAGATTGGGCGGCCGGCACGTTCGAGCCCGCGATTCCGACCGAGCCGGCGCAGACTGGGCCTCGCACCGAGGAGGTCACCTGGCCGAATGCGACGTTGCCGCTGATCATGATCGGTTATCACGCTCCGGCGTTTTCGGTCGAGGCCATCGACATGCCGGCCCTCGACGTGCTCTCGCAGCTGTTGTTCTCGCAGAACGCGCCGTTGTTTCAGCAGCTCTATCTGCGAGATCAGCTCGTGGACGTCCTCTCCGGCGGTGCGGTTGACCACAGAGACCCGCCATTGTTCGAGATCATCGCGCGGGTGACCAAGCCCGACCAGGTGACCGAGGTGCGCGATGCGATTTTTTCGGAGATCGAGCGGATGACGCGCGAGCCCGTTGACGCCGGGATCCTCGCCGACACCAAGTCAGCCATGCGCTACTCGTTCGCGCGGGGTCTCGACAGCCCTGGGCCGGTTGCCGAGACGCTCGCGCACTACTTGCAGCTGACGGGTGAGCCGGACACGGTCAATCGGGTGTACGAGCTGTACGAGGCGGTCACCGCCGAGGACGTACGGCGGGTCGCCACCGAGTATTTCGCCGAGTCCAATCGGACCGTGGTCGTGCTGACCGAGGAGGGGCAATGAGGGGCTGGCTCGCAGTATCGGCGTGCGCCCTGGTGATGGCGTGCGGTGGAGTCGAGGATTCGCCACCGGCCGGCGTCGGCCTCGGTCTGCAGGCGCCCAACTCGCCTCTGGTCACGCTACGGGTCATGGTCGAGACCGGTTCGGTGGATGACCCGATGGGACGCAACGGCTTGAACGCCCTGACCGCGCTGATGATCGGTCAGGGTGGCACCAACACCCGGAGCTATGAAGAGCTGACTACGGCCCTGTATCCCTGGGCGGCGTCCATCAGCGCGCAGTATGACAAGGAGGTCACCACCATCGTCGGTGAAGTGCATCGCGACCATCTCGAACCGTTCTACGAGATATTCCGCGACCTGATGGTGGCGCCACGGCTCGACATGGCCGATTTCGAGCGAAACCGAGACTATCTGACCAACGCGATCGTCTCGACGCTGCGAGGCAACGACGACGAGGAACTGGGCAAGCAGACCCTCAACGCGCTGCTCTACGCCGGTCATCCATACGAAGCGACAGAGATGGGCACCGAGCAGGGCCTGGCGGCCATCACGATCGATGACGTGCGCGCGTTTCACGCGGCACACTACACCCAGGACAACCTGGTGATCGGCGTGGCCGGCGGATACCCTGACGGGTTCCTCGAACGGGTCGAGGCGGATCTGGCTGCGGGCCTGCCGCCGACCGAGGTCGCCGGCGAGGGGCTGCCGGCCCCACGCGCGCTGGACGGTCTCGAGCTGCTGCTCGTGGAGAAGGACGCGATTGCCACCGCGATGTCGATCGGGTTCCCGATCGATGTGACCCGCGCCGACGATGACTTCTATCCGCTAATGGTGGCCAACTCCTATTTCGGCGAGCATCGCACGTTCAACGGCCGGCTCATGAATCAGATGCGCGGCTTGCGGGGGCTGAACTACGGGGACTACTCGTACATCGAGAACTTCATTCAAGATGGCGGGTCGACCTTCCCGGCGCCCAACACCCCCCGGCGGCAGCAGTTCTTCAGCATCTGGATCCGGCCGGTGCCGCATCACAACGCGGCGTTTGCGCTCCGGCAGGCGGTCCGCGAGCTGGCGCTGCTGGTCGAGCAGGGGCTGTCTGAAGCGGACTTCGACGCGACCCGTGAATATCTCATCAACTACTCGAAGCTCTACGTGCAAACTGGCAGCCGGCGCCTCGGGTATGCGGTGGATTCCGCGTTCTACGGCACGGGCTTCTTTGTCGACGAGATTCGCGACCGGCTGTCTGCGATGACGGTGCAGGATGTGAACACCGCCATCCGACGACACCTGCAGGCCGACAATCTGGGGATCGCCATTGTCACCCGAGAGGCCGAGGCGTTTCGCGACGCGCTGTTGTCGGGCGAGCCTTCCGAGGTGACCTACAACACCGAGGTCGCTGGGGACATCCTCAATGAGGACGAGGAGATCAAGACCTACCCACTCGCGATCAATCCCGATCGGGTGCGCGTGGTGCCCGTTGAGCAGATGTTCGTTGACGTCTCGTAACGACCACGCCGCGTCGCGGCCGTTGGGGCCAGGATGGAGAGAGCACTATGACCAAGTGGATGAGATACGGACGAACGGCGATGGCCACACTCGTTGTCGCCGCGTTGGGAGGCGCCGTCGGCGCCGCGTCCGCGTTGGCCCAGGAGCCCGGGTCGGTGGTGGCGCGGGACAGCCGGGTGCAGGGGCGCAGCTATACGTTTCCCGGCACCGGCAAGGACGTGCCCTATGCGCTCTTCGTGCCTTCCAACTACGACGCGACCCGCGAGTGGCCGCTCATCGTCGCGCTGCACGGGCTTGGGCGTCCCTACGATTGGATGATGGGGTACGACGGCAACATCGATGCGGCCGAGCGGGACGGCTACATCATGGTGGCGCCGCTCGGCTACCACGCGCGGGCGTGGTACGGCAGCCGAGGTCCCGGCATTCCCGATATGCGGCGAGCCGACGGTGACACCGAGACGCTCCCCGAGAATCTCGGCGAACTGGGCGAGCAGGACGTGATGAACGTCTTCGAACTGGTGCGCGAGGAGTTCAACGTCGACGAAGACCGGATGTATCTGTGGGGGCACTCGATGGGTGGGGCCGGTACCTATCATCTGGCCGCGCAACATCCGAACCTCTGGGCCGCGCTTGGCGTCGCCGCACCGGCACCCTCGGTCGATCCGGCCCAACTCGAGGCGTTCAAGCACGTGCCGATCATCGTGCTGCAGGGCGACGAGGACCCGCTCGTGACCCGGACGCGAGAGTGGGTCGCGAAGATGAAGGCGATCGGGATGGAGCACGTCTACGTCGAGGTAAAGGGCGGCGACCACTCGCGGTTCATCAACTCGAGCACCGACACGATCGAGAAGATCTTCGCGTTCTTTAATATCGTCCGGAAAGACCAGCGGCCGGAGACGAACTGACGCGGCGCCTCAGAGTGCGATGGCGTGGACCGACCCCGAGTGGTGGGTGCCGTCGAGCGCGAGGAGGTCCTCGTTGAGTGCGCCCCGGCGATACCCGCGGGGGTCGACGGTCACGGTCTCGAAGCCGGCTTCGAGAAACTGACCCAGCACCTGCCGTCTGATCGCTGGCGTACGCAGCCTGGCGATCGCGTCCGCCTCGACCTCGATCCGCGCCATGGTGTCGTGGAATCGCACACGGCAGACCCGGAAGCCCAGGTCACGGAGCGTGCGCTCGCAGGTGGCGACCCGGGTCAATCGTTCCTGCGTGATCACCGTGCCGTAGGGAAACCGGCTCGACAGACAGGCCAGAGCCGGTTTGTCCCAGATTGGCAAGCCGCGCCGTTTGGCCGCCTCGCGCACGTCCGCCTTGGTAAATCCGAGCTCGTCGAGCGGTGACCGTACTCCCTGCTCCCGAGCCGCCTGACGTCCCGGTCGGTGGTCGCCGCGATCATCCACGTTGAACCCGTCCAATACCTGAGAGACGCCCAGCCGGCGCGCTTCGTCAACGGCCCGACCATAGACCTCGGTCTTGCAGAAGTAGCAGCGGTTGACCGGGTTCGTGGTGTAGCGCGCATCATCCAACTCGTCGGTGTCGACCAGGATGTGTCGGGCGCCGAGACGGCGCGCCAGGGTCTGGGCATCGGCTCGTTCTTCGGGGGCCAGGCTCGGCGACACCGCCGTGAGCGCCAGCGCCCGGTCCCCAAGGCACTCGACCGCCTCGGCCAGCAGGTACCCGGAGTCTACGCCTCCCGAAAAGCAGACCACGACCCGATGCAGCTCTGCCAACAGGCTTCGCAACTCTATGATCCGGTCGTCGAGGGTCGGCATTAGAATGACAGCAGCGTGGATCGCAACTGGGTACCAGTATATCGGTCACTACACACACTGATCGATGTTGCCTGTGCCTGACGCCACCGCCTCGCTGTTGCTCGGCTCCGCGGCCTCCCTGGCCGCCGTGCATACCCTGATCGGCGTCGACCACTCGATTCCGTTTATTGTTATGGGTCGGGCGCGCGGATGGTCGCTTCGCCGTACGCTCGGCGTCACCGGCGCCTGCGGTCTGGCGCACGTGGCATCGTCGGTGCTCATCGGCCTGGTCGGCGTGGGATTGGGCGTCGCTCTCGACCGTCTGACGTGGCTCGAATCTGCCCGCGGCAACGTGTCGGCCAGCCTGCTTATAGGATTTGGTCTGGCGTACGCCGCGTGGGCCCTGTGGCGGAGCGTCCTCCGACGAGAACACACGCATCGTCACACCCACGCGGACGGCACGACGCACAGCCATGCGCATGGGCACCAGGGCGAGCACATGCACGCCCACGACATCGGGCGAGGCGCGACCCCCTGGGCGCTGTTCCTCGTGTTTGCCTTCGGGCCCTGCGAGGCGCTGATCCCGCTGATGATGGTGCCGGCCGTCGACGACGCCTGGGTGCTGCTGGCTGCCGTCGTGGCCGTGTTCGCGTTTTTTACGGTGGGGTCGATGCTGGCCGCCGTGGCACTCGGATACGCTGGATTGACCCACGCCCGGCTCCGCGGGTTCGAGCAGAGAGTCCATGTCCTGGCCGGGCTGACGGTCGCCGCCAGCGGCGCTGCCGTCCTGTTTCTCGGTATATAGGCCCCCGGGCGCTCCACGCGGCCACATTCGTAGCTACTGCCGGTCTTCAAGCTGGCCGTCTTCAGGCCGGCCAGGCCGCGCTTTCCATCAGCGACTATAATTGGCCCACTCTCTTGGTTGCTGCCATGACCCGCCGTGCAGATCGGCCTTCCGGCGTCCGCCTGACCGTCGCACCATCCCGTGCCGACCACACCGGTGTGCTTGTGCCCCGACGCCGTACGTTGGACGGGTTTGCGGATGCTGTCTCCCGGTCCGACGGCGTCGCGCTGGGCGATCTGGCTCCGATTACCGCGCTCCGCGTGCAGACCGAGAATACCCTGTATGAGATTACGGTCGCTCGTCCCTCCTGCGCGACGTTGCTCGTCCGTGGCGGGCGCTTTTTTCCGAAGGCCACCGAAGTCCGTTTTGGTGGGTCCAGCTACGGGGGGAGCTGTTTGAAGCTGGACTGGTTCGGTGTCGGCCTCCACATGGAGTTCCACTACGACGGGAGCTGGATCGTCACCTCACCAATCCGGTCACTCAAGGTGCTCGACGCGTCCGCGCTCCCCGGTCCGTTCTGACGCACCCACACCCGGTTGTGAGATAGACTGCCCGCCGTCGTTGACCCTGCCAGACCGCGCGGTCAGCGGGCGTCGGGCCCACCCAGATCGCCGTGCTCTACGACATCACTTTCATCCTGATCGGACTGGGCCTTGTCGCCAAGGGTGGCGACCTGTTCGTCGACTCGAGCATCTACATCGGGAAGGCGTTCCGGGTTTCGCGCGTCATCATCGGCGGTACCCTCGTCAGCCTTGCCACCACCACTCCCGAACTCGTGGTGTCGGCGATCGCGAGTCGCGCCGGCGATTCCGGGATCGCGCTCGGCAACGCGGTGGGCTCCTGCGTGTGCAACATCGGTCTGATCGTCGGGATCGTGGCGCTGCTGACGCCGGTGGAGGTGGAGAAGCGCGACTTCACTCGGCGGGCGGCGTGGATGGTCTCGGGCGCGGTCCTGGTCGTGATGTTCACTTGGGACCGCACGCTCAGCCGACCGCTGGCGGTGCTGCTCACGATGGGCGCGTTCGCCTACCTCGGGTGGGACTATCTGAACATCCGACGACACCGGGCGGGGACCTCGGGCCAGGAGTCTGAGTCTGGCGACACGAGCGGCCTGACCAAAGCCTGTGGCGGGTTCGCACTGGGCGCGGGGCTGATCCTGGTCGGTAGTAACTTTCTGGTGGAGTCGGGCCAGTCGCTCGCCTCTGCGCTCGGCGTGCCCTCCATCATCATCGGCCTCTCGGTGGTGGCCATTGGCACCTCGCTGCCGGAACTCGTGACCGGCGTGTCGGCCGCTCGAAAAGGCGTCCCCGACCTGTCTCTCGGCAACATCATCGGCGCCAACGTCCTCAACCTCTATCTCATCGTTGGCCTGTCCGGCACCATCAATCCGCTGACGCTCGACGCTTTCACCCAGTTCTATTCGTTTGGCTGGCTCACTGTCTTCTTCGCCGCCTTGATCGCTCTGGCCACCCGCACCGGGCGCTTCCACCGCACCGGCGGCCTGGTCCTGCTCGCGCTGTACGTGCTCTACATCGCCGGCCTCGTCATAGTGCCGATGACCGGCGCCGCCCTGTAGGTTTCCTGGCGAGGCGCCCGCCTGGCGGCGTTGCTTCCTCGGTCACATGCCGCCTGCATGCTCCCTCCTTGGGCCTTGCCAGCCCGTCACACGCGGGGCGTGAAGCCTCGGGTAGGAAACGGGTCACGCCCAACTGGCGGCCGTAGCAAGGGCCTTTAGGCCCGCTGAACGACCAGCGCCCCTGAAGGGGCTTGCTACGATCCCACGGCCGCCGTTTCCTCAGGAGACGAACGCGATTTCCTTTTGCGGGGCTGCGCCTCGGACCCCACGCCGGCCCTCGCGGGGGCCCCAAAGCCCCACTCCGGTCCGGCGGGGCGCGCATTGTCGCGCCCCCGTGCCCGCCGGCCCTTCAAACCGGAGCGGGCGGTGGGAGCGGGCATCTCGGCCCGGGAACCGTCGGAGATGATCCGGGGTGCCGTCGGCGAGGAACGTGCGCGGGCGCGGAGTTTTAGCGCCGGGTCTGGGACCAGTTACGCGATCGCTTTCCCCTCGGTGTTGGGACCAGGCATCCGTTAGCCCGTGCCAAGCGCTTTGGGGGCCAAGGTGAGGAGGGTTGGGCTCGTCGACCGGTTCGCGGACCGAGATGCCCGCTCCCGCCGCCCGACCGCACCGCGCGGCTCATCAGGCCTCCACATGCGGGCGTGCAGCCTTGGGCAGGAAACGGCGTGCCACGGTAGCTAGGGTTCGATAGGAGGGGGTTCCATCACCCGCAGAATCGGATACACCGCGCCGACGCGCACCTGATCGTCGAGGAGGTTCCAGTTCACCACCCCGTCGTCGGACCGAGGTTCGAGCAGGCTGAAGATCAGGCGTCCCAGCGGTTGGTCAACGGGCACGACCAGCGTGCCGGCGGGTACCTCCTGTTCGACCGGTGCCCACGCCCCGTCGACGGTGCGCTGGAGGTGTCCCTCGAACGGACGCTCGTCTTGCGACGACGCGGTGATGGTGAATTGCTCGGCGGTGATGGTGGTGGGGGCGTCCGTCGCTCCGCCGTCGACGCCATGTGCGGCGAGAAGATCGATGACCGCGGTGAGGTCGGCCGGTATGTAGTACGCGGCTGGCGCGGTCTCTTCGTCCGTCGCCGAGAATGTGCCGTACTCATACATGGTGGTCGGCTCGACGACATCCAGCCGCCGCTTCATCGTGGCGCGGGTGAACGGGTTCTGTACCTCCTCGGTCGCGCCGAGCAGAATCTGGACCGGCGTCTCCGAGCGTTGGGCGGTGGCGCGGGTGGTCAGCCGCATGCCGACGACCGACTGGTCGTCGACCCGCTCGACAAGCGACGTAATCGTGTTAGCCCGTTCGTGGGCGAACCGGAGGGTTTCTTCCACGAAATGTAAGGTGGACCGCACCCGTTCTTCAAACGAGGCGTAGGCGTAGGCCTCGCTTAGAATGCCGACTCGGTTCCGTAGCCCGGCGTAGTTGTTGTTGAACCGGGGCCGGTGGTCGAACGTCTGCCAGCGGGGCTCGACGTTGGCGCCCCGCGGCAGGTTGCCGTAGTAGTAGAAGTCTTGACCGTCGCGTCGTTTGATTTCCGTAGTGACGGTTGGAAGCCACTCGTCGCGCAGGAGCGCGTCGATGTCCGGATGGGTGTTGGGGTGCAGCGGCGGCGCGTAGGTGAGGTGATAGGCGTGCTCTGTGCCGTTGGTCGTGTGCAGGTCGATCACGACGTGGGGGTCGTAGTCCTGGTAGGCCAGAGTCAGGGCGCGCGCCTCGGGCGACTCCAGCTTCATATGGTCGCGGTTCAGGTCGAGTCCCTGTGTGTTGGCGCGCTCCCCCGCGCCTTCGTAGGGACCGAGCTGATACGGTCGGTTGTCCGGGCCGATCCGCTCGTTGCCATCCGCGTTGTAGATCGGGGCAATCAGCAACGTCATGGACGACGCCCACTCGGGATGGTCGCCCACGACGAGACCGCGCAGCAACATCAACAGCGCTTCTTTGCCGCAGACTTCGCCGCCGTGGATGGCACCTTGGAGCCACACGCGGAGGCGTGGCGACGCCCTCACCGACGCCGGGCGCGCGTCTGGGAGGTCGCCGACGACCGCCAGTGGTATCGGACGGCCGTCGACCGTCGATCCGAAGGTCGTCAGGTGCACCAGGTCTGACGCCGCGGCGGCATACTGCAGATGGCGCGTGATCTCCCCGTAGCCGGTGGATTGCTGAAAACCAGTGCGTTCGGCGCGGGTCGCGAGCATCAGTACATCATCTGGCGGCCCGGCCGGGCCGCAGCCCACGAGGAACAGCGTCACCAGACCCGCCCACCGCGCGGTGTGGTCGGCTCTCGTCATACGCAGCGCTCCAGTCGCCGGACAACCTCGTCGAGTTCCGCGACCGTGCTGGACCGCCCCAGGCTGAAACGGATGGTGCCGAACGCCACCGGGTCCGGCACTCTCATGGCCGCCAGCACCGGGGACATGTTCCGGATGCCGGTATGACACGCGGACCCGGTCGAGGCCGCCACACCCTCGAGTTTCGCGAGGATCTCGTCGCCGAAACGGCCAGGGAACGCGACACTCACCGTGTTTGGGAGTCGTGCGGTCGGATGGCCGTTCAGGACGATGCGGTCACCGAATGTGGCCTGCAGCCGGCTCCAGAAGTGTTCTCGCATCGCGCAGAGACGCTCGCCGCAGGGGTCCGACACGGCGAGCGCGCAGGCCGCACCGAGGCCGCTCGCCAGCAGCGCGCTCTCGGTGCCCGCCCGCTGCCCGCGTTCGTGCCCACCGCCATGAATTAGCGGATCCAGCGTCACGCCGGTTCGGACATAGAGCGCGCCGACCCCCTTCGGCGCATACACCTTGTGGCCGGCGATGCTGAGCAGGTCGACTCCCAGGTCGTCGACGCGGGTCGGGATCTTGCCGACCGACTGCGCCGCGTCCGTGTGAAGCGTTACCTCGTGTTCACGGGCGATGCGGCCGATGTCGGCCACCGGTTGCACGGTGCCGACCTCGTTGTTGGCGTGCATCACGCTGATCAGGACCGTCTGTGGGGTGATGGCGCGGCGAATGTCGTCCGGGTCCACGGTCCCTTGTCCGTCGACCGGCACTGTGGTCACCCGCGCCCCGAGTTGCTCGATGACGCGGCAGGGTTCCAGTACCGCGGGGTGCTCGATCGCCGTGGTGATGACGTGCGGGGGGCGCGACCCAGTCCGTGTCGCCGGGCCCATCACACTCTTGATGACATGGTTGTTCGCTTCGCTGCCGCCGCTGGTCAGCAACACCTCGTCCGTCCGACAGCCCAGCAGTTGGGCGATCTGCCCTCGAGCGGTCTCGACGGCCTCGCGTGCCGGTTGCCCAGCCCAGTGGCCGCTCGACGGGTTCCCGAAGTGGTCCTCGAGCAACGGGCGCATGACGGCCGCCACCTCCGGCGCGACCGGGGTACTCGCGTTGTTGTCCAGGTAAATGCGATCGGGCGGTGTCTGTGTCATCGTCGGAACATCCGGGTGGGGTGCGCCGTGTTCACGGGAGGGCGAGTCGGCGAGTGCCAGCCACCGATCGCACCGCCCAGAAGCGCGCGCCTTCATTCTATCGGGGCCGCGCCCGAATCACGCCGCGGCGCCGCGGGCGGACCTTACCCGCGGACCACCGGGGACGGTGTCATCGGCCGTCGCTTCGTCCGAGGGCCGGGGGGTAAAATGACACAGCTGGCCTCCCGGGGACGCTGATCCAGAGGACCCTGACCGATGACACGAGTCAGACGGCTGCGCGGTCTGTCGCAGCGGCACGTGTACTGCGGGCTGCTAGCGGCGTTGCTTGCCTCCCTACCTGCGCCCACGGTGGCGCAGACGGGCACCGCTGCCGTTTCGGCCCAGCGGTCCGCCCAACCCACCAACGAGATCGACCTGTTCATGGAGCGGGTGCTGGACAACCGTGAGGCCTCGTGGCGGCGCCTGGGCGACTTTATTCTGCGGGAGACGGAGACCCTGGCCTTCGAAGCGCCGCTTGGTATTCCGCTCTCCGGATTCCGACACGAGTACGACTGGTTTGTCCGTGACGATGTGGTGGTCCGGAGTCCCGTGACCTTCGACGGGGTCCAGATCGATGACGACACACGACGCGAGTACGAGGCCGAGTGGCTGTCGGACGAGCGGCGCCGTCGCGGTCGCCGCGATCGACGTCGCCGTCCGGTGAGCCGGCGGGCCACGGAGGATAACGTCGGGATCGCGATCGAACGAGCGTGGGGGGCCGCGGTCGGCGAATCACTCCGCGAGCGTGTCGCGTCCGATGCTGATTTGCTCGGCGACGACCTGGCCGCCATCGCCTTGAACGCCGGCGCCATCCTCGACGATCTGGGCGGCGTCGAGGCGGTCGGGTTCGGCACGGCGGTGGCTCAGACGCGTGTGCTGTACGTGATGCTCGATACCGATCGACTGTCGGTGACAGAGGTCGGCCGGGCCATGCGTCGCCCCCTCGTCAGCCTGGTCGAACAGATCGCCCTGGCCGATGCGGCGGGACTGGACGGATTCGTCGAACTGGCGCAACTGGGCGTCGAGTTCCAACTGGATAAGCGGATTCTGGCGCCGTACTTCGACCGGGCCGCCCGGCAGCTCGAGGAACTGGGGCACGGCGCCCCCGCGGCCGCCGTCGATGAGGCGCGCGCGCGGATGGTCACCGCCGGGGCTCCGGACGCTGCGGATGGGGATGACGACGACCCCGACCCGTCGGACGAGGATCCGCTGGTCGACGCGTCCCGCCTGGAGCCTCGCTTTATCTCGGAGTCCTACTTCATGGACTTCACCTTCGAGCCGGGCAACTACTACCTCGCGGGGCGCGAGACACTGGCCGGCCGTGAGGTCGTCAAGATCGAGTACTACCCAACCAACCTGTTAAACGACGACGGACCCGAGCTGGACGCGTCGGAGCTCGAGACCCGGATCGACCGAGGATTCAACAAGACGTCGCTGGTGACTCTGTGGATCGACCCCGACGCGCACCAGATCGTCAAATACACGTTCGACAACACCGGCCTCGACTTTCTCCCCGGCCGCTGGTTGGTGCGCATCGATGGCCTGGCCGCGTCGATGGAGATGGGGCAGCCGATTGGCGACGTCTGGTTGCCACTGCGCGTGACCGTGGCGGGTCTGGCCACGACGGCGCTGGGTGAGTTCGACGTCACGTTCACCCGTGAGTTCACCGAGTATCGGGAGGCTCAGACCGGCGCACGGTTGATTGACGCCGGAGTCGTTCGATGATTACACGGCGCGTCGGAGCGCTCCTGGCGTCGAATCTCCTGGTCGCGGCCGCCGCCCTGGCCCAGCCGCCCGCGCCCTTGGAGCTCATTACCGAGTTGCGCGTCCACGGGAACTACTCGGTCCCGGATGCGGACGTCTTGGGTCTGGCCGGCGTCGCCCCGGGTGACCGCATCGACCTGGACGGCCTGGACGCCATCGCGGAGCGCATACGCGCGAGTGGTCGGTTCGACGCGGTCGACGTTCGCAAACGCTACACGTCACTGACCCGGACCGACGAGGTCGCGCTCATTCTGGTCGTCGAAGAGCGGCCGGCGGCGTCGGTCACCGGTGGTCGGATGGGGCGGCTCCTGACGACCGCGTTGCGACAGACGATGTTCCTCCCGATCCTCGGCTATACCGAGGGTCAGGGCGTTACCTATGGCGGTCGTTTCACATTGGTGGACACGCTTGGCGACCGCGGCACGCTGTCGGTGCCATTGACATTCGGGGGCACGCGACTCGCCGGGCTCGAGTTGGAGAAGCGATTCGAGAACGGGCCCGTGCACGCGCTCCGGGGGGGCGTGTCGGCCTCACGCTTCGAGAATCAGCACTTCCGCGTCAACGATCGTCGATCCGAGCTGTGGATCGGGGCCGACCGCCGCCTGGTCGACGTGCTACGGGTCGTGGCCGAGACCCGCTGGGGCGATGTGGATTTCGGCCTCCTCAACGACCAGGTCGTCACCCACCGCCTGGGACTCGAGCTCGACACCCGGCGCGACGCCGGGTTCCCGCGCGACGCGGTCTTCGTGCATGCCGGCTGGCAGTGGCTGGACCCGGCGGGGGGCGTGTCGACCGTCTCCCAGCCGCAGCTGGATGCCCGCCTGTTCGTCGGACTGTTTGGTCAAACCGTGGTGGCGATGCGGGCGCAATACCAGGGCGCGAGCGACACGGTTCCCATCTATGCGCAACCCTTGGTGGGCGGCGCGACCTCTGTTCGCGGACACCGGATCGGGGCGCAAGCCGGTGATCGCCTGGCTGCGGTCTCGGCCGAGTTGCGGGTGCCGCTGAACTCCCCGATGAGTTTCGGCAAGGCCGGTGTCCGCGCGTTCATCGACAGCGGCGCCGTGTTCGATGTCGACGAACGGCTGCGGAAGACGCAGTTCCTCCAGGGTGTCGGCGTGGGGGTCTTCACCAGTGCCGCGTTTATCAATCTCCAACTCGACGTGGGCCACGATCTCCACGGCAGCGCGCGCGTCCACTTCCGTACCAACGTGAGTTTCTGAGGTGGCGCGGCGAGGCCCTGTGGCGCAGGCCTTCAGGCCTGCGATCGCACGGTTAAAGCCGTGCGCCACAATGAGATCTGTGCCCTGACGCCACCAAAGATGGCAACCTTGTTTTGGTCAGTCTTAACGTAATATGGAAGTTCATCGTCACGGTGGTTGCGACCGGGACCGCGACGCCGTTGAGCAGGGTCGGCCGATACTCCCGTTGGGTGACGGCGACGAGGGCGGCGTCGTCCAACAGCGGGATCGACCGCACGACTTCGGCCTCGACGACGCGCCCGTCTGGACCGATAACGATGTCCATGATGACGACCCCCGTGACCCGTGCAGACTGCGCCTCGGGCGGATACCTCGGGGCCACATTCCGCGTCTTTTCCGGAGGGAGGATGTTGCCTCCCACTAGGAGCGGCTCGGGGCCGCCTTGGCGCAATGCGCAGGCCGTCATGCCGAGCACAAGACAAAGTGCGATGCTACCGATCGTCAGGCCGCGCGTTGACATGTGAGGCTACCTCCTCGAATATCGCGTCGGTCCGGCCCGCATGAGCCGGCGCCCTCAGCCAGTGCCGTAACCGTGTTGGACACCAGAGTCGCGCGAACGGCTCGCTGGCGCGCTGCCGACGTCCATACCGGAGTGGTCGGGGGCTCGTTGGAGGGTGAGCCGAGGCGTCGAACCGGTGCGAAGTCGCCTCTCCTGTTACGGTCGGTGTCGCAGCACCAGCAACGCATCGGTATCCGCGACCAGAATCAGGTCGTCCACGATCGCGACGCCGACGGCCGCGCCGGGCGTGTCGTAGCTGGTGGTCAGGCGCGGGGCCGACGGGGTTGACACATCCACGATGGACAGCCCCTGGCGGGCCTGGGCAAGGAACAGATGGGCGCGGTCCGACGCAACATGCAGTACCCGTCCAGGGGCCGTGTAGGTGCCGGCCAGGGCGGCGGCTGTGGGGTCCGTCAGATCCACGATCTCGACGGTCGACGACGCCCCGTCGACGATGAACGCCGTCGCGGTGGCCGGCGAACTGGCGACGAGCTGCGTGGTCTCACCCTCCGCAAAGTGGACGCTGGCTTCGAGGGGATCGGACGGGTCCGAGAGGTCGACGACATACAGCCCGTCCGGTTGGTCCGCCACCAACCCGAGGGTGCCCATCCCGGCGACGTCCCGCGAGTAGCCCCCCGTCAGCCAGGAGGTGAGTAGACGCGGCGACGTCGGGTCCGAGACGTCGAAGGCGTTGAGACCGGTCTGGTTGTTGGTGGTCAGGACGACGTTGTCGGCCAGGGCAATCGACACGGTTTGCCCCTGGCTGACCACTTCATAGCTGCCGCGCACGGTCGGTGCGTCCGGGTCGGCCAGGTCGACCACGACGAACCCCACGAATCCGTTCGCGATATACGCTCGGTCGTTCTCGACTACGAGATCCCAGATGCGATCCGTGAGCGTGAGGGTGCCGCGCGTCACTGGCGACTCGGGCGTACTCAGATCGAGCACCCTGAGTGTGTTCCCGTCTGCGGTCACGGCGAGTGACCCGGCCGCGTGGACCACGACCGCCCTGCCCGCCACTGTCGCCACGTGCTCGACGTTGCCGGTTTGGGCGTGGCCACCCTCCGGCGCCCCAACCAGTCCGCACACCTGGAGTACTACCGCGAGCGCGAGGCCGCCCGCGAGCTGACGGCGCGGGAACCGAGTCGAGCGCATGCCGGGGAGTATAATCGCCAGCGCCGATGCCCGGCTATTCCACCGTTCTCTTCGACCTCGACGGCACATTGATCGACTCCACCGAGTTGATCATGTCGTCGTTCCGTCACACGATGCGCACGCATCTGGACACGATCCCCTCGGAGGCGGAGTGGCGGGAGGGGTTTGGCACGCCGCTTCGGCCGCAGCTGGCTCGTTTCGCCCGCGATGCCGAGGAAGTGGACGCCATGGTCGAAACGTATCGTGTGTATCAGCGCGCACACCACGACCGTCTGGTGACCGTGTTCCCCGGCATTCCGCACGTGATGGCCTGGCTGCGAGCACGACGGGTGCGTCTTGGTATCGTGACCAGCAAGAACCGCGCGGGAACGGTGCACGGGTTGCGCCACTGCGGTCTGACGAACTATGTCGAAGTGGTGGTGACGGCAGATGACGTGACCCGCCACAAACCGGACCCGGCGCCCGTGGTCGAGGCGCTGGCCCGCCTGGACCGCTCTCCTGGCGGTGCGGTGTTTATTGGCGATTCGCCGTTCGACGCTATGGCCGGACGCGCGGCCGGCGTCTCGACGGCGGCGGCCCTCTGGGGGCCGTTCGCCCGCGCGGATCTAGAAGCGCACCAGCCCGACCACTGGCTGGAGCGTCCCGAACAGATCCTGGAGCTGTCGGAACGGTGGGCGCGGGTGCCCCCGGAACCCGCGCACGCCCCGAGCGACTGAGGACCCGGGTCCTAACGACGGGCCCACCATCCCGAGCGAGACCACGCGGCGGGAGGGAGCGACCAACTTCCATGCATATCCCGGATGGCTATGAACTGTTCGAGTGGGTTGACCCGTTCGAGGAACTCGTCGGCCCGCTGTGCTTCAAGGAGGACGTGGACGGCCGCGTGCTGTTCGCCTTCGAGGCGCAACCAAAACACGCCAACACGTCCGGTCAGATTCACGGCGGCATGCTGATGACCTTCGCCGACTTCGCGTTGTGTCTGACCGCTATTCATGGACTGCCCGGCGAGCGGTGCGTCACGGTGTCGCTGAGCTGCGAGTTCACCGCTCCGGGTCAAGTGGGCGACTTCATCGAGTCGACCGCGGAGATCGTGCGGCGGGCGCGTTCGTTGACGTTCGTCAGGGGCACCATCACCGTCGGCGACCGGACACTGCTTAACTACAGTGGCATCGTCAAACGGTTGGCGCGGTCCGATGGCACACAGAGGGCGGAGGGTCCCGCCTAATCTGCGGATATACTTCCATCTTTGCACTCGCTAAGGAGGATCTACAGATGCGTCCTCGTCAGATAGTTTCGATTACCCTGGCCGCGTTGATACTTGGGGTCCCGGCGGTCTTCGCCCAGCAGGGCGCGGCCGACGGCGAGTGGCGGAGTTTTGCCGGTGATCTTGGCAGCACCAAGTACTCCGGGCTCGACCAGATCGACGCCGACAACGTCGACCAGCTGCAAATCGCCTGGCGACGACCGATCGTCGACCCGTCCTTCCGCGAGATGGGCCCGAATCTCCGTTTCTCCAACATGTCCTCGGCCGCGCCGCTGATCATCGACGGTGTCGGGTATGTACCCAACACCATCGGGCTGGTGGAAGCGTTCGACATTACGACCGGTGCCACACGCTGGTTGCAACAGCCGTTTGGCGGCAGTGACGACTTGCGTGGCGCCGGCACTCGAGGCGTCGCCTACTGGACCGACGGCTCGGAGGCCCGCATCATCTCCCAGCGGGGGGAGTATCTGTATGCGCTGCATCCGGACACCGGAGAGGCATTCACCGACTTCGGCGAAGGCGGACGCGTGCATCTGACGATCGGATTGGCCGAAGGGGCCAGGTATCGCTGGGGCGGCGCCCCGACTGTCATCCGTGACGTCGTCGTGATCGGCCAGTCAATGTCCGACACCTTCGAGACCAAGGAAGCCATCCGCGGCGACGTACGGGCGTTCGACGTACGCACCGGTGCGCTCAAGTGGGTCTTCCACACCGTGCCCCAGGCGGGCGAGTTCGGCACCGATTCCTGGGAAGACGACGCCTGGGAATATTCCGGGCACGCCCCGGTGTGGTCGCTGTTCAGCGCCGACGAGGAGTTGGGCTACCTCTACATGCCGGTCACGTCGCCGACCAGCGACATGTATGGCGGCCATCGCGGCGGGAACAACCTGTTTGGCCAGAGCCTCGTCTGTGTCGACGCGACGACCGGTGAACGCGTCTGGCACTTCCAGACGGTGCACCACGGGTTGTGGGACTACGACCCGCCGGCGGCGCCGATCCTGATGGACATCACCGTCGATGGCCGGGAGATCAAGGCGGTGGGCCAACTGACGAAACATGCGTTTCTCTACGTGTTCGACCGGGTCACCGGGGAACCGGTCTGGCCGATTGAGGAGCGGCCTGTGCCGCAGTCCGGGACGCCGGGCGAAAAGACCTCGCTGACACAGCCTTTTCCGACCAAACCGCCCGCGTTCGACCGGCAGGGAGCCACCGTCGACAACTTGATCGACTTCACGCCGGAGTTGCGCGCCGAGGCGCTGGCGATCACTGAGCAGTACGTCATTGGCCCGCTGTTCACGCCGCCGTCGGTCGCCGGTGACGGTCCGAACGACACGAAGGGAACGATTCAGCTACCCGGATCTCAGGGTGGGGCCGACGTGCAAGGCGCAGCGTTCGACCCGGAGACCGGCTATCTGTACATACCGTCGATTACGTCGCCGTTCGTCGCCGACGTCTTGGAGGGCAATCCGGACCGGACCAATCTGGCCTTTGTGAAGGGGGGCCGACAGTGGATTGGCGGACCCCGGGGGCTCCCGCTGTTCAAACCGCCCTACGGACGGATCACCGCGATCGACATGAACCGCGGTGAAATCGTCTGGATGAAGCCGAACGGCGATGGTCCCCGCAACCATCCGGCTATCCGGCACCTCAACCTTGGACCGTTGGGTGTACCCGGTCGGCCGGCGCCGCTCGCGACAGGCACGCTGCTGTTCATCGGACAGGGGTCGACCATTCTGCCGGGGGGCGCGCGGGTTCCCGACGGCATGCCACCGGAGATCGTGACCAACTACGGTGGACGTCTGTTCCGGGCCTACGACAAGGCGAACGGCGATGTTGTGTGGGAAACCGAGCTTGCGGCTGGCACAATCGCGCCGCCGGTGACCTATATGGCCGGTGGGAAGCAGTATCTGCTGGTGGCGTCCGGCGACGTCAACACGCCGGGTGAGATTCTGGCGTTCGCGCTTCCCTAAACGTCGCTCTCCGTCGGGGATGACGATGCGAGTGGGGCGGCTGGGCCGTCGAGGGCGGTCTGGACTGCCTCGAGCAGCGTGCTTGGCGTGAACGGTTTTTGCAGGAGGGCGGGTCCGTCGGCTTGATCGAAGGGGTGCTCGGGGCTGGGATACCCGGACATGTAGATGACCGGGATCGGTGCGCGGGTTCTGGCCAGTTCCTCGGTGAGACGCCAGCCGGTCATGCCGGGCATCATCACGTCCGTCAGCATGAGATCGATCGGGCCGTCGTGCGCGGGGCCGCCAGTTGTAGCGTTTCTTCGCCTCCCGACGCGTCCAGCACACGATAGCCAACCTGTTCGAGCCACTCCTGCACGGCGGATCGCACCGAGGCCTCGTCTTCGACCACCAACAGCGTCTGCGGCGGCTTTACCGGGGGCGCCTCCCCGTGGAGAGCATCGGTGCTGCTGCCGGTGGGTTGACCCACGGCCGCGAGTCGTTGCGACAGTTCAATCGTCTCTGACGCCACGGCGAGAATGGCTTCGACCTGCTCTCGGCGGGGATCTGCCTTGCTGATCTGCTCCAACAGCGACTCGCAGTGGCCAAAGACCGCCATCATCGCGTTCTTGAAGCTGTCCGCGACCTGCGCCACGTCTCTGGGGGTGTCCAGGCTCTGCGATTGCTGCACTTGATTTTGTAACCTGATGCGGTCGGAAATATCGAGCATGATGACGGCAATCGCCGGTCGGTCGCCAAACTGGACCGGGCCACCCTGGACCTCCAGCGGAATCGTCCGGTCGTCCTTTCGACGGACATGCACGACCTGGGTCTCGGGTTGGCTGTCCGTCGCCGGGTAGCGCCGGAGCCGGTCAGACATGACCTGTCGGTCTTCCTCGGCACCAGGTCGATGAACGAGAGAAACTCCGCCTGCTCTTCCAGCGTGTAGCCTGAGATGTCCGTCCACTTCGGGTTGGCGTACACGATCGAGCCGTCCTGCACGATGCAGACGCCGACCAGCGTCTGTGCCACAAGCGCCCGGTAGCGCGACTGTGAGTCACGTCGCTTCTGTTCCTCGCGCTTCCGTTCGGTGATGTCGATGTAGGTCGCGCGGGTCCCGGAGACGGACCCGTCTGCCGCCGTGGTCCCCACCAGGTGCAGCACTGTATCTAAGACGCCGCCATACTTGTCGAGCAGTTGCCGCTCACCCCCACCGACCGGGTCGTGCGTCTTCGTCGAGGGCTGCGTCTCGGCCTCGGCTCGCGAGCCCGGTGCGTAGAAGTCCCCTAGGGGTCGACCGATGATCTCGTCTCGGGTGTAGCCGAGTGTTTCCGGGAAGAGGCGGTTGCAGTCGTCGATGATCGGTAGACCGTCGTGGCCTCGCCGCGTGGTCACCGACATGGCCGGCATGTTCTCGAAGAGGTCACGACACCGACCCCAGGCATGCTTGAGCTCGGCTGTCCGCTGGGCCAGCAATCGCTGGGGACGACCGCTCGTGGAGGGGGAGTTGTCGTCGTCTGGGGGCGTGGGCGGCTGTTCCGTGCGGCGGCCGTCAGATTGTTTCGGCGTCGTTCTCCCGTTACCTTCGACCGACAGAGACTGCGTCGGTCGCGATTGTCCGTCGGGCCGAGGGCTGTCGCTATTCTCCCTCGTGTGAGCGACAGTCCCGCCGCCCGTCTTCGCGCGGGACTTGCGTCAGCCGCAAGCC
>CAUZAY010000044.1:0-19887 GCA_963577695.1 Vicinamibacteria bacterium | reverse complement strand
TCTCGACCCGGAGACGACGCGGGATCGTGACCCGTCTGAGCTCTCGGGCGGCCAGCAGCAACGCGTGGGGGTGGCGCGGGCGCTGGCCGCCAAACCGCGGGTCATGCTGCTGGACGAACCCTTCGGCGCGCTCGACCCGCTCACCCGCGGACGGCTCCAGGACTCGTTCATCCGCATTCGTCGCGACCTCGGGGTGACGGCGGTCTTCGTCACCCACGACATGGTGGAAGCGCTGCGTCTGGGTGACCGCATCGCGGTCCTGGACAACGGGCGCCTGGTGCAAGTCGGTACGCCGGGCACCCTGTTGAGCGCACCCGCCGACGACTATGTGCGGCAACTCCTCGACACCCCGCGGAGGGAGGCGCGTCTCGTGGACTCCCTCCTGAGCCACGCGCCAGGACCTGATTCACGATGAGTGCGCAGCTGGCGCTGTTGCCCGAGTATCTGACCGCGCATGTACAGCTCACGTTGCTGGCCCTGTTGTGCAGCGCGGCGTTGAGCTTGCCGCTTGGCGTCGCCGTCACCCGGGTGCGCTGGCTCGAACAGCCGGTGCTGGGGCTGGCGGGCGTGATCCAAACCATACCGAGTCTCGCGCTCCTGGCCGCGATGGTGCCGCTCCTGGCGTCCATGCGGCTCCAGAGCATCGGTTTTCTCCCGGCCTTCATCGGCCTCACGCTCTACGGCGTGCTGCCAATTCTGCGCAATACCGTCACCGGGATCGCCGGGGTCGACCCCGCGCTGCAGGAGGCGGCGCGCGGGGTCGGCATGACCCCCCGCCAGCGGTTGTGGCGTGTCGAACTGCCGCTGGCGCTGCCGGTCATCATCGCCGGTCTGCGGACCGCGACGGTCTGGACCGTCGGCATCGCGACCCTGTCGACCCCGATCGGGGCGACCAGCCTCGGGAACTACATCTTCAGCGGCTTGCAGACCCGGAACTACGCCGCGGTGCTGGTGGGCTGCGTGGCGTCCGCCGGCCTCGCCATGGTGCTCGACGGGCTGGTCCGGATGGTGGAAGTCGGCTTGCGCACGCGGCGGCGACGCCTGGTCGGGGTGGCGACCACAATCACCGTAGGACTCTATGTCTACGCCGCGGTGACGCTAGCCGCACCGCTGTTCTCGAACGCGGATCGCCCGGTGACGATCGGCGCCAAGGGGTTCACCGAGCAGTACATTCTGGCTTCGCTGTTGGACCAATGGGTCGAACGCGAAACCGGGCGTCCCACGGCTCAGAGGCAATCGCTCGGCTCGACGGTGGCGTTCGACGCCTTGGCGGCGGGGGATATCGACATCTACGTCGACTACTCCGGGACGGTGTGGGCCCATCTCATGGGACGGACCACGGTGGGGGGTGACCGCGAGGCGGTCCTCGCGGAGGTGCGCGCCTTTCTGGCCGACGAGCATGACATTCACGTGGCGGCCACGCTCGGGTTCGAGAACGCCTACGCCGTGGCCATCCGCGCGACCCAGGCTGAGGCGATGGGGCTGACCCGAATCAGCGACCTCGTTCCGTTTGGTCCGACGCTATCGATGGCCGGCGACTTCGAATTCTTCTCCAGACAGGAGTGGGTCTCCATTCGCGACACGTATGGGCTCACGCTCTCGAATCAGCGGACCATGGACGCCGCCCTGATGTACGAAGCGATCGCCGAAGGCGCGGTGGACCTGATCAGTGCCTACACGACGGACGGCCGCATTGCCGCCTACGACCTCCGAGTGCTGGAAGACGACCGTGGCGCGATCCCGCCCTACGACGCGGTCGTGCTGGTCAGCGCACGGCTGGCTCGGGAATGGCCGGATGTCCTGGCGGCCCTCGGTCGACTGGAGGGCGCGATCGACGTAGAGTCAATGCGGTCGATGAATCTGCGCGTCGATGTGGAGGAAGTCGACCCGAGCACGGTCGCGGCCGCATTCATCGCCACGCTGGCCGACACCCGGTAAGCCGGAGGAGAAGAGAACCATGGGCATCCTGGGCATGCTGGGAGTGGGCCGCGGGTCGGCCCCGTCCGCGCACGAAGGTGACACCGACACGGTGAAACGCATCGTCTCCGAGCTGGAAGCCCTGGAGCCTCGCCAGGCGCGGTTCCTAGCCGCCTTCGCGTATGTGCTGAGCCGGGTCGCGAACGCAGACTCGACCATCTGCGTGAGTGAGACGGAGGCCATGCGAGAGATCGTCCAGAAACTGGGGCATTTACCCGAAGCCCAGGCGCTGCTGGTCGTCGAGATCGCCAAGAGCCAGGCTCGGCTGCTCGGCGGCACGGAAAACTATCTGGTGACTCGGGAGTTTCAGGAGGTCGCAACACCGGCGCAGCGTCTCGAGCTCCTCGATTGTCTGTTCGCGGTAGCCGCCGCCGATGGGGCCATCTGCACCATCGAGGAGTCGCAAACGGGCCAGATCGCCAAGGAACTGGGGTTCACGCAGCCGGAGTATGTGGCGGCCCTGGCGAACCACTCCGAGCATCGGACGGTCCTGCGGCTACTTCGGACGAAGCGGGAGGCCTAGGGGTCCCCGCGTAGCGGTCGCGGGGGTTCGGGGCGCAGCCCCGTCTGAGAGAGGTGGCGCCCGCGTGGACGGCGTGGCTTCCTCGGTCACATGCCGCCTGCATGCTCCCTCGTCGCGCCTTGCCACGCAGGCGCCTCGTCAGAAAACCCCTTCGGACGATTTTCAGCAACCTTCTAGATTTTCGGGCGGGGCATCCCCTTAGAGACGGCGGGGGGCCGAGCCCCACCGCTGGGATTCGCGTCGAGCATCACCGCGACCCACCGCAGGTCTTCGGTGTTCTCGAGCGCGATTTTCACCACCATGGTCAGCGGCACGGACAGCAGCATGCCCATAGGGCCCCAGACCCATCCCCAGAAGACCAACGACAGGAAGACCACCAGGGTTGACAAGCCGAGGCGTCGCCCCAGCAACATCGGCTCGATTACGTTGCCGAACGCCACGTTGATCACGACGTAGCCAACGGCCACGATGATCGCGCGCCCCGGACCGAACTGCACCGTAGCCAGCAGCACCGGGCCGAACGCGGCGAAGATCGACCCGAGACTCGGGATGTAGTTGAACACGAACGCGATCAGGCCCCACAGCAGGGGAAAGTCAAGGCCGAGCGCCCAGACCCAGATGCCGGCCAGCACCCCGGTCGACAAGCTCACGACGGTCTTGATCGCCAGATACTTCTGAATCTGCTCGGTCATCTGGCCAAACCGCTCCAGACTCCCCTCGCGTTGGCCAAAGGCGGCCTGGAGCTTGCCACGAAAGCCGGCTGCCTCGAACAGGATGAAGATGACCGCCAGCAGGACGAGAAAGGCGTTGGACAGCAATTGGGCCAGGGCGCCCAGCGTCCCACCGAGGAAGCTGATCAAGGCCTCGGCGTTGACATACCCGAGGAGCGACGACTCGGTCACCGGTAGACCGAGGTTCTCGGCCCAGCCCATCACGTCAGCCGACATTTCCTGGATTCTCGCCTGATATTGCGGCGCCACGTTGCCGAACTCAGTGACCGACCGCCCCACGACCACTCCCAGCACGCTCACCACGGCGGCGGCGAGGGCAACGGTGCTGAAGACCGCCAGCGCGGTCGGCAGCTTCCGGCGCTGCAGCCACACCATGACGGGGAGGCTGACAACGGCGAGAAACACCGCCGTGAGGAACGGCAGGACGAGTTGGCTCGCGAACCGCAGACCGGCGACCACGACCATGAGACTTGCCGCCACGACCAAAAAGCGGGCGCCGCGCTCCTGTTGACGTTGTTGGCTGGTCATGATGGGGACGACCCAGGTCGAAATCTACACGGCGTTGAACGCCGTGACGGCGAAGCGCGACTCCTCATCCACCCACTGGTTGTGACGGGCCAGTCCGAGATCGGCGCCCAACGCGATGAGCCGGGCTTTCTCGTACTTATACGAGCTTTCGGTCCAGATCGACTCGCCCGCCGCGAACGCCACCTCGCAGCCACTGCCCGGGATGGACACCCGCTGCGCCCGCAGGCTCTCAAGATGCATCTCCACCCGGGACTCGGCCGCGTTCCAGCCGGCACGGTGGGCGAACTCGCCGAGGTTGAAATTCGCGCCGAGCTCGCGATTGAGCCGCACGAGCAAGTTCTTGTTGAACGCCGCCGTCACCCCGAGCGGGTCGTCGTAGGCCGCCACCAGCTCGGATTCCGGTTTCACCAGATCGGTGCCAAGCACGAGCCGATCATCGACGCGTAGCGCCGCCCGGATGCTGGCGAGAAACATACGGGCGGCCGACGGGTCGAAGTTGCCGATATTCGAACCGAGGAACGCCACCATCATGCCGCCGGCCCTGCCTTCGGCGGCACGCTGTCCGGCGATACGCCGCAAACCGTCCTCATAGGTCGCCTGGTGGCCGGCGACCGACACCTGGGGAAATCTGGCCAGCGTCCGGGTCGCCAGATCGAGGGCGGTCGCCGAGACATCGACCAGCTCTACTCGCAGGTCGACGCCCGCGTCGACCAACGCGACAACAAGCAGCGCCAGCTTCTCTCCATTGCCACCGCCGAGTTCGACGAGCGTGAGCGGCGACGCCACCCCGGCGCTGATGGCCACCGCATGCGCGGCCAGGAGTTTCAGCTCCGCTCGTGTAATCCGATACTCGGGCAACTCGCAGATCGCCTCGAAGAGCTGAGAGCCGAGAGCGTCGTAGAGGTATCTGGGTTGGAGCCGCTTGGGTGACCGCTGCAGATCGCGCCGCACGTCATCGGCTAGCACGTCACGGCCGGTGAGAACGACCTCGCTGCTCGTTTCCATACACTCGTGGCCCGTGTCTGTCGAATGCGGCCGGTCAGTCGGATGCTCGGACGCACCGGAACGCCGCATAGACATAGGGATAGTGGGGGCGAAACCAGTTGCGCAAACTCCGCCGCACCAGGCCCGACGCCGTCACTGGCGAGGCGCCCTTCATGACGTAGTGCTGTCCGTCGAAGAAATCGGCTGAGTACTCGGGATACGACGCCATCGGAGAGAACCCCGGAAACCCCTCGAACACAGTCGAGGTCCACTCCCACCCGTTGCCCACGAGATCGTGGACCCCCCAGGCGCTCACGCCGGCCGGGTAGGAGCCGACGGGCACTGGCTCCCAGTGCTGGAATCCAAAGTTGCCCCGCGTCGGGTCCGGCTGAGCCTCGCCCCACGGGTATGACCGCTCGAGCCCCTGTGGCGTGCCGAACGCGGCGCGATGGAACTCGGCTTCTGTCGGCAATCGCAGCCGTTTCCACCGCGCGTAGGCCCTCGCCTCTGCATGTGAGACATAGACCGGCCAGGCGGGCGGCAACGGGATCAGTTCGAACATGCCCCGCCACAACCAGTCTCCACCGAGCCGAGACCAGAACGGCGGGTGGTCGATGCCGGCCTCGGTGCGCCACGCCCAATCGGTCTCAGACCACAGGTCGGGGTTGGTGTACCCGCCGGCGGTGACAAACTCGAGAAACTGTCGGTTGGTGACGTTGTGCGTGTCGATCGCAAACGCGGGCACGTCGCGACTGAGGCGCGGAAACTCGTTGTCCCAACCGAACGGGATCTCGTCCAGCATCGCACCCAGCGTCGCCCGGCCGGCCGGGATAGCCACCTGCCCCGATTCGGGTACGCCGCCCGCGGTGACGGCCACTGCGGTCGCCGGACGCTGCTTCCGCGACAGGGGAAGCCGATGCCACATGTACGCCAGGGTCTCCTGATGAAGCTCCTCATGCTCGATCAGGGTAAACACCGCTTGGCCCCGATGCAGCACCGGGTGGCCGTCCTGTTCGACCGGTGCACATTGGAGCGCATCGAGAATCGCGTCGTCCGCGCGGTCAGTATATTGCCTGACGGTGTCCCGACTCGGCCACGACGCGATGGCGACATCGTCGGCCGACGACCGCTCTTCGGGGTCGATGCCACGCGCGAACAACAGCTCAAGATCGTCGTCCAGCCCCTGACGGCCGAGCCCTCGCTTGAGCAGGGTGTTCACGCTGAACGCGGGGATGTGACCCTCGTAGAACACCACCGGGTGCCGCAAGGGAATCGGCTGGTCATAGTACGCCTCCGGGATAAGCAGACCGAAGAGGTCAGCCGTCCGGCGACGTGTCTCGCGGAACCAGTTGATGCTCTCGTCTCGATCGACGACCTGTGGCTCTGTGCCATTCATCGCTACGTCCTCCGGCGAACCCGCCCATACAGGTGCGGGACCACACACTAACATAGCCCGATCTGGGGTCCAGGGAGCGACCGGCCGGAGGTTCCGGTATGGTAGCCTGAGACGGCCGGGCGCGGTCCGTGCTGGGCTGGCACGCGTATCCTCGCGAAAGTGGCGGAACTGGCAGACGCGCCGGATTTAGGATCCGGTGGCCGAAAGGCTGTGGGGGTTCAAATCCCCCCTTTCGCACCACGTTGGGTGCTTGCAGAGGGGCTCATCGGTGAGCGCCCCCGTGGGGTCTGGGGCGACGCCCCACCAGGCCACGCCACGGCCGACAAGAGCTACAAACGCGTCCGAAACCCGGGACTGGCCGGAGCACCCAGTCCAGACATCTCGTACGAGGCCGATTCATAGTCATGAAGGCGGAGATTACCGACCTGAGCGAGACCCGCAGGCGTCTCGATGTGGAGATTCCGGTCGAGCGTGTCGACAAGACGCTGGGCCGGCTGGCAGAACGATACAGTCGTCGCGCCAAAGTGCCGGGGTTCCGACCGGGCAAGGTGCCAGTGAGTATCGTCAGGAAACGCTTTCAGCAGGACCTCTTGCATGACGTGGCCCATGACCTCGTGCCGAAAGCTGTCGATGACGCGCTCCGTGAGCGAGATCTGGCACCACTCGAGACACCAGATGTTCGCGACGTGTCGGTCGACGAGGGGCAGCCGTTGACCTTTCATGCGCTGTTCGAGGTAATGCCCACGATCACGGACCTGGACTACGACGCCATGACGCTGCGACGCACCCCACACGTGCCGGACGAGGCCGCCACCGACCAGGCGCTCGAAGAGCTCCGTTTGCGCGCCAGCCAACCGGAGCCGGTCACCGACCGAGCCGTCGAGGGGGGCGACATCGTCACCATGGATATGACCCGGCGCGGCGTGTCCGGCGCGGACGGGGCGCCGCCGCCGCAGGTGCCGGCAGACCGTCACGAAGGGGTGACCATCGAGCTCGGCGCCGCGGTAAACCCGCCCGGATTCGACGACGAACTGATCGGTTTGCAGGTCGACGACGCGAAGGCGTTCGAGTTGACCTATCCGACCGACTTCGGGCAGCCCGAGCTGGCCGGCACCACGGTGGCGTACGACATCACGGTGCGGGCGCTGCACCGCCGGCAGCTGCCGGACCTGGACGACGGGTTCGCGAAGACGGTCGGCGCCTTCGAGACCCTGGACGCGCTCCGCGAGCAGGTCACAAACGACCTGCGTCGCGAAGCCGAGGCGGAAGCGGACCGCGGTGTCCGTCGCGACCTGCTGGCACAACTGTCGTCCCGTCTGACCGTCGAGGTTCCCGAAGCGCTGGTGAACCGGGAGATCGGACGACGCCTCGAGCAGATCGCCTCGCGGATGGCACAGCAGTCGGTGGACCCCAGAACGGCAAACGTCGATTGGGACGCGGTGAGGGAGGAGCAGCGGGCGCCAGCGGTCGACACGGTGCGCGGGTCGATGCTGCTCGACGAGATCGCGCGACGGGAGACCCTGACGGTGACCGACGACGATGTCGAGCAGGAAGTGGCGCGGTACGCGGAACGGCTGGGTCAGGCGCCGGCGGCGCTGCGGGCACAGCTCGACAAGGACAACGGGTTGGCCGCACTAGCGGAAGGACTGAGGCGGGAGAAGACGGTCGAGTTGCTCTTGTCGCGTGCTACGATCGTAACTGCGTGACGATACGTCCGTGCTGGCCGCCCTCCTCTGCGAACCCACGTTTCAGTGACTCGATTGTGAGTGATTCGAATATGCCTGACGTACGCAATCAGTTGGTTCCCATGGTCGTCGAGCAGACCAATCGAGGCGAGCGTGCCTACGACATCTATTCGAGACTGTTGAAAGACAGCATCATTTTTGTCGGGACGACCATCGAAGACAGCATCGCCAACCTGGTCATCGCGCAGATGCTCTTTCTGGAAGCGGAAGACCCTGACCGCGACATCGTGTTGTATATCAACAGCCCCGGCGGCTCGATCTCCGCCGGTCTGGCGATCTACGACACGATCCAGTTCATCAAGCCGGACGTGCAGACGGTCTGCATCGGCCAGGCGGCCTCCATGGCGGCCGTGCTGCTGGCCGGCGGCACCAAGGGCAAGCGCTACAGCCTGCCCAACTCACGCATCGTGATCCACCAACCCCTGATGAGCGGGCTCGCCGGGCAGGCCACGGACATCGACATCCATGCGCGGGAAATTCTGCGGATGCGCAGTCGGTTGAACGAAATGCTGGTGACACACACCGGTCAAAACATGAAGCAGATAGAAAAGGACACCGAACGCGACCACATCATGGACGCGGAGCAGAGTCTCGAATACGGTATTATTGACGAAGTGATCAGGCAACGCGCATAGCGAGAAGGTTGCCTGGGCAGACATCCTCGTACGCGGTTTCTGCGAGGTTGAATCAGACGTCGTGTGACCATGGCCAAGAAAAGCGGTGAACCCGAAATCCTCCGTTGCTCCTTCTGCAACAAGGACCAGAACGACGTTCGGAAGCTGATTGCCGGTCCGACGGTCTTCATCTGCGACGAGTGTGTCGAGGTGTGCAAAGACATCATCGCGGACGACAACCGATTCGAGAATCGCGGCGCGCGGTCGACGCTGCCGGTCCCGCAGGAAATCAAGAAACTCCTGGACGATTACGTCATCGGGCAGGAGCAAACCAAGAAGAAACTCTCGGTCGCAGTCTACAACCACTACAAACGGGTCGAGATTCAGAAACAGTCGAAGAATCGGAACGACACCGAACTGGCCAAGTCGAACATCTTGTTGATCGGACCGACCGGCACCGGCAAGACGCTGATGGCGCAGACGCTGGCAAAGATGCTGTCAGTGCCGTTTACCATCGTCGACGCCACGACCCTCACCGAAGCTGGGTATGTTGGCGAGGATGTGGAAAACATTGTCCTCAAACTGCTGCAGGCGGCCGGGGGGGATATCGAGAAGTGCCAGCAGGGCATCATCTACATTGACGAGATTGACAAGATCTGCCGCAAAGACGAGAACCCGTCGATCACCCGGGACGTGTCCGGGGAGGGCGTCCAGCAGGCGCTGCTGAAGATTCTCGAAGGCACCGTGGCCAACGTCCCGCCGCAGGGCGGTCGCAAGCACCCGCACCAGGAATTCTTCCAGATCGACACGAGCCACGTGCTGTTCATTTGCGGTGGCGCGTTTGTCGGGCTCGACGAGACGATTCAGCGGCGTGTCGGTCGCAAGATGCTCGGTTTCGGCGCCGACATCAAGAGCTCCAATGAGCGCGACCTCGGTGCAACACTGGAGATGGTCGAACCGGAGGATCTGATGCACTACGGACTGATCCCTGAGTTCGTGGGACGTCTGCCGGTCATCGGCGCCTTGCACGAGTTGGACAAACCGGCTCTGATCCAGATTCTCACCCAGCCGCGCAACGCCATCACCCGCCAGTACGAGCGACTGTTCGAATACGAAAACGTCAAGCTCCGATTCACCGACGACGCCCTCCACGCGATCGCGGAGTCGGCGCTCGACCGCAAGATCGGCGCCCGAGGGCTGCGCATGATCATCGAGAATCTGATGCTCGACATCATGTACACCCTGCCCGGACAGAAGAAGATCCGCGAGTGCGTCATCACGCGCGAAGTGGTGCTGTCCCAGGATGACCCGGTCACCGTCATGGAGAAGACCGGCTGACACTTGGTGCTCCGGCCCCCAATACCCCAAATATGGAAGTCTACGAAACACTCCCGATAGTGCCTCTGCGCGATGTCGTCGTGTTCCCGCACATGATGATGCCGTTCGTCATCGGTCGACCGTCGTCGACGCGGGCGCTCGAACACGCGCTAGTGAAAGACAAGCGAATTTTTCTCGCCGCACAGCAGGACGCCGCGACCGACGACCCGCAACCGAAGGACATCTACACGATGGGCTGTGTCGCCAACATCGTGCAGAGCCTGAAGCTGCCGGACGGCAACATCAAGGTCCTGGTGGAGGGACTCGAGCGGGCGCGCGCGGTCGAATGGAAGGAAGACAAGGGATTCTACCGGGTCGTGACGAAACTCCTGCCGAAGCAAGACGACTCGGGCGATGACGTCGAGAGCACGATGAGCCGCGTCGTCACCCAGTTTGAGCAATACGTCAAGCTCTCGAACAACCTGCACTACGACGCGATGATCGCGGCGGTGCGGGTGGACGACGCCAGCAAGCTCGCCGACACCATCGCGGCGCACCTGGTCGTCGGCGTCGAAGAGAAACAGAACCTGCTGGAGATCATCTCGCCGCTCGAGCGGCTCATGCGGATTGCGAGCCTGCTCGAAGTGGAGGTCGACAAGCTGCAGGTCGACCGCCGGATCCAATCTCGCGTGAAAAAGCAGATGGAGAAGGCGCAGAAAGAGTACTACCTCAACGAGAAGATGAAGGCGATCCAGAAAGAACTGGGCCGCAAGGAAGACAAGGGCAACGAGCTCGACGAACTGAAGAAGAAAATTGAACAGTCGCGGATGCCGAAGGAGGTCGAAGAGAAGGCGACCCAGGAGCTGAAGCGGCTGGAGGGCATGCCCCCGATGTCGGCCGAGGCCACGGTCTCGCGCAACTATCTCGACTGGCTCATCGGTGTGCCGTGGCACAAGAAGTCGCGTGAGAGCCGAGATCTGGAGAAAGCCGAGCAGATCCTGAATCAGGACCACTACGGCCTGGAGAAGATCAAGGACCGGATTCTGGAGTTCCTCGCGGTCCGGACGCTGGTACGCAAGCCCAAGAGCACGATTCTGACCCTGACCGGCCCGCCGGGGGTCGGCAAGACGTCGCTGGCCAAGTCGATCGCACGAGCCACGAACCGGAAGTTCGTGCGGCTGTCTGTCGGCGGCGTGCGAGACGAGGCGGAGATCCGCGGTCACCGCCGCACCTACATCGGGGCGTTCCCGGGCCAGATCATCCAGATGATGAAAAAGGCCGGCACCATGAACCCGGTGTTCCTGCTCGACGAAGTCGACAAGATGTCGATGGACTTCCGAGGGGACCCGTCGGCCGCGCTGCTGGAAGTGCTGGACCCAGAGCAGAACCACACATTCCTCGACCACTACCTGGATGTCGAGTACGACCTCTCGAACGTGATGTTCGTCTGTACCGCCAACGTGCTGCACACGGTGCCCCAGGCGCTTCGCGACCGGATGGAAGTATTGCAGCTCGCCGGCTACACCGAGCTGGAGAAAATCGAAATCGCCAGAACCTTCCTGTCGCCCAAAGCGGTCAAAGGGACAGGACTCACGAAGAAGCAGATTCAGTTCAAGGACGAGTCGTTCGAAGCGATCATCCGCCGCTACACGCGCGAGGCCGGCGTCCGCAGCCTCGAACGCGAGTTGCACGCCATCTGCCGGAAGGTGGCGCGCAAGGTGGTGCAGCAAGGCAAACAATTTTCGCAGGCGATCACCGCCGAGAAGATCACCGAGTATCTCGGGGTACCGCGCTACCGTCCGCAGATGGCCGAGCAAGAGAACGAAGTCGGCATCGCGACCGGACTGGCGTGGACCGAAGCCGGGGGCGAGTTGTTGGTGACCGAGTCGAGCCTGATGCCAGGCAAGGGGCGACTGACCCTGACCGGACAACTGGGCGACGTCATGCAGGAGTCGGCGAAGGCCGCGCTGAGCTTCGTGCGCTCCAGAACCGAGAAGTACGGCCTGCCGAAGGACTTCCACCTCACCACCGACGTTCATCTACACGTGCCGGAAGGGGCCATCCCAAAAGACGGGCCGTCGGCCGGCATCGCGCTGGCGACCGCGCTGATCTCGCATCTGTCCAAGGTGCCAACCCGACGCGAGGTGGCTATGACCGGCGAGATCACCCTCCGCGGCAAGGTACTGCCCATCGGCGGGGTGAAAGACAAGGTGCTGGGAGCCCATCGGGCCGGCGTGACGACGATTATCCTGCCGAAGGACAACGAGAAAGACCTCGCCGATATTCCGAAGGCGGTGCTCGATGTCCTCGAACTGCACCTCGTCGAGTCGATGGACGAGGTGCTCAAGATCGCCCTGGCTGAACCTCTCAACGCAGACATCGCCGCCGACCAAACCGACGCCGAGGCCGCGACCTCGGATGACCGGGTCACACACTAGCGGACCGTCCGGGTGGTTCGCACCCCGATGCCTCGGCACGCACCCCACCCCCACGGACTGGACCCCGGTCCGCCGTAGCCTTGGCGAAGTCGGATGAAGATTCACACCGCCGAGTTCGTGACCAGCGTCGGGCTCCAGGGGCGGCTGCCGGTGTCGCATCTGCCCCAGGTCGTCCTGGTGGGGCGCTCGAACGTCGGCAAATCGACCCTGATCAATGCGCTAGCACGCCGCAAGATCGCGCGGGCGGGCGGTGCGCCTGGGACGACCCGGCTCCTCAACGTGTATCGTCTGGCGCTCGCTCGAGGCGGGAGTGAGTTGCTCTTGATGGACCTTCCGGGGTACGGCTACGCGCGCGGCGGGGCATCCACGAGCGGATTCGATCGGTTGACTGAGCGGTACTTTCGACCGGACCCAGAGGACACGCCGGACCGGCCCGGGCACGTTGGCCCAAGTGGAGCGATCCTGTTGGTCGATGCGCGACACCCCGGACTGGCCAACGACCGCGAGGCGCTGGACTGGCTGCGTGAGTTGGAGTTGCCGGTGGTGGTGGCGGCAACCAAGATCGACAGGCTCACCCGGTCGGCCCGGACAAAGACGCTCCGGGCACACCAGACGGCACTCGGTCACACGGTCTTGCCGATATCCGCAAAACTGGGAGACGGCTTACCCACATTCTGGGCGGCGCTCCTTGCCCTGGTGGAGGGTTAGTACTTCGGTGTGGCTGCTGGCGGGTCTTAAGACCCGCGCCTACGTGATGGAGCGACGCAACCTCACGGAGCGCGTCGCCGGACGGTGCCAACCGCGCGCGACACGCCGGGAGCCGTCTGGCGAACGGGTCTGCTACAATGTGATGTTGCGCAAGTGGCAAAGGAGGCAACAGTGAAACCAGGCATCCATCCGGAATATCATGACGTAGAGGTCCACTGTGCCTGCGGCACGACGTGGAAGAGCCGGTCGACAAAAAAGGAAGTGCGGCTCGAAATCTGTTCAAGTTGTCACCCATTCTTCACCGGAAAACAGAAACTGATCGACACCGAAGGACGCGTCGAACGGTTTACGAAGAAGTACGGCGCTCAGACGGTGGCCGGCCTCAAAGAGCGGCTGGAGAAGCAGCGCAAGTCGCCCGGCTCGGCCGCTTCAGGCAATTCGGCCGCAGCAAGTTAGTCCAGCGAACACTGGAGCGCGAGCGGCTCGCTTGGGCCGCTCGCGCTATTCGCGTCATTGGCCAGCCGCCGTTCCAACCTCGTCAGGCGTCGCTGCACCTCCCGTCGGCGCCCGGCCGTGTATTCCACCGCATAGGCCCGCCGCGCAAACGTCAGTGCCCCATCGGGATCCTTCAATCGGTGCTCGTGGTGCACCGCCAGCGCGCGAAGCGCCTCGCGCTCGAACACACCCGTGGGTCGTCGCCCGAGGTTGATCAACGTCTGCCAGTATCTCGCCGCGTCGCGATGGCGGCGCTGGCGGCGGCACACAAGCGCGAGCCGATACAACGCCTCGGCCCGCACCGCGACCGCATCGACCTCAGACGCCCGACGCGCGCCAGAGGTGAGTGCGACCGCCCGTTCGTAGCATCCCAGCGCCTCGGCCTCTCGCCCACCGCGTGCATAGAGCCGTCCGAGACCGAGACTCTGACGAGCACTGCCCGTGGCCTGAGCGCCCCGATCGACCAGGTCACACGCCATCCCGGTCAACACGCCGAGAGACACCAGATCCAATTGATTGTGCGCGAGCACGCCCCGCAACGGCTGCGGATTGCCGGAACGCAGATAGTCGAAGTACCGAGACGGTATCTCGAAGCCCGGCACGTCATCGTCGCGTCGGAAACCCAGCACACGGTGTTCCAGACCACCCAATCCGCCGGTCTCCGGTCCCCAGAGACGACGGGCCGGGTGCAGCAGGTCTAGATGCCGCAACGACGGCAGAGGTGTCTCGAGGCGCTGATAAAGCCAACGCATCTCCATGAACGGCACATCAAAGGACTTGCCGTTGAACGTCACCAGCGTATGCGCACGTGAGACCGCGGCGGTGACGGCGGCGAGCAGACGACGCTCAGTCGCAAAACTCGGCAACACGAACTGCCAGACGTGAAAGCGAGAACCCACGAAACAGCCGAACCCCACGACGAAGGCCACCGTGCCCGACCCTCCGCTGAGCCCGGTGGTCTCCAGGTCGAAGAACAGCAGTCCAGACCTCGGGTCGGGGTCTGACCAGAGAGGCTCACCCTCGTGCTCGCTCCCACAAAGCGCCCGCACCCCCGCGGCGCTGATGGTGCTCGAGGCAGCTCCGAGCTGGTCGCCATAGGGTGCGTCGCCGGCTGCGCCACCACACCACCACCGCACCACCGGACAGGGCCCTGACGGACCATCCTCGAGCGCACCGCCGAGCACAGCGGCAAAGGCCTCCAGATCAACCGATGGCGTCCGTGCGGCCAGCATCGGCGTGGCCCCCGATCGCTTCGCCCCCCGAAGCACGTCTCGCAACCGGCTCAGATCGGTCATCACGGGATCAGGCGAGGCCAAGGAGCAGTGCCAGAGCGACCACCTTCGCGCGCGGTCCGGTCTGGCCGACCGGGCCAACACAGGCAGGGCATCCTGACTCGCAGGGACACCGTTCAATCAACGCCCGCGTATCGGCCAGCAGCCGATGGTGCAGACCGAAGAGCGGCTCGCTGAAGCCGATGCCCCCTGGATAGTTGTCATAGATAAAGATGGTCGGCTCCTCCTCCTCGGCGGTCGGCGGGCTCGGACTCACTCGCATCGGCGCCTGGCGGGCTCCTTCACCGTGGATGGCAAGACCGACATCATGCCGGTCGCACATCAACAACAGCTGCGCCACCTGCCGCAGCGCAAAACCGAGCCCGACGATCCCGTCTCGCCGGTCGTCCCCAGCGAATGGCAAACTGTCGACAAACCCCCGCGACAACTGGAGCCAGTACGCCGTCGTGTGCATCTCCTGCTCAGGGAGGTCGAGCTCTCCAGAACCCACGTTCTCATTGGTGTAGAACTTGATCTTCTTGAACCCAACCACCCGCGACACGACGTGCACCTCGCCGTGGCAGCCCGCCGCCGCGTCGGCGGCCTCCCGGTCCGCCACCGCTCCCGGCCGCGCGTGGAGACGGTCGAACTCCTCGAGGACCGTCACCTTCGTGTAGGTGATCGCGTCGGTGTAGTAGTCGCTGTCGACTGGTCGCACATACGCCTTGCGGCGGTCGAATTCCGACCGGTCTACCTGATACTGCTTGCCCTCGACGAGATAGATAGCCTGCTCGTAGAGGGTCGACGTCGCAGCGCTGAAGTCCACTTCGCCGATGATCGTGGTCTCGTCTGAGACGTCGACGACCACGAAGTTGTCCGATGACACCGAGCGAAGACTGACGGCATCGGCGGGATACGACTCGTGCATCCAGTGCCAGGAGTCGTCCACCAGATCAACGAAGCCCTCCTCGCGCAACAGTCCGAGCACGGCCTGCAGATCTTCCTGGCCGAACTGCTCGTCCGGCGCGAACGGCAACTCGAACGCCGCGCACTTGATGTGGTCGAGCAGGATCTGGAGGTTGTCTGGATTGATGAGGGCGTGCTCCGGCGATCCCTCGAAGAAGTAGTCCGGGTGCTGCACGATGAACTGGTCAATCGGACCGCTGCTGGCCACCATGATCGCGGCCGAGCGCGTGCTGCGCCGACCAGCCCGGCCGGCCCGCTGCCACGTCGCCGCGACCGTACCGGGATACCCGGCCATGACACACACATCGAGCGCGCCGATGTCGATACCGAGTTCGAGCGCGCTGGTCGACACGACCCCCGACACCGTACCGGCGCGCAGGCCACGCTCGATATCGCGGCGACGGATCGGCAGGTAGCCACCCCGGTAACCTCGGATCGCCTCTGCCCCGCCCGGCAGACGGCGGCAGGCGTCCTTGAGATAGGTGGTCAGCACTTCGGTGACCAGCCGGCTTTGCGCGAACACGATGACCTGGAGTCGCCGTTTCAGGAACATGGTCGCCACCCGCCGGGTTTCGGCGACATAGGACCGGCGAATACCGAGCTGCGGATTGACCACCGGTGGGTTGACCAGCGCAAAGATCTTCTCGCCGCGAGGCGCCCCGTTGCGCGCTACCAGTTCGACCGCTTCGCCCGTGAGCCCTTCCGCCAGTTCCTTGGGGTTGGCGATGGTGGCTGACGAGCAGATGAAGACTGGCGCCGAGCCGTAGTGCGCGCAGACGCGCCTGAGCCGCCGGAGAATGTTGGCGAGATGGCTGCCAAAGACGCCCCGATACGCATGCAGTTCGTCGATGACGACATAACGCAGGTTCTCGAACAGCTTCGCCCACCGCGGGTGGTGCGGCAAGATGCCGGAGTGCAGCATGTCGGGATTGGTCAGCACCAGATGTGCCCGCCCTCGCACCGCGCGCCGCGCGTCTTGCGGGGTGTCGCCGTCGTAGGTGTGGGCGCCAATCGACACATGCTCTTCGAGCTTGGCGGTGAGCCTGAGCAACTCGGCCAGCTGATCCTGCGCCAGCGCCTTGGTCGGGAAGAGATAGAGCGCGCGCGTCGAGTGGTCTTGCAGGATGTGGCTGAGCACGGGCCCGTTGTAGCAAAGTGTCTTGCCTGACGCGGTCGGCGTGATCGTGACCACATGGCGGCCCGCCAGCACATGTCCCATCGCCTCGGCCTGATGGGTGTAGGGACGCGTAATGCCGCCCGCGGCCAGCGCCGCTCGCAGCCGTGCGTCGATCCCGTCCGGAAAGTCAGCGAACTGAGCCGATTCGGCCGGCAGGCGGCGCCAGGCCGTCACGAACTCACCATCAACCGGAACGAGGGCTGACCCGGACGCAGCGTCGTCGGGCCCGGCGGGCCCGACGGGGGCAAGATCGTCGAGGACAGCTTGCAAGGCCGCGTCACGCTGCCCCTCAGAGAGCAGCGGTGTCATCGGCGGTCCGGCCAGTTCAAGTGGTGCGGCGCGTCCCATGGACGCCCATGCTATCAGGCGAACGAAAAACGATCAAGATACGAAATAAAAGCGCACATTGACCCTGTGATATCCGGGACAGCGCCCCCGCTAAGAACTAATAGGTTGCTGAAAGACGTCTGAGGGGGTTTTCTGACGAGGCGTCTGTCTGGCCAGGCGCGAGGAGGGAGCAGCCCGGTGGGCTGTGACCGCGCTGAGCCGATGCCGCGACGCCGCCCTCTACGGGCGCCTCGTCGGAAAACCTAAAACAAGGATTTCGACTGGCAGCCGTCGACGGTGACACAGGCGCCGCTGATCCAGCTGGCGCGGGGGGAGGCGAGAAAGGTCACGACGTCGCCGACCTCATCGGCGCGGCCGAACCGACCAAACGGAAGCTCGCGCGCGACGAACGCGGCCATCCCGTCCGGGTCTTCAGCCTGGCGCTTCGCCCAAGACCCACCCGGAAACGAGATCGACCCAGGGGCGACGCTATTGACTCGAATGTTGTCCGGCGCGAGTTGACCGGCCAGTGCCTTCGCCAGGCTGATCTCGGCCGCCTTCACGGCGTTGTAGGTCATGCGACCGCCCGACTCCCGCCCCCAGATCGACGCAATCATGATGATGACGCCGCCGCCACGTCGGCGGAGGTGCGGCACCGCACGCCGAGAGGCGCGTATCGCCGGATACAGGGTGTGGTCGAGCGCGGCCTGCCAGTCGGCATCACTGGTGTCGACCACACCGGCCCCACCGGCTTTGCCGACGTTGTTGACCAGGATGTCGAGCCCGCCGAACGTGTCGACCGTATGGTCGATGACGGACGTCACACCGTCGACGGTACTGAGATCAGCCTCGACCCCGACCACGACCTCCTCCGCGCCCGCAATGGTGCGCAGCTCGGATACCGCCTCGTCGAGCCGCGCTCGGCCCCGTGCGCATACGCACACGCGCACCCCTTCTCGGACGAGCGCCGTGGCGCTCGCAAGTCCGAGACCGCGGCTTGACCCCGTGACGACCGCAACCTTCCCCTCGAGACCCAGTTCCATTACGGCCTGCCTCCGGTCAAGTCGTTCAAGCGCCAGTCGAACTCGTGATAGCTGAACCGGAAGGTGTTCTCCGCCAGGAAGGCACGCTCGCTGGGAAACAGCGCCGGGGCGATGAGCGACACCACACCCCGCTCGAGCGCGCTTCGACCGGTGGAGTCGTCGGCGCTGGCCGGGTCCGCGAAGCGGTCGGGCCGCCACCCGAGCAGCGCGCTGACGACGACCTGATCCGCGGCGCGGTCTACGGTGACGTGGCGCGGGGTCGTCGCAAAGTCGGCGACGACCGCTTCCAACTGCATCTCGAGCTCGAGCTCGCGAAACGGCTCGCTGCGCAACCGAGGACTCCCCACCGCGCCGCGACCAAGCGCCAGATGCGCCCGGGGATCGCCGAACGGTGCGATTCGCTCTTCCTCGATCAGCTCCAGGGTCAGGCGCTCCCCGGCAATCTGATGCTCGCGTCCGGCAAACATTCCCGGAATCTGCATGACGCTCGCCTCGGGGAAATCGGCCGACGTGCCGCGAATCGGGTACTCGTCAATGACGGCGCGCAAGACCAGGGCGTTGTAGGCATTGATCCAGTACGCCAGCCGGCGCGCTTCCGACCAGGCCTCGAATGCTCGCGGTCTTTCAGCGAGCGACGCGATGACCTGGTCGAGCGCCCCGCGCTCCACCTTGAGCGACGCGTAGTAGACGAAACCGTCACGCACATACTGGTCGAGGATGCGCTCGAATCCGCTCGTCGGCGCGCCCTGGCCGCCGACGGGACGCGGCAACACCGTGCAGACACCCAGAAGCAGCGTCAGACACACCCCGATCCACGGACGTCGGGACCCTGATGTGGTGACACGGGTGTGCGGCCCGTGGCACAAGTCCCGCTGGTTTCGACCGGGGCTGAATCGGCCCGACAGTGCTAACCCAGGGTCTCGGTGCAACGCGGCACTTGTCCCCCGGGCCGCTGCTAGACGCTGAGACACAAGGCACGCATAATACCTCACCATCACCATGCTGACTGCGGCGACACTCGGGATGACCGGCTACGGCCTGTACGCGGTGGGGGCGGCGCTCGTCGACTTCTTCGGTCCGGCGCAGCTCAGTTGGATTGCCAACCTGATCGCGGTCGCACTCGGCGCGGTGCTGGTGGCGGCGGGGGTCTGCATCCGCGTTGGCCTCCCCGGCAGCCTCGCCCTCGCGCTCACCGCCCTGTTCGGTCTGCAATCACTCTCGCTGCACAGCGCCGCTCGCTTGTACGGTCAGGTAGCGCCGGAACCGCAGATCGCCCGCGCGCTGTTCGGCGCAGTGCTGGTCGGACTGGCGTACTTCGGCGCGGTGGGGAACGACGAAACCAGCGACCCCGCGCCTGAGGGCGGCGGGAGCTAGACGGGAGACAGGGGGCCTGGCCCAGCCCTGCCTCGCGATGTCGACGTCGCCCAGTCCCCTGGAACTTACGCAACGACTACGTTTACAGAACAGTAAGTATCCCCCGGCAAAGCCGGGGGCTTTAACTGTGAGCCGCTCAAAGCGGCCTGACCTGACCGCGACGCGGTCACTTGCGCCACCTGAAGGTGGCTCCCCTACTCCAACGGCAACTTGTCGAGTCGCCGATCCTCTCACTCCTGCTGCTGGATGTATTCTCGGATCACGCGTTCATCC